>JBAXUW010000136.1:0-9343 GCA_037129495.1 Planctomycetota bacterium | reverse complement strand
GTGTCTCAAACGAAGGGAGGAGCTTCGCCATCGTGATCGGTCCCTCCGGTAGCCGGGCATCGATCGCGGTCGCATTTTCATCGACGATCGCCAGCACCTTCGGCTTGAGCGTCCAGGAGGAGGCGATCGTCCGCGGGATCACGCCCATGTAGCCGCAGTGGGCCACAAGAATGTGATTCTCGGGATCGGCAACGGGCGGAAAGGCGGCGATCCGCTCATGCTTGAGCGCGGCCTGGCCCATCAGAAAGGGGTAGAGGTTTGTCATGATCACCCCCGCGCCAATCGATCGGCGGAGGATGTGCTTCGTGAGCATCGCGACGGTGTCGGCTTCGCAGCCCCAGATCAGCCCCCGTTCGTCATGGAGGAGGCTCCAGGCCAGACACGGCGTCGTGTCGGAAAACATCGACTCGTTGAGGCAGTTGATCCCCATCGCTCGGATCCCGGAATCGGCATCAAGGTCATCGCGCAGGGCAAGGTAGAGCTTCATCGCGCTTGTCACGGCGCGACCCGCGCAGCCCGCAATCGGCTGCTGCTTTTCTCGCCACTCCTGCTCCGCCACGGCGTCCGGGATCGCCTGCGCACGAGCCCCCAGCTCCTTGAAGCTCCGCTTCTCAATCACCAGGCCAAACCGCTTGAGGATCCGCTGCGAACACTCGTCTTCCCACCAGTAAAACCGCTTGAAGATCGCCGCCTGCATCCCGTCGCCCGGGTCGTCCTGGTAGACGACGAATTTTCCGGTCGCCAGTTCGCGACGGACCTGCAGGGCGGCACAGACCCGCCGGGCCTGGGTGAGTTCGTAGGGTGCGATCGCCTGCACGCCTTCCGCCCGCAGCCAGGCGAGAATCTCCCAGTCCCACATCGAGAGCGTGCCACATTCGCTCGTGACGACGAGGATCGGCACCGGAATCTGTCGGAAGGCGTCGAGCCGCCGATAGGCGTCCCCGAGCACCTGCGGCAGGATCACCGCATCGCATGTCGGCAAGGGGCCGCCGAGGACAGCCGACGGCAGCAGTTCGATCCGGTCGCCAAGCAGCCGGCGGATCGCCTCGCACTGGGCGTGAAATCCCTCGTCGGGCGTCGCGCAAAATGCCAAAGGCACCACACGGGCCTTCGGCATGACTGGCGGGTCAGATTGACGTATCGACTGGCGTGTCATGAATTGGTTCTCACATTCCAGGAGTCGGCCCGGTGGATTGGGCTGAAAGATCATGCCTCAGCTGCGATCTTCTTCAGGGCGGCCACACTTTGGGCGACGGCAGCATCTTCATCAGAATAGTCAGGGTGGAGGAAGTCTGTCTCCACTGCGAGGAATCCCTGGTAGCCTGCCTGCTTGAGGAGTCGGGCGAGCGCGAGATTATCGACAAACCCATCGCCCACCGGCGTCGATGAGAAGAAGAACCAGTCGTCCACGCTCGCCTGCGGGTTGACCTTCAAGTCTTTGATGTGCGTGGCCAACACCCGCGGGGCGAGCTTTTGCATCCCCTTGACGGGATCGTCGAGCAGCCGGGCGAAGTTGGCCGTATCGAAATTCACGCCAAAGTGATCGGAATCGACCTCATCAAGCAATTGCACGATCTCGTCGCTTGTAAAATCGATGTGGTTTTCGATGGCGAGCTTGACGCCGTGTTCTTTGGCCACGATTACCGCTTTTTTAAACATTCCTGTCAGTCGGCGGATCTGCTCCTGGTGGTTTTCAAACCGAAACATCAGGCTCGACCCCACCACCCGCATGACGTTGGCCCCAAGCCGCCGTGCATGCGGGATCATGGCGATCAACTCATCGAGGGCCGCAGCGTTCTTGCCCCCCTCCAGTCCATCGGGATGGCCCCAGGCAAATACTCGCATCAGCCCTGCGGCGTCGAGCTGCGCGTGGAGGGCGTCGAGATAGCCGGCATCGAAACTGGGAAAGAAGCAGCTCTCGAGCGAGACGCCGTCGACACCGAGATCCCGGGCACGTTCGATGAACCACTCGATCGTGATCCTCCGGCCAGGATCCGTTTGCTGGGCATAGACTTCGCCAAAGAACCGGTGATAGCAGTAGTTGTCGATGCCGACTTTCATGTTTCTCTCCGGGGAGCGGTGCTGGAGAGCGAGCCGCAGGTGATGATCGGTGTCTGGGAGGAGCGTGGGTGGCTGGCGGCAGCTTTGCAGCAGATCGAGCGTCTCGTGGGCGGGTCGGATGTGGTCATCTCAGCTCCCCACTCTGTCTGCAGCCCGCGATATCGGAGGGGGAATGCCGCGGCAGGGAGTCGAGTAGATTTTCGACGGCGACATCCACGGCCCGATCGACGCTTTCGGTGGTGAAGCCGCCGATGTGGGGCGTCGCCAAAATCCGGTCGTGTGCCAGGTGGGCCCGGTCGAGCGGTGGCTCGGCGTCAAAGACATCCAGCGCCGCGCCGGCCACGTGGCCGGCGTCGAGTGCGGCGACGAGGGCCGGGACATCGATCAGCTCGTGCCGCGCGGTATTCACGAGGAGCACCCCCGGCTTTAGCAGCGCGAGCCGGCGGGCATCGAGCAGCGGGCCGCCGTCTTGTGGCGGCGGACAGTGGAGCGTGATGACGTCGCTCACGGCGATGAGGTCGTCGAGCTTTACAAGCGGCAGATCGAGAGGGTTGTGAGAAATCTCGGCGAAGGGATCGTAACCGATAACCCGCATGCCGAGACCGGCGGCGAGCGTCGCCACGAGCCGGCCGATCTTCCCGCAGCCGACAACACCGAGCGTCTTGCCTTCCAGCTCAAACCCCTTCCGCCGCTGCCAGCCGCCGGCCTTGATCGCCGCATCGGAAAAGGCGAGCGACCGCGCGAGGGCGAGCATCAGGCCGATGGCCAGCTCGGCCACGCCGCGGGCGTTGGCCCCTTCGGCGCGGCAGATCTCGACGCCGCGCTGCTGGGCCGCTTTCAGATCGATCGCATCGATACCGGTACCATTGCGGCTGATGACCCTGAGATCAGGTGCCGATGCGAGCACATCGGCAGAGATCGTTTCGACGCCGGCGAGCCAGCCGACGCAGCCGGGCAAGAGCGCTTTAAGCTGGTCTGTCGTCGGCATCATGCCGGGCTTCGACATCACAATCTCATAGCCCGCCTGCACGAGTTTCTCCAGCGCGGGATGGCCGTCGGCCGTTACCGAACGGGGTGTGATCAGGATCTTCGTCATCTATTCGAACACCTCGCGGCCATTGCGGATAAACACACGGCGGGGGAAGCCTAGGGCGGCGATATCGCCGTAGTTATGGCCGGCCTCGGCGGGATAGACGCAGAAGGAGATCAGCGGCTCCGGGCCAGTATTGATCGAGCGATGCCCCCAGTGCGGCGGCACATAGACCATCCGATTCCGCCGCATCGGCTCGGCCCGCCATGCGTTGTCGGCCAGCTTACACATCATGAAACCCGTGCCGGCGATGCAGAGATACGTTTCGGCGGTGCCGCTGACGGTGTGGTAATGCCCTTTTGTCATAAAGCACTCGTCACCTACACGGCCGGGAAAGAGTTTCGAGATGCAGAAGAGCAGATGGCCGTAGGTCTCCGGAATCACCTTTTCAAACACCTCGTAGTGCACGGGGTCGCCGGCGGCGATCAGCCGCTCGAGGGCCGCCTCGTCTTGATAGTAGCCTTTCATGTCGCTGGCCCGCCGCACGAGCACGCGGTCGGGCTCCTGCATGACACCTGTGACGAGATCAATATCTACGCCAAAGGGCAGGTCGGCAGGCGTCGAGGGATGGGGGGCCGTGGTGTGCGCCATGGAAAACAAAACCTCCTGTCAGGTGCGGACGTTGGCGGCGATGTCACTGAGCTGTTCGAATCCCGGGCCGCGGGCTGGGATGTCGATGTGAAAGACCTCGGCCATCACGCGAGTCCAGCCGTGGAGGAAGTAGACCCAGCCATCCTCCACGTGAAGCCGCCGCATGCCGGCTTGCCGTCGCGCCTGCGTGAGAAAGAGCAGGTCACCGCGGTAGTTGAAGTCCCAGGCCAGACCGTGCTCGGGAAACATGGCGGCATCGGTGAGCGGCGATCCCGGGGCATCCTTGCCGAGGCCGGTGGCATTGGCCACGAGCGAGTGCGGGGCGAGCCGGGCCACGACGCTGTCATTCTCCTCCGGTCGGGCAGCATGGATGTATTCGACAGGAATCGAGGCACCGAGCCGCTTGTGGATCGCCTCGATCTCGCGCAGTCGGCCGGGGCTGCGATCGGTGACGAATAGTCGCCGCGGCACGTTGCCGCCGTGCTTCGGGTCAAGCAGGGCACACGACAGCGCGATCGACGAGCCGCCGGCGCCGAGGATCAGGGCATCGGCCCCGGTTCGCTCCCAGTGCCGCTCGGGCAGAAAGGCTTCAAGCGATAGGCCGCTCGTGAGCGGATCCTTGGCATGGCCGCAGAGGAGCGTCTGTGCCTTCGATCCGCGGTCCCCCTGCCGCTTAGAGATTCCACTCACCTCGCCAAGGAGTTGTGCGGAGCTGTCCAGCTCATCAAACAGATCGTGGCAGGCGGCCAGCAGGTCGATCTTGTGCGTAGTGACAAGTGCTCCCAGCGAGAGCGGGTCGCTCTTGATGAAGCTCACCACCCGCCGATAGACGGCTGGATCGTCGTGCCATTTACAGTCGATGCCACGGATCGCGACCGCACCGAGGCCAAGATGCTCGGCCCACTTAGGAAATACCGCCATGATCGAACTCTTGCCCGTCGTCACCCCGATAAAATACATCGTCGGCCGCGTGGCGGGCTCGAAGGCCGTCTCGCTGTGTGCCCCCATCGCCGGCAGTACGATCGCGACTGTGTTGCGGACGGATTCTGTCGTGGTCATCAGCGATCGTCTCCACGTTTGTGATTGCGGCTACTGCGACCGCGGGCAGTCGTGGCCGGGCTGGGATCCAGCGCGGTAAGGAGGGCCCGGTAGCGGGACAGCCGTCTGGCCGACAGGGCGGCGGCCTTGCGGGCCGGGCGGAGGGCTGTTCCCAGGTCGACCCACTGCTTCGCAGCAGCGTCGGGCGATGCCAACACGCCGATACCCCAGCCGGCCACGATCGCGGCGCCGGCTGGCGCCCCCTGGCTCTCGATGACGGGCCGCACCGGGAGTTGAAGCACGTCGGACTTGATCCGGTTCCAGACGGAGCTTGTCGCCCCGCCGCCGGTCACCCGCAGTTCGGCAAGCTTCGCCTGCGGCAGCAGTGTGTGGATCGCGGCCACATAGATCGCATATTCAAGTGCCACGCCCTCGAGCATGCCGCGATAGAGTGCGCCGACACCATGGCTGTGTGTGAGGCCCGTCCAAGCACCCCGCAGGTGCGGCTGCGGCGGCGAATTGCGGCCCGCGAGGTGAGGCACAAACAGCGGCAGATCTTCGGCCGGCTCGATCACCGCGGCCAGCCGATCAAGCTCTGGGATGTCCACCGCGGCTTTCCCCTTGGCTGCCAGAGCGAAGAGCCCGCGAAACCATTCGATATTCATGCCGCCGCCGTTGACGTAGGCGTAGGGATGCCAGAGGCCCGGCGTGATCGACCGGGCACACGAGAGGATGCCCTGCTCGACATCGGGCGTGAAGGTGTCGCAGGTGGCCGCAAACACACTCGCCGTGCCGGCAACATCCACGCAGACGCCGGGCTTCGTGCCGCCGCACGCAAGCAGGCTCGCCGCCGTATCGCCGCAGCCCGCCACGACCGGCACTCCCGGTTTCAGGCCACAGGCCTTCGCGGCCGCGGCGGTGAGTTCGCCGACCACCGTCTGCGGCGGCACGATCCGCGGAAGTTTCGCCCGATCGAAGCCGAATGTGTCGCAGAGTTTTTGGTCCCAGACGCCGCGGGCCGTATCGGCGAAGCCCGAGAAGTGGAGGTAGGTGTGGTCGATAAAAGCGGCCTCGGCAGCCAGGCCGCAGAGCCGCATCGCGGCATAGCCACCCGGCTGCACGAAGGCGGCAATCCGCCGGTAGTCTTTCGGCCGTTCATGCTTCCACCAGAGCTTCTTGGGGCCGTGGTTGAAGCTCGGCGGGCCACCGGTTTGGGCGACGATCTGCGGCCCCGCCTCCGCCAGCATCCGCTCGATCAAGGGCCCGCAGCGGGTGTCGAGCCAGGAGTCGTAGGGCGTGACATGCGTGCCGTCGGTGCCGACGCCGATCACGCCCGCCATCTGGCCGACGATCCCGATCGCCGCGACGCGATCGCTACGAACTTTTCCCTGCTCCACACACTGCCTGATCGTGCGGCAGACGCTGGCGAATTGGCGGGCCGGATCCTCCTCGACCACACCCGTCCGCGGCCGATGCAATTGCGAAGCCTCGAAGGCCGAGGCCACGACCGCGCCGTCGGCATCAAAGGCCGCCGCCTTCGTGCCCTGCGTGCCGATGTCGATGCCGAGAAGAACCGCCACGAGCCCCACTCCCTGGTTTGGTGCAGCCCGTCAGGGCTGCGTCGCGATCACCACTTTGAGCGACCTGCCGCTGGCCGCCGCTTCGTAGGCCTTGCCTAGCTCCGCGAACGAAAAGACATGCGACACGACCCGCCGCACGTCCACCCGGCCCGAAGCAATCAGCTTGAGGCTCGCCACATAGTCTCGCGGCGCGCCCCCCGTCGTGCCAGTCACGACAAGGCTCTTGTAATGGATGACATTGGTGTCGAGCGGCATCTCGCTAGCGCCCCGCGGCCAGCCGGCAAACAGGCAGAGCCGGCCGAGCGGGGCCAGGATGTCAAGCGCCTCGACCTGAATCTCAGGCACGGGCACGGCGATGATCACAACATCGACGCCGCCCGCAGCATGCTCGCGGACCCAGTCGCCGACGGATCGCTCCACCACGTTGACCGTGTCGGCTGCGCCGAGATCGCGGGCGAGCGTGAGCCGCGTCGGGTTTCTGTCGGCCACGATGATCCGGCCGGCGCCGCTCGTCGCCGCAAGCATCACATGCAAGAGGCCCATCGGCCCGGCGCCGTAGATCACGACCGTGTCGCCGGGTTCGATCCGCGTGGCTCGCTGCGCGGCCACGACGCAGGAGAGCGGCTCAGCAAGCGTGGCGGCCTGCGGGTCGATGCCCTCAGGCAGCGGGATCACGAGTGCCTGCTCAATCGCGGCGCGTGGGATGGCGACCAGCGGCGCGTGGGCTCCGTCGCGGTCGATGCCGAAAGCAGAGTATGACGGGCACATGTTGCCCAGCCCCTGCATGCACATCGTGCAGTGGCCGCAGCCGATATTGGGCGCGACGCCCACCCGCTGGCCGACGGTGAAGCCCTTTGAGGTGCCGTTGGTCTCCACGATCGTACCGACAAACTCATGGCCGAGCGTGATCGTCTGGCCGTCGCGAAGCTTGCGGTGACCGTGGTTCAAGATCTTGATGTCGGTGCCGCAGATGCTCGCCGCGTCGATCCGCACGATGAGACCGCCCGGCTCCGCGACCGGCTCGGGAGCATCGGTGACGGCGAATCTACCGCCTTGCCCCCCTCCAGTTTGCGTGTAGCGGGCTGCGATCATGCGGTCACCCCGCTGGCATGCACGGGCACTGGCTGGCCGGTCCGCAGGCTCTCGTTGATGGCCACGACCGCTTCGACCGCCCAGCGGCCGTCGGCCGCGGTGACCGGCGTGGGCCGGTCGTGGAGCACGGCATCGACGAAGCTCTCCATCTCGGCGAGGTAGGCGTCGCGAAACAGCGTTCGCCAACTGGCGACGGCATCGCCGTGCAATCCCGATTCGACCGTGATCCACTCGCAGCCATGCCGGCGGGCGCTGCCCACGAAGAGCACCCCCTTCTCGCAGAGGATTTCCACGCGGGCGTCGTAGCCGTAGTGGGCTGGGCAGGTGCCGTCGACGACGGCGATCGTGTCGTCGTCGAGCCGAAGGGTCGCCACGACATTATCGTAGAAGTCGGGAAACCGTTCGCGGGCTTCAGGCATCTTGAAATTATGAGCTTCCGCGTAGACGTGCCTGATCTTCGCTCCGGTAAACCAGTGGATGCTGTCGAGATCGTGGCTGTTGACCTCAGCGACGATGCCGTTGCTCTGTTGAAGGTCCCACATCCACGGGCCGGGGCCGCCGGGCCCGCGGCCCGTGCTTTTGATGATCATCACACGGCCGAGTTCACCCGAGTCGAGCACGGCCTTGGCCCGGGCAAAACCCTCGTCAAACCGCCGCATGAAGCCGATCTGGAGTTTCACGCCAGTTGACTTGCAGGCCGCCTCGATCGCCCGGCACTCAGCGACCGTGAGAGCCATCGGCTTCTCGAGAAAAACGTGCTTGCTGGCCGCCGCCGCGGCACAGGCGATCTCGGCATGCAGAAACGTGGGCGTGACGATCACGACCGCATCGACGGCGGGATCGGCGCAGACCGCGCGGAAGTCGGTGCGGGCATCGCGGCAGCCGAGTTCGCTCGCCGCTGTTTTCAGAGTGTCGGGGCTAGCGTCGCAGATCGCGGTCAGCGTTGCCGACTCGATCCGCCGCGATAGGTTTGCACCATGGATCAGGCCCGCCCGGCCAGCTCCGATCAAGGCCACATGGAGTCGTTTCATGGTCGCAGGATACTTTGTCCGTACAAAGTGATCAAGCCTGCAGCGTGTCTGCACAAAAAGCAGACGTTCAAAACCGTCTGACGCCGCACGGATCCACCGCCCCGCTGGGTTTCAGACGTTCTGCTCGCAGGGATCAGTGCGGCCTTCGCGGAGGTCCTGAGCCTTCCAGCCTGGCATGAGGCCGGATCTGCCGCGTGGCGACGGCGTCCAGCCATAGCGACTGCGAAAGGTGTGGTAGGCGGGGGAGTGTGGCAGTGGAAATCGGTCAAAGACATCCTTCCACGCTGAAAAACGCTCCCAGTCAGCCTGCTCTGGAAACACTCCGAAATCGAAGCCGCTCCAGATGCGGTGTCCATAATCAGCCCGCTCGGCCTCAGTTTGCAGGTCGTCGGGAGCTGGGCTGAGATCTGGATAGACGGAATGGTCAAGCATTTCCATCACTCTTCCTAACGATTCGCGCGGGCGGATCTTGTTTCCGAAGGTCAGCGACGGGCCGCTGGACAAAACACTTGGCGATACCATTGCCTTAGCGGCCCTGCCTCCTCACGGGCTGACGCGTCATGAATCATCGTCAGCGGCCGTTGCAATTCAAGTCGCTCGATGGTGAACAGCACCTTGTCGGCGGCGACTGCGGCATCCTGATCCGGCTGCTTGAGGCCATAGAGCCTCCAGCAGGTCTCGACCGAAATCAGACCGCGGCGGCACAACTCATGAATGTCGCGGAGATCCCGGGGAGCTCCATGCTCAACGAGTGCCGTCATTTTCGACGCCATGATGAGGGCGTCGGCATCCGGATGGCCTGCCAGGAGATCGAGGATTTCTCTGGCAAACGCGTTCAGCGATTGCGGCGGCGTCGGATT
>JBAXUW010000135.1:0-9406 GCA_037129495.1 Planctomycetota bacterium | reverse complement strand
CCCCAGAGGTGCGACATGAGCGGTTGGCCGCCCTTATTTTTCGTGATCAGCACCACGAACGAGGGGAGGTCTTCGTGGACGCTGCCAAGGCCATAGTCCAGCCAGGCACCGATGCTCGGACGGCCCGGAATCTGCGAGCCGCTCTGCATAAACGTCACGCCTGGGCCGTGGTTAATGCTCTCGGTATGCATCGTGCGGATGAAGCAGAGCTTGTCGGCGATCTTTGCAGTGTGTGGCAGCAGTTCACTCAGCCAGCCGCCACTCTCGCCATACTGAGCAAACTTGAAGGGGGAGCCCACCAGCGGAATCGAACTCTGGTTTCCCGACATGCCGGTGAGCCGCTGGCCACTGCGCACGCTCTCCGGGAGTTGCTCGCCGCTCTTCTCGACGAGCAGCGGCTTGTGATCGTAGAGATCTAGCTGCGACGGACCACCCGACTGAAACAGGTAAATAATCCGCTTCGCCCGGGGTGGAAAGTGAAAGCCGCCCAGCACGCCGCCCGCTTCGGCATGCGCCGTGCGGCCCAGCATATCGGCCAGCGCCATGCCGCCGAGCCCCATCCCAAACGAGTTAAGCCACTGGCGTCTATTCATCGTTTTACCACGCAGCCGTCGTAGTTCATGAGGGCGTTTACCACGCCGGCGAGCGCCGCGACGTCGCCGGCAAAGAGATTCGCCTTTGGCTTGGTCGCACCGATCGATATCAGCTCCACCGCGGCGTCGGGGTGGCAGTGATACCAGTCTCGTTGCTGGGCATACATGCGGTAGAGAATTTGCTCCTCCTCATCATCAGGCCGGCGGCTCGTGAGCAGTTCAAATGCCTGCGCCAGCATTGTGTCGACCCGACCGGTAGAGTCGCTGGGGTAGTCCACTAAGAGTTTTTCAGCGAGCACCCTCGCTGCCTCGACAAATTGCGGCCCGTTGAGGAGCACGAAGGCATGCAGCGGAGTGTTGGTGGCGTCTCGCTTCGCCACGCAGACCACCCGCTTGGGCACATCAAAACTCTCGAGCATCGGGGCTGGGCCGGTCCGCCGCCAGAATGTATAAAGGCTGCGGCGGTAGAGGGCCTCGCCCGTGCCGGCCGCCGCGGGCTTGAACGACTCTGGCAAGTCATACGTGTTGACCGGCGGGCCGCCAATCTTCTCAACGAGCAGTTCGCACGACGCCAGCATCTGGTCGCGGATCATCTCAGCCGGCAGCCGGTAACGGGGCCCGCGAGCCAGCGAAATATTCAGCGGATCGTCGGCCATCGTCTTCTCATCGGCGCTGCTCCGCTGCCGATAGGTCTGCGACTGCATGATCGTCTTGAGCAGCGCCTTCATGTCCCAGCCGAGGCCACGCTGGGCTGCGGAGTGGGAAAACTCCCAGGCCAGCCAGTCGAGCAATTCCGGATACTCGGGCCTCGTTGACTGGCTGCCGAGATCCTCGGGGCTTTTCACGAGCCCCAGCCCGAAGAGCGACTGCCAGACCCGGTTCACGGTGACCCGCGCGAGTAACGGGTGATCGGGATCGGTGAGCCACCGCGCGAGTCCCAGCCGGTTCCGCGGCTGATCGGCGGGGAAGGGGGGGAGCGCGGCGGGCGTGGCCGGCTCGACTGGCTCGCCCCGCTTGTCGTAGTCGCCGCGATTGAGCACAAAAGCCGGCTTCGGCTGCGGCAGTTCACGCATCACCATGATCTCGCTCGCTTGTTCGGCCAGATCGTCGCGGGCCCGCCGCACGTCTTTGAGACTCTTTCGCTTTGCAACCGCCTCTTCAGCAAACGCTGCCGCAAAGTAACCACCGAGCAATTCGGAATCTTGTTTGGCAACGAGTGCCCCCTTGATTGCGCCGGGCTGGCAGAGGTCACGAATCTCAAGCATGGAAAGGCTGCGATCGAAGACGCAGAAATCATCGACGAGGCCGTCCTTCAACCCATGGTCTCGCATCCGTTCACCGATCCGGATCGTGTCGCCGCCGCCGCCGGTGATCTCGCGGGTGAGGCTGTCGCGGACGATCTGGGTCGCCGCCGGATGGCCGTTTACCGAAATTGTCAGACCGGCGGCCCTGCTCGAGCCGTCACTCGTCACCGTCACATGCACCCACTCGCCGACCGGCAGGGGTTCGGCGGCGCGGATTGAGATTGCATCGCCCGGCCAGAAGTGGATCAGCGACCACTGAAGATGGCCGTCGAGCACCAGCAGTTCGTAGCCCCGGCTCGCCGCATCAGTCCAGGCCTGCGAGCGGTGAAAGACAACTGCGCGTTCATACTTGGTCGCCGCCTTGAGCCAGAGCGAGACGGTAAACGGCTCACTCCGCCGGAAGTTGCCGACGGGCGTCTGCACCGGATCGTCGCCGGTGAGTTTGATGGCATGGCCATCATGCCCTTCCACAAGCGTGTTTTCCGGCGGCGATGTGGCGGAGTGGTCTGGAATCTTATCGGCCGACTTTTCACGCTCGCTCTGCTCTGGCGATTGAGTGTCGAGCAGGCTGGCAAACCGACCGTCTGGAAGGCGTTCGTCGAACGAATAGCGGACGAGTTCACCTGGAATCGTGCCAGCAACTGCGCTGGCCAGCGCCACCGGGATCTCGGCCCTCCCGGCGATCCAGTCAGCCACAACGCCTCGCGCTGCCGCCTCACAGCGCGACAGGTCAGCCGCCGCTTCAGCAGCCGCCTCGTCGGCTTTCGCGAGTGCCGTGGTGGCCCGCGCGTCGATCAGACATAGTTTTGGAGTGGGCGTCGCCGGTGTGAAATAGGCATAGAGCCCTGCCTCGTCGACATCATCGAAGAAGGCAAAGAACTGGTAGAATTCTTTCTGCGTCAGCGGGTCAAACTTATGGTCGTGACAGCGACAGCATTCAAGCGTGAGGCCGAGGAACGCCGTGCCGAATGTTGTCACGCGGTCGTTGACTGAGTTGACGCGGTATTCCTCTTCGACTGAGCCGCCCTCGCATTCCTGCTGATGCAGACGGTTAAATGCCGTCGCCAGAATCTGTTCGTCGGTGGCATGCGGCAGGAGATCACCGGCCAACTGCCAGGTCGTGAACTGGTCCCACGGCAGGTTCTTATTGAAGGCGGAGATCACCCAGTCGCGCCAGGGCCACATCGGCCGCTCGCGATCGACCTGAAAGCCATAGCTGTCGGAATAGCGGGCGATGTCCATCCAGTCGGCCGCCATGCGTTCGCCATAGCGAGGGCTTGCCAGCAGCCTGTCGAGCAATTTGTCATAGGCATCAGGCGCTCTGTCGGCGACGAAGGCTGCCACTTCGGCGGGCGTCGGCGGCAGACCGGTGATGTCGAACGTGGCCCGGCGGATCAGCGTGGTCTTGTCGGCCTCGGGTTGCGGTTGAATGCCCCGCTCAGCGAGCGCGTCAGACACGATCCGGTCGATCGGGTGCGGGGCCTGCGTCTCACCGGCCGGGCCGGTGGCCAATGGGATCTCTGGTGTGATCTCTGGCTTCACGACCGGCACAAACGCCCAGTGTGGCTCATACTTCGCCCCTTCGGCAATCCAACGCCTCAGCAGTTCGACCTGCTCGACGGAGAGCCGGCCAATCTTGGCCTCCGGCGGCGGCATGACTGTATCGGGATCAGTCGCAACGATCCGCGCCAACAGTTCGCTCGCCTGAATATCCTCCGGCACGATCGCGTGCGCACCGCTCTCGAGTTCGCTGATAGCCTGCTCGGCGACGTCAAGTCGGAGGCCCGCCTGCCTGTTGCCGCTGTCGGGGCCATGGCAGGCGAAGCAGTTGTCGGAGAGAATCGGCCGGATGTCGCGGTTAAACGAGATCCTGGAACGTGGCTCGGCGGGGGCCGCTACGGCTTCGTAAGTGCTCTGCTCACCCCACGGAAATATCGCGAGCGTCAACAACAGAAATAACTGCTTTGAACAACCCATGGAAACAAGTGTCTCGTCAGGTCAACCGCGTCGCCGACGTTGGGTTTACCCACGCGGGGCACACCCAAAAGTCGCGGACCAGAAGGTCGATCGGCGGGACGGCGGAAATTGTCTCACGGCCTCCGCCGTCTAAAGTATAGCTCGGCCTCGCTTTTCTGGCCAGAACTTCTCCAGTCTCGCGGAAACACGTTATCGCCAGACGCAAGCCCCGGCCTTTCTGGCAGCCGCAAGCAACGGCCCAGCCTCAAAGGCAGTGACAGTGGCCATCTGGAAGCAACCTCCTGAGATTCATCAACGACTGGTCAATCAGATGATGACATGCCATGCGATGTCAATGCTCGGTCAGGGACCGCCATCGAGGATGTGTCCGTCAAGGATCTGGGCAGCGTCGCCCACGCCGATTCGCGCGCAGCCCATGCCAAGATACCGCACGCATGCCTCCCACGAGCGGATGCCGCCCGAGGCCTTCACGCCGAGCCGGCCACCAACAGCACGCAGCATTGTCTCGACCGCCTCGGGCGTCGCGCCGCCGGTGCCAAAGCCGGTTGACGTCTTCACCATGTCGGCCGCCGCTGCCTCAGCCAAAAGGCAGGCCCGGGCAACTTCATCAAGCGACAGAAAACAGGTCTCCAGGATCACCTTCACAAGCACACCTCGCGGCTTTGCTTCGGCGACGACAGCGGCGATGTCGCTCCGCACGTCGGCAGACCGGCCCGACAGAAACGCCCCGATCTGCATCACCATGTCAATCTCGCGGCCGCCGTCACTGATGGCGCGCCTGGCCTCAGCAGCCTTGACCTGGGTGGTCTGGCTGCCATGCGGGAAGCCGACCACGCTGGCAATCACGACGTCGCTGCCCGCCACGAACCGCACGGCCGCCGCGACGTCGCACGGCCGCACACAGAGGCAGCCGACGCCCCGGGCCACGCACATCGCAGCAGCCTCGGTGAGATCGCGGTCAGTCGCCTCAGGCCTGAGCACGGCATGATCCAAGCGGCGGGCAACTTCGGCGACAGTGTGGGAAGATTGCTGCATATTCCGCTGATGCTATCTGGCAGTCTTGCAATCGAGCAACGATCAGGATTTCGGCCGAGGATTGGTGACTGCCACCTTTTTCTCTTTTTCCCTTTTTTCCCATTGCAAATGCACGCCTAGCGCCGCCAGCGGCGGACGTTCCGCGGGGTCGTGCGGTAGTTGCTACTCTGCATGAACGCTCCGCCGCGGTTGTAGCCGCTGAGGCTGACGTTTGAGCCACGAGCGTAACTTCTCGACGGCGTGTTGAAGTAGGGCCAGACGACACGGCCTGCGCGTTGGTCGCGGTCCCACTGCTGGGCGCCGTAGTTGATCCCCGAGAGGTTAAAGCTCGAGTAGGGGTTTCGTGGTCCGGCCGCCTGAGCGGTTGTGGCGGGACCTGTGACGACGACGCCGGCCAGGAGGAACAGGGAAAGCAGGGAGGGGATACGCATGAAAGACTCCGCCGAGATTGGGTAGTGGAAACCGAGCATTTATCAGTTTACGGAATCGATGCCCTGCCGGTTCGACTGGAGGCACTTGGACCTCCGCGGCAACATTCCCTATTTCGTGGACGTTTCTTCCGAGACAATGCCCGACGTCAACGTGCTCGTGGCGATTCGTTCTTCCCGTAGGCAGTCCTCAGACAACGCGGTATTCTTCGGCCACGTCCTGACGCCACCGACTCTTTCTTTGGATCAAGGTTTTTATCGCATGTCAGCCGACTCACCCCATGCCCGGTTCACCGCCCTCGGCCTGACGCTTCCTCCCGTGCCCAAGCCGGCGGGCCTCTATAAGCCCTGCCTGATCGTCGGCAGCCAACTCTCCACCTCCGGTCACCTGCCAATGCTGACCGACGGCACACTCATGCGGGGCTGCATCGGCCGCGACCACGATGCGGATGGTGGCAAGGCTGCGGCCCGTCAGGCGGGGCTCACAATCCTCGCCACCTTGATCGGTAGCCTCGGTAGCCTCGACAAGATCAGTCGCGTGATCAAGGTGCTCGGCCTAATCAACTGCACGTCCGACTTCGAGAAGCATCCCCATGTGATCAACGGCTGTAGCGAACTCTTTGCGGAGATTTGGGGGCCCGATCGCGGCGTCGGCGTCCGCAGCGCCGTCGGCGTAGGGTCGCTGCCGAGCGGCGTGCCGGTGGAGATTGAGGCGATCTTCGAACTCGCCTGATCGTCGGCGGCCTCCAGCCCGCCGCAGAGACGCAGAGCTACAGAGACTAAGAGCTAACCATCCGCACAGGACCCATTGACCATGTCACTTGCCATCGTTGCCCTCGCCATCGTGTCGCTTGTGGTGCTCGTCGTCTGGGCGAAGGTGCATCCCTTCCTCGCATTCGTGCTCGTCTCTGGGGCGGCGGCCTTTGCATTGGGGATCCCTGCAGGCGACGTCGCTGGCGCCGTCAAGAAGGGAATCGGTGACATCCTCGGCACGCTCACGATCATCATTGTCGCAGGCGCTATGCTCGGCCGGCTCGTGGTCGACAGCGGCGCGGCCGAACGGATCGCGTCGGTGCTCGTGAATGCGTTTGGCGAGAAGCGGATGGCCTGGGCGATGGCCGTCACCGGCTTCATCGTCGGTATTCCGCTCTTCTACGGCGTCGGTTTTGTGCTGCTGGTGCCGATCATCTTCGCCGTGATCGCCCGCTACAAACTGCCGGCGATCGTCGTGGCGCTGCCGGCGCTGGCCTCGATGAGCGTGGCCCACGGGCTTCTGCCGCCGCACCCCGGCCCGACGGCGCTGGTCGGCATCTTCAAGGCTGATCTCGGCCTCACGCTGCTCTATGGCCTGATCGTCGCGGTGCCGGCGCTGGTGCTCGCCGGGCCGATCTATGGCCGAACACTCGGCCACATCAAGGCCCAGCCCCTGGCCGGCTTTACGGCCAAGCCGATGCCCAAAGAGCAGCTGCCGGGGGCCGCGATCAGCGTGGTGACAGCGCTTTTGCCTGCAATCCTGCTCCTGCTCACGGCGGTAGCGGATGTCGTCGTGCCCAAGACATCCGCCTGGGGGCCGGCCGTGAAGTTTCTTTCCGACGCCGACGTCGTGATGATCATCGCCTTACTCTTCTCCACCGTCACGCTGGGACTCATGCAGCACCGCTCGCTGCCGAGCGTCATGACGACGTTTTCTTCAGCGATCGGCGACGTCGCCTCGATCCTGCTCGTGATCGCCGGATCGGGTGCCTTTAAGGAGGTGCTCATCAAGAGCGGCGTAAGCGGCCAGATCGGGCAGGCGTTGCAGGGCCTCGCCGTCGATCCGCTGCTCTTGGGCTGGATCGTGACGGCAGCGATCCGCATCTGCGTTGGCTCGGCAACGGTGGCAGGGCTGACAGCCGCCGGCATCCTCGCGCCGGTCGTGGCGGCGGGAGATGTTGATCCGAATCTGATGGTCTTAGCAATTGGCTCCGGGAGCCTGGTCTGCTCACACGTCAACGACTCTGCATTCTGGATGTTCAAGGAATATTTCAATGTCAGCCTCGCCGACACGTTTCGATGCTGGACGGTGATGGAGACGATCGTGTCGGTCGTGGGGCTTGCGGGCGTGCTTGCGCTCTCGCGTCTGATTTAGCCTGAGTAAGGCCGTCGCACTCACCACTTACTTCAGTGGTGGGAGGCCGGCCTCGGCCCGCAGTCGGCTGACGGCCACCCACGCCGCAGGCACCTGCCGCAGGAGTTTGAGCAGTTGTGACATGCTCACGCCAAGGGCATCGGCGGCCGGCCTCATCTCAAAACCCACTGACTCAAGCCGATCGATCGCCTCGGCCACGAGCGTGGGATAGTCGTCATGCTCGGCCGCGATCACGAGTTGCCGGCCGCGGACTCGTGACCGCCAGACCGCCGATGGGCCGGGAGCGACGGTGTCAGCCGGCTGGCGGTGCCCGATCGCCAATGCCACCCGGAGCCGGCGGACTGCCACGCGGCGGTTCTCAGCCTGCGACCGCCGCTCCGAGGCCTCCGCAGACAGCCCTGTCGGCTGATGCAGAAGAATGACGGCCGTCTCCACCTTATTGCGATGCTGGCCGCCGGGCCCACTGCGACGAGTCCGCGTCTCAACACACTGCTTCAACAGCTCCTCAGGCGGTAGGGCGGCGGGATGCATCAATGTCTCGGACGGGATCTTGGACCGGATCTCATATGGACCGTAGCCACCCAGAGAACGCCGCCTTTCCCTCAGCCGGTCTCAGCCGGTCTCAGCCGCACCAAGCGACTGTTCATTAGTATACGTTTTCGAAAGCCTCCGGCAAGAGCCGCACCGTCGACAGCGGGTTTCTGAGTTTGAGTTTGGTCAAGAGTAAGGGGATCGTGCAGGCCGAATCCGCGGCTTCACCGCGATGTCTCAGTGTTTTTCCACAGTCGACTCTGCCCCCAGCGCGAGCTTGAGTGGGCAGTTGGCTGGGATCGGATCGCCCCGGCGATAGCACTGCAGCACCGCGTGTGAATGCTGGGCCAACATCTGCCGCACTTCGCGGCGCTTCCCTTTCACCCGTGGGATCGGCATCGAGTCGTAGGCCGTTGTCTGGTGCCGCATCCAGGCAATCACAGCCGCCTCCGCCCGGCGCTCAATCGGAATCCGCTTGGTGCGGGCCACCGTGCCGCTCCCGACCGGTGCTGCATGGGCGGCCACGATCCGGGCCAGCCGTTTGGAGACCACCTCATGCCCGTCGTGGAAGCGAAGAAACACTTCGATGGCGGCCTGAAAGTCTTCGACATACTCCTCTTGAACCTGCTCCCGCCGCCGCACCGCCGACTCCTGCTTCTTTGCATAGGCGTCGGTCGATCGCTCGGCATCGAGTCCTGCACGAATACAGTCGACGGTCGCAGCGGCCGCCCAGACGCCCCGCGAAAACAGCCGGCGTCCGATCTTCTCCTGCACCACCCAGTGGTCTCCGGCCGCCTTCACCCGCCGCGTGAGCCCCGCATCGCCCGGCGGCAGGAGCACCCAGTCGGCAGGGACTAACAGCACCTTGCCCGCAGGAGTGCGGACGGTGCGTGACGACGGACCGGGCGAAAAAGGGGGCAGCGACATAAGACGGGTGGTTCCCTGACAGGGCCGGCTCATTTTTGTCATTTTCAGGCATCCGGAGGGTAGTATCCGTGGAGATCTTCGCGGCCTGTGTCCCGGCCCGCTCTGGTCCTGTCAGCCATCACACCTCGGGCGACCCACAGTTTACAGGTGTGTGGGAACCTGTGGTTAAAAGTGAGCAGCAGAGTGAATCAATGACTGAAATGGGCTTGGAACTGTAGATTGATCAGCCCATCACATCCGCAATCGAATCCAAGGAATGAATCCATGGCTTTTTCAGCGAAGATCGTTGGCGATGAGTTAGTTCTACGAATTCCCATGAATGCCAAGCCGGAGAAGTCGGCCAGCGGAAAGACGCTGGTCGTTGCCTCCACCTACGGCAACAAGGAAACGGACTGTGTGGTGGACGGCAAGAAGGTGGTCGTCGGGGTTGACCCCCTCCCCAAATCCTGAGCCAGTTCTTGTGAGAGAATCCTCGTCCCCCGT
>JBAXUW010000134.1:0-9416 GCA_037129495.1 Planctomycetota bacterium | reverse complement strand
CTCTTCTTTGGTGTCGGGCTTCTTTGCAGCAGCAATCAGAAGTCGTAGTCAAACCGCATGCCGTAGATGTTGGTGAGACTGTTACCGGCGCGCGTGTCTTCGAGAAACGCCCGGACGTAGTTAAACTTCCAGCGGGTGTAGGGGTTTAAATACCAGTTCAAACCGACTGTGAAGTCGGTGAGGTTGTTGCCCTGGATGTTCTTGTCGTTGAGCACAATATTTGAAAATCGGGCCGCGACCTCCCAGGCGCCGAGCCCCGTCTGGATTCCTTGCGACTTCGTTCGCACCCGAAAGACGTCTTCAAAAGGCTCGAGCCTTTTGTGGATTCCCTGCTTGCGGTCGTAGGGTCTGTGCTCGCCGGTGAGAAAGTAGCTGAGCTGAGCCATGTAGCCGTTGAAAAACAGTGGCTGCCCGCCGTCTTGGTCGACCACCGCAAACGCGTATTCCGACTGCAGCGAAAGCGGCCCCAGAATGAGGGCGAATTCTGGATCAAAGAGCTGGAAGTTGTTGGCCTTGATGTTGCCTGTATCAACGAAGATCGGCGCGAAGGGGCTGGGAACGCCATTCTGGTAGTTGCTGGGCGGGACCTTCACCGGCCCGAGCACATCGGAAGGCTGCTGCTTCCGCATTTCCGGCGTGTTGCGGAAGCGAACCTGGTTCGCAAACGCGTTGCGGTAGCTATAGGCAGCGCCTAGATGAAGGTAATATCGGCCGTCGCTGCCCTCATCATAAAACGGCAGCCAGGTGCCACGCATCGTCAGAGCCTGACCGCTGTCAAACGAATCGTTGCCGGTGTTGTCGCTGTTGGTGCGAAAGGTGCCGATGGCCCCGGGTGGCCAGTTCATTCTCTGTATTGCCGTACGTCATGACGCCCATGTTGCGGGCCGGCGCAAAGGTATCGACGAGCGACCGCTCCATGAACGTGTTGTTGCGATTCTGCGTCACCCGTTCCAGCGAGAAGGGCTCGAAGAAGTGGCCGACGCGGATATTCTGCAGCCAGGGCAGCTGCTTCCACTCGATGTAGTTGTCTAGATAGCTGGGATTATTCGCCAGCGCGAAATCGACCCCCAACGAATATTCGAACACCTCAAACGCGGTGCCGCGGGCGCCGATCCGGAGGCGACGAAACTGGGCCCCGTCCTGGAGGTCTCCGACAGCCGATCGACTGGCCAGATCTTGGCCGAAGTAAATTTGGTCGGCCTGCATCTGGCCATTTAATTTGAATGACGGCATCGTGGCGTCGTCTTTTTTCTTTTTGTCCGCGGCGTCGACCAGCTTGCCCAGGCTCTTCTCCACGCTGGCCAGCCGGTCCGTAACCGGTGATTTTGTCTCGGCTGCCGGCGGCTTCCCAAGCCGGAGCGACCCGATCTCCTGCTCCAGTCGGCGGATGTCTGCCTGGAGGTCCTCGATAACAGCCGCCGGCGGCGGAAGCTGCTCGACCGTCAGCGGCGTTTGGGCAGTGGCAGGCGAGGCGAGCCCGCTGAGTGCCACCACAAGTGCGAGCGCTTCCAGTGCGAGAGCTTGGAGTCGGCGTTTCAAACCCGCCAATGACAGCGCACTGCCACAAGACAGCCTCGGCAGACGCTGGGTTATAAACACGGAGCAGCCCTTGAAGCTCAGCAAATGTTCGGCCATCTGCCGGACCTTATAAGAGTTATTATCGGCATAAAGTGCCAATCAGAGTGAATCCGCTCAGGCCCCGCAGGTCGCTCGATCAGTCGCAACCGATCGCCACCGATCTTGATTCATCCGCCCATATCCGCGCGGCCCCAGAAAAAACAGGAAGGCTGCGGCGGTTGGGGCGGCTGGGCGGGCCGACAGCTTTTGGCTGCCGCCGACGCCGTCGGCGAACAGGCTCTCGTTCAAGGGTCCACGCCGCCGGCCCGCAGTACCGTCTCGTGGACGATGATGTCGCGGGCGGCGTTCCAGGCGAGTTTCTTCGCGCCGCGAACGACCGCTGCCAGGTCGGCAAACTCCGCCGCGTAGCGGCTCTTCGGGATGGCGAGTTCGCCAGACTTTTCTGCGGCGGGGTAAGCCCTCCCGCGGTTCCAAGAGCGAAAGCCAGAACCGGCCTGACTCAAGCGGGCGGATTTTCATCGTTCCCTGCGTGCCGGTAACAGAACGAAACCGGCGCGGGCCGCCGAAGGGATCGGCGTGGTTGCAGCGGATCGTCGCCGTTGCCCGGGGATAGACGAGCACTGCGAGTTGGTTGTCCTTGACGCCGTCGTCACGGGTCGGCGTCGAGCAGGCCCGCACCTCGGCGGGCCTGCCGAGCACCGTGACCACGGCGTCGATCAGATGGCAGGCGAGTTCGAACAGGCCGCCGCCGGGATAATCCTGCATCTCCTCGCGAGTCGCGGCCGGAGCCAGCTTGCCGATCGCAGCATTGATCTCGGTGATCTCGCCAAACCAGTCCGCGCCTCCTCGTCGAGCCACGGAAGGCCTCCAGAGGCGGTGTTTTTCTCCGCCGCGGCACGCAAACTGTCGTTGGATTCGACCACGCCGACAACCTCGTAGGTCTCCGGCAGCGACCGGATCGCCTCCATCTTCCCGGCGGCATGTGAATGACCGGTGCCGATCTGGCCGATCCGAATCCGCGGCGGCATCTTCTCGGCAGCAACTGCCCGCTCCATCGAGGCTCCGAACCGGGCGGCTACTGCCGCCGTGGCCGCGTGTCTCAGAAATAATCGGCGTCGCATGCATCTTCTCCGCGCAGAAGCCCCGGCCACTCAAGCCTCGGCAGAATAGCACGGTTGTCAGACGCAGCGAAGGAGACCCAGTCAATGGGAATAAGCCCTGTTCGTGACGCTCGCTTTCAGGAGCCCCGCCCGCCGAAGCCGTGCACCAGCCGCGTGACTTCCGCCACGCCGTCGTCCCGCGCGATCCAGAGCCGCATGCCCGCAGTCGGCTCGATCGGGTGGCCACCGGTAAACGAGCCGAAGGCGGGCAGCACGAGCAGGGATTGCTCAGCCACGAAGCAGCGGTCGGCGAGCCGGTCGCCACTCGGGCTGCGGATCGACACAGTCGGATGCAGATGCCCCGCGACCGTAAACAGCTGCTTTTCAGCAGCAGGCGAGTCTTCCACGGGCTCGTGGACAAATTGAAAAGGGGGCTCATCAAGGCTCGAGAGGCAGGCGTCGAGACCGAGTGAGTCGGGCAGCCGCCCAATCGCGCGGTCGTGGTTTCCCAGCACAAGCACGACCGCGGTCTCGCCCAGCCGCGATCGAAACGCTGAAAACTCGTCATACACCTGCGGCGTGCAGCCGCTCTTGGCGTGGAAGAGATCGCCGAGCACCACGAGCCGGCGGACCGCATGCTCACAGATGAGTCGCTCAAGCCTGGCAAGATCCCGCTGGGCTGAGCCTTCGGGCACGGGAATGCCCGCCCGGCGAAACGTCGCGGCCTTGCCAAGATGGAGATCGGCGACAAGCAGCGTCTGCGAAGCAGGCAGCAGGACAGCCCGGCCAGGGAGCAGAAGCATATCGGGCAGGTCGCCCTGGATGGCAGCCATCGCGGCCGCGGATTCGATTCGGAGAGGATTCATGATGGCGGCCTTTCCGCGGCCTGTTCGAGTTCACGGGCCATGTCGGTGATCCGCTCCAGCCAGCCCTGTGTCGTAAGCCGCGACTGCACCTGCTCGGCCCAGATCGGAAACGCCAGTGGCGAAAACCGTGGCATGTCGACGACCCGGATCTCCTGCCTGGCGATCGCCTCGACCGCCGCGCGAAGGCGGCCGAATTCAAACTGTTGCTCCAGCACCTCGCGGCGGGCCTGCGTGAGCAGCCGGTTGTCACCGTCGTGCTCCGAGAGCACATCGAAGATCAGCGCCGCCGAGGCCTGCGTCTGCCGGCTCGTCCGCTGGCCGCCCGCCACGAGCCCCGCCACGCGGGCGATCTCGCGAAAATGTCGGCGCGTCATCTCGGTGCCGTTTAAGCAAGCGAGCAGGTCCTCGAGCAGATTCACTGGCGAAAGCACCGCTCGCCACTCTCGCTCGTGAGCCAGGAGCGGCTCGCGGCCGGCGAGCTCGAAGCCCCAGTCGGTCGCGGACAACGTCAACGTGCTCGGCTTTCGCTGCGCGATCCGCCAGGCCACGACTGCCGCCAGCCCCTCATGCACGAGCCGGCCGGCGAAGGGAAAGAGAAAGGCATGATGGCCGTCGCGGCTCTGCACCCGTTCGACAAGCAACATGTCGTTAGTCGGGAGCCGGCTCCAGCGCGACTGGGTCTCCAGCAGCGGCATGACCGCCCGCACCTCTGGCAGGAGTCGGCGGACGGCTTTCGACGTTGGCTGGCCTGCTGTCACCGCCGCCGACTGCACGAGCTTCAGCACCGCGGCGGAGAGCAGCGTCGAGAGCGGCATTCGGCCGCCGTTCCACCGCGGCACCTGCAGCGCTACAGTTCCTCGCGACCGCTTCACCCAGGCGGTCAGTCCGTCAAACTGAAAGAGCGCCAGCGGCCGGCCGGCAAAGAGAAACCGGTCCCCGGGATTGAGCCGCGACACAAACGATTCTTCGACTGTGCCGAGCCGGCCGCCACGCAGCCACTTCACCTCGACCGTGGCATTGCCGGTGATCGTGCCGATCGACATGCGGTGCAGCCGGGCGATCGCCTTGCTCGCGACATACCATCGGCCAAACCGCTCCTTGATGCGGGCGAAGTTGGGATAGGCCGCCAGGGCTGGCCCACCCCGCGCGGCGAAATCGATCGCCCATTGCCACGAGGCGTCGTCGAGCGTCATGAAGGCCCGCGTGCCACGAACCTCCGCGCGGAGGTCTGCCTCGCGGAAGCCACCGCTGCAGGCGACGGTGACCAGATGCTGGGCGAGGCAATCGAGCGCGGCGGTGAGTGGCAGGCGGGCCTCGACCAGACCCGCAGTCGCTGCCGTCCGGGCTGCCGCACATTCGAGAAGTTCGAGCGCATGCGTCGGCACGCAGATCAGCTGGCCGGTGGCGCCGGGGGCATGGCCGCTGCGGCCGGCCCGCTGCAGAAGCCGGGCGATCCCCTTAGGGCTGCCGATCTGAAACACCTGCTCGACCGGACCAAAATCGACGCCCAGATCGAGGCTCGATGTCGCGACGACACACTTCATCCGACCGCTTCGAAGCCCCTCCTCGGCGGCTGTTCGTAGCTCGCGATCGACCGACCCATGGTGCAGCGCGATCACCGACTGCCAGTCGGGCCGCGCTGCGCCGATCGCGGCAAACCAGCGTTCGGCCTGCGACCGCGTATTGGTAAACACAAGCGACGTCGCGGCGGCCTCGATCCGCCCGATCACCTGCGGCAGCAGCCGCATCCCCATGTGGCCAGCCCAGGGAAATCGCTCCATTGGCGCTGGGATGAGCGTTTCGATCTCGAGCCGGCGGGGGACACGGGCCTGCACCAGCTGTGCCTCACCCGCAGCGGCCGGCCCAACGAGCGCAGCGAGTGCGTCGTCGAGATTGGCGAGTGTGGCGGAGAGCCCCCAGGTGACAAGGCCCGGCGTCAACGCTCGCAGCCGCGAGAGCGCCAGCTCTGTCTGCACGCCCCGCTTCGTGGAGAGGAGTTCATGCCATTCATCGACGATCACGGTCTGGAGATCGGCGAACGTCTCGTGGGCGTCCTCCATCGAGAGCATGATGGAAAGCGTCTCGGGCGTTGTCACAAGCGCCGCCGGCAGGCGGCTGCGAAGGCGGCGGCGGTCGGTAGCCGATGTGTCGCCGGTGCGAACGGCCACCTCCCAACTGCCCGGCAGCCAGTCCGGGGAGAGCTCGCCGAGCGGCTCCGCAAGCGCCCGCACTGTGTCGGCGGCCAGCGCCTTCAGCGGTGTGATCCAGACCACCCGCATGCCTTCATGCGCGGGCACCGTCCGCGCCCGGGCCACCGCGCCAAGCCAGGCCGCTAATGTCTTGCCCGTTCCGGTCGGCGCATGGAGCAGGCCGCTTCGTCCGTCGGCCATCTCCCGCCAGACAGTGAGTTGAAAGGGAAACGGCTTCCAGCCGCGCCGCTCAAACCAGGCGGCCGGCCCGCTCGTGGCAGAGCGGCGCGACGGGCGCGGCTTCATGGCGCCGCCTCCGGTGGAGTTTGCAGTGCGTGCGGCCCGGCGTCGATGTGCCGCATGAGATCGGCCAGCGTGCCCGCCTCGGTGGGCGATTTATCACGCCGCCAGCGGACAATCCTTGGGAATCGAACCGCCACGCCCGCTTTGTGCCGCGTCGATCTTGACACCCCCTCAAACGCCAGCTGAAAGACCTGCGTCGGCTGCACCACTCGCACCGGTCCATGGCGATTGAGCGTTGTGGCCCGCACGATCCGATCGAGTTCGACGATCTCTGCGTCGGTGAGGCCCGAGTAGGCCTTTGCCACCCGCACCAGCTGGCCTTCATGCCAGACGCCCAGCGTGTAGTCACTGTGCAGGCCGGCTCGTCGGCCGTGCCCCGCCTGCGCATCGAGTAAAACGGCGTCGATTTCTAGCGGCTCGATCTTCCACTTCCACCAGTCACCGCGGACGCGGCCGACGGCATAGGCACTGCTGCGTCGCTTGAGCATCAGCCCCTCGACGCCCCGCAACCGCGACAAGGCCCGCGCGGCCGCAAGCGCCGGCCATGAGTCACCACCGACGAGCGGCGAGTGCAGCAGTCGATCTGGCAGACGCCCCGCGACGTTGCCAAAAGAGGCACTGGCCGCGGCCGTGCCAGCGGTGAAGGGCAGGGGCAGAATCGAAAGCAGCCGCCACCGCCGTTCTTCAAGCGTCAGGCCGCGGATGTCGGCAGAGTCGCTTTCGAGTAGATCGTAGGCCACAAACACACAGGGCACCTCCTCGAGCAGCTTGCGGGGTACCCGCCGCCGGCCGCTCCGCTTCGAAAGCGCGGCAAATCCGAGGAGAATGTCGCCGCGGACCGCCAGCAACTCGCCATCGAGCACGGTGCCCGCCGGCAGCGCCGCAGCCGCCGCTACGATCTCCGGAAACGCCTCGTTGACGAGTTCCTCGCCGCGGCTCCAGAGCGTGGCTGTGCCGTTGCGCCAGACGAGCTGTGCCCGCATCCCATCCCACTTCCATTCCGCGATCCAGTCGGCGGCGGGCCCAAGGCCATCGACCGACGAGGCGATCCCGGCTGGATTGCCAAGCTCCCGATCAAGCGCCGATGCCAGGTAAAACGGATACGGTCGCCGCGCGTCGGCGGCCGTCGCCTCACTCGTCATAAGTCGCCGATAGGCCTCCGCGTCGGCTACGGCCTCTCCCATCAGGCGGTGGGCCATCACCGCGGGGTCGACGCCAGCTACCTCAGCCAGCGCCCGGGCCACGAGCGTTCGCGACACCCCAACTCGGCAGCCGCCAGTGAGTAGTTTGTGCCAGACAATCCGCTCGCGCGGGGCAAGCCTCTTCCAGACGGCCTCCACAGTCGCTCGTTTCTGGCCGTCGTCTTCTCTGCGGAGCTGTTCGATCGTGGTCCGCATGCACTCGGCCAAGGCAAGGCCGACGCCGTCGCCATCGATGGTGGGCTCGGGATCTGGCAGCACGAGGGCCAGCGTTTCAGCCAGATCGCCCACATGGGCATAACACTCCTCCACCAGCCAGAGCGGAATCCCAGCGGCCTCGGCCGCCCACTGCCGCAGCAGTCCGGTCGACACCGCCCGCAGTTGCCTGCCGCCGCAGAGCACGCGGACCGCGCAGGCCGCATCCTCGGCGGGAGCGGCAGCGAAGTAGTCGCGGACCGCCTCCACCTTATCGTTCGTGCTGGTGGTGGCATCGAGTCGCCAATAAAGGTCAGTGAACCGCTTCATTCCGGCTCCTCCAGATCTTCCGGCTCGGCCGCCTCTTCGTCATCAAGCCCCTCACCGTCGTCTGCAGCCACTGCGGCATCGACCGCCGCCTCACCAGTAAACCGCGTCGGCAGCACGGCGGCATCAACGCCGCGTTGGCAGAGCAGCCGCGCAAGCGTATCGCTGAATCCATGCGTGATGAGCACGCGGCGGGCCTGCGTGGCTGCGATGGCCGTGAGCAGCCCCGGGAAGTCGGCATGGTCGGAGACGACGAATCCCTTCTCAAAGCCACGCCGACGCCGCACACCACGCAAGCTCATCCACCCCGACGCCAGCGCCACGCTCGTCTCGCCGAAGAGCCGCAGCCAACTACTCCCCGCGACGCTCGGCGGCGCGATGACCAGCGCCCGGCCGCCCCCCATCTTTCGCGTGCGGGGCGGCACGCGATCGATCGGCGGCAGCCAGACTCCGCTGGCCCGGTAGGCCTCCACGATCTTCATCACGGCGCCGTGGCCGATGATTGGACCGATCGACGGATCGACCGACGCCGCCAGTCTCTGAGCCTTCCCGAGTGAGTAGGCCAAGAGCACACTCGTGCGGCCGGCGTCGCGATTGGCCCGCCACCAAACGTTTATCTCTGCGGCGATCGTCACCGGATCGGGCCAGCGGTAGACGGGCAGACCGAACGTCGACTCGGTGACAAACACATCGCACTCGACCGGCTCAAAAGGGAGGCAGGTTGGGTCGGCCTCCAGCTTGTAGTCGCCCGACACCACCCAGGTGATGCCGCCGTATGAGACGCGAACCTGCGCCGAGCCGAGCACATGCCCCGCCGGATGGAGCGACACCTGCACGCCGTTGATGGACAGCGTCTCGCCATGCCGCAGGCTATCGATTGGCGATGCCGATCCGACACGGCTCCGCAGCACGAGCATGCCAGGGCTTGCGCAGAGGTAGCGGCCGCAGCCTGAGCGGGCATGGTCGGCATGGGCATGCGTGATAATCGCGCGGGGCACCCGCCGCCAGGGGTCGATGTAGAAATCGCCCTGGGCGCAGTAGAGGCCCGCCTCGGTCACTTCAAGCAGATCGGCCACAGGCGACATCTCCCAGACCGGCGGGCGCTCCGCCGCGGTCCCGGCCGCCGCCGCTGCAACGCGCGATCAGCGATAGGCCTGGGAGCCCACGGCGGGAAAGCGATACCCACCGAATCCAAGTGGAGCGTAGCTGGGCCAGTCGCCGGGGACGACCCCCGGGGGCGTGCCGTACATCTTCCAGGTGGGTGTCCGCGCGTTGGTTGGGGGCACAAAATACTTCGGCCGCTGCCGCGCTCCGGTCACATAGGGCGAGGCACCGGGCTCGTAGGGTGCCTGCTTCTGGGGCGTGCCGGTCGATGCCGCCGACCGTGGCCCGGAAAACCAGCGTCCAGCCGCCGCGGCCGGTTCCGCAGCGAGGCCGACGGCCACCAGGCAGAGAGCAGCAGAGAATTTGCGGCCAACCCGGCCAGTGAACCAGCCCAATAACCGCATAGGAAGACTCCGAAAACAGATCGCCACACGCCCAAGTTCATATCGGCAGCCACCGGACCGTCAGTCGCGAAAACCAGCAGCGGGGCAACGTGCACCGATTTCAACGATTGCACGATGGTCGTTTGGCACCGCACCTCGTGGGATAAGTTTT
>JBAXUW010000133.1:0-9496 GCA_037129495.1 Planctomycetota bacterium | reverse complement strand
GCCATCAGGAACATGCTTTCGGCGATCACCTGGGCCTGACCGCGTTCCTCGGCGCCGATGCCCGGATACGCGCCGGGCGTGTCGATGAGACAGATCACCGGCAGGCCGTATTTGGCCGCCAGCCGCATCTTGCCCATGGCCTTGCGGTAGCCCTCGGGATGAGCACAGCCGAAGTGACAGGCCTGCCGCTCAGTCAGTGTCTTGCCTTTCTGATGGCCAACGACCAGCACCTTGTGCTGTTCGAGCTTGGCAAAGCCAGTCAGCATCGCGGGATCGTCGCCGAAGCACTTGTCGCCATGCAGTTCGACAAACTCGTCGAAGACGAGGGAGAGATAGTCGCTCGTCTTCGGCCGATTGGGATGGCGGGCCACCTCGACCGTCTGCCAGGGGTCGAGGCTGCCAAAGATGTTTTTCTGCACATCGACAAGCTCCCTCTTGAGCCGCCGCAACTCTTCCTGCTCCTGCGCCCCCAGCGGGGCGGCCTCGAGGTGGGAGATTTGATCCTCGATCGCGTAGAGCGGCTTTTCCAGCGGCAGTCGGTGCAGGGCGGACGACATGGACAAGACCTTAGGCAGAAGACCTTCAAAGACTGAGAACACCTCGGGGAACTTCACGGCAGGAGTGTGATTGTCTCCGCGGCACGAGCCCTGCGTCAATCGCGGCTCAGCCTGCCGTTTCAGCCCGTTCCGCGGTTGAAAAACTTAATCGCGCCGATCTGCTGCACGACGGCCTTCATCGAGGGGGGGCGGTCGGCGGGCCGTTTGGCGAGCATCTGGCGGATCAGCTGCGAGACACTGGCGGTGGCGTTATCGTTGTGGGCCTCGACCAAGGGCGGCGGTGCCGACAGATGTTTGCCAAGCAACTCTTCCGTGGTCGAAGCTATGTAGGGCGGGATGCCCGTGAGAAGTTCGAAGAGCGTGCAGCCGAAGGAATAGATGTCGGACCGTGGATCGACCGGCCGACCGCGGATCTGCTCTGGCGCGATGTAGCTGAGCGAACCCTGAGCCGGCCCCTTACCACCCCAGAGCCGGCGGATCAGACCCGCCTGACGCGCCGCGAGGGCCAGGTCGATCAGCTTCGTCTCGCCGTCGGCAGCGGCTAGCACGTTGTCTGGCTTCACGTCCCGATGCACCCAGCCGCGGCCGTGCATGTGGTCGAGCGCCCAGGCCACCTGCAAGCTGATGCGGTGCAGCCGCGGCGCAAGCTGGTCAACGCCCGCCGCGATCTGCTTCTTGAGATTCGGGTGCGGATAGAGCTCCATGATGAGATGCGGTAGGCCGCCGGCGGTCGAGAAGCTATCGATCCGAATAATTCCGGGATGGTCGAGACCGCGAGCGACTGAGAGTTCGTGACGCAGCAGCCGCCGCTGGCCCGAGTTGCCCGCCATCTCGGGTACAACGATTTTTGCCGCGACCTGCTGGCCGGAGTCGGTTTCGATTGCATCCCAAACCTGACAGTGGCGACCCACGCCCAGCTGACGGGTAAGGGACAGACTTCCAAGGTGCTCGGGGATGCGTGCCATAAAAACGCCAGACGCTAGGAATCAGGGCTTAGGTCGAAGGCGGGCCGCTCTACAAACGCGGCCGCAGTCTGTGGGCCAAGCTCGATCGACACGAGCACGAGCCCCTGCGGCGGCGCCGTCGGACCCGCTGCCGGACGGCTGCGGGCTGCGATCACTTCCCGGATCCACTCCGGCCGCTGCCTGCCACAGCCGACCATCACGAGCGAGCCGGTGATGATCCGCACCATGTTGTAAAGAAACCCGGTGCCGACGACCTCGATCCAGACCTCGGCACCAGCAGCGTCATCATACCCAGAGTGGCGGAAAATGTCGGCAGAAAGAATAGTCCGCACCTTCGACAGACGGGCAGAGGAGGCGGATTCGAAGCTGGAGAAGTCATGCTCACCGAGGAGTTCGTTGGCGGCCACCTGCATCGCTGGCACATCGAGCCGGGATTTCCGTCGCCAGACGAGGGATCGCTGCAGCACCGGCCGCCAGGGGGCGTCGTGGATCCGGTAGCGGTAGCGTTTGCTGATCGGGGCCGTCACAGCATCGAAGTCGTTGGAGACCGCGCATCCCTCGACCACGGTAATGTCGGAGGGCAGTGTCGCATTGAGCGCCCGCACCCAGATCGCCGGTGTGAGGCTGCTTGCTGTTGTGAAGACGACCAGCTGCCCAAGCGCATGCACGCCGGAGTCTGTGCGACTCGAGCCCTGCGGTAAGATCGTCTCACCGGAGACGCTCCGGATCGCCTCGGCGAGCGCCCCCTGCACCGTCGGCAGGCCAGGCTGCACCTGCCAGCCGCAATACCGAGTGCCTTCGTAGGCCAGCGTCAGTCGGATCGTCTGGGGTGGTCCGATCATGGCGGTCGGCTGGCAGTTGGCTGGCGGTGCAGAAGACGCTGCAGAACGGCGGCCGGCAGGAACGCCATGTTTGCCACGAGCATCGCTAGCCCAAACTCCAGCATGCCCATGGCGAGGCCAATGCCCAAATGCACCGGCACTGCCAGGCCGAGCACGAGCCGTCGGGTGAGCCGGGGCCAGATCAGGGCTGCGTAGGTTATCTCCCACCAGAGTGTGGCGAGCGTGAGGAAGTTCGTGAGCCAGGGATGGCTTGCCAGCCAGGTGAGATCGAGCGTGCGGTATTGCACGTTCGCGGCGGCTCCCCAGAGGGCCGTTCCTTCCCACCAGCTCGCGCCCAGCAGTTTTCCGCAGCCTGAAAAGAGATACATCACGCAGAGCTGCACCTGGATCAGACGCAGGGCGAGATTCGCCCGCACTGATGGCCGAGATGCCAGCGTATCCGGGGCGAGCAACCGGTCGACCGAGAGCAGAGCGCCGGCCGGCCCCACCGCCACTGCGATCAGCAGCATTCCCAGTGTGTCGTCGAATCCGAAGACGTTGAGCGGCGCCCGGTTGGCGGCGCTGATAAACCCCACGAGTGACAGAATTGCTGCCAGCGGCGTGGCGATGCCGAGCGTGAGCATGACTGCGGCCACGAGCGTGATGGTGGCCAGCAGCCGGATCGCGACGGGTGAACCGGCGGCGAAATACCAGCTCCATTGCCAGGGCTGATCGCTCATCCGCCAGACATTTTCCGGCCGCTGCCAGCCCTCATTCCCGAAAAAAGCATCCGCATCGAGCAGCCAAACAACGCTCGCCCAGGTGAGCAAGGCACCGGTAGCGATGCGAATCAGCGCCAGCGGTAGCGGATCAGCAGGAGTGAACCAGAAACTATTCCAAGACTTTCGCCACTCGCCCAGCCAGCTCTGGGAATGAGTCGGTTCACGAGCCGGCGGGATGAGACTCATCGGTCACCTGCCCCGGAAAGTGCGTATCTGCCCAGCGGTGTGCCCACGTCAGCCCCCTGCTCCGACCGGATCACCTCGTCCGGGTCTGGCAGATAGTGCTCGATCATCTTGAGCGTCACCTGACTCCCGCCTTGCCGCTTGAGAAGGTGGCCGGCGACATCCTTCACGAGCGGCTGCCAGTCTCCCCTACTCCGCTGTCGCACGTCGCCTGGCGCATCGGGCGGTGGCACAAGCGCCGCGATCTTCTCGCTGATCATGAAGCGGCGGTGGTAGAGCAGGCGAGGCCAGTCAGTGTCGCGATTCGGGATCAAACCCTGCTGCGTGGAGCCGTCGGCCATCTGCATTGACCAGTGAATCGAGTGGCCAGGACCAGGGTTTGGCGCAAAAAAACGATAGCCGTGCCCGAGGGAAAGGGCCCCGACAAGCGGCCGCAGCGGCTGCAGCGCCGCCATCGCCAGCTCACTCGCCGGCGGCGGCCCTGCCAAGGGCGGCAGGATGACCGCAGAAAAATAGGCCACTATCGCCAGCGACGCCCCGAGGCGAGCTGCCGGCGACCAGGAAATTCCTGCAGCAAAACCCTGGGCGTCCGACTTCGTGGTGGCGCTCGACTTCATACGGAGTGTTTCGACGCCTCCTTGCCCCGCCCCCAAGAAGAAAGGTGACAGACACCAAGTTTAGGAAAGATAGGCAATTGCGGGCCCCTCCAAATTACCCAGATTTGGTGGCCGCCACCTTTTTTTACGAAAAAAGCTCCCGCGCGGCACTGGGCCGCGCGGGAGCTTAGAAACTTCGGGCTGCTTAGCGAATCGAGGCAGTCGATTCGGCAGTGGCGGTCCGTGAGGCCGGATCGAGCGACAGTTCAATCGACTCTCCAGCAGCCAGGTCGATCACCTTCGAGACGACCTGCTCACGGCCGTCGACAACCGTCGCCACGCGGATTTCGTAGTTCCGCCATGCCTGACCAGCGGCCAGCGTGCTCGTTTCAAACTGCCGAGTAGCACCAGCCGAGGCGGTCTGGTTGCCGGCCAGCCAAACCTTTGCGTCAGCGGGCACATGCAGCGTCAGGCTCGTCTTCGGGGCCGCGGCCGCTGAGAACGACAGGCTCGAACGTCCGCCGGCGGCCAGCGACACGACCTTCGTCTGCTCGCTGCTCTTGCCGTCGCGGTCAACCGTCATCCGTACCGTAAACTCATACCGCTTGCCTTCGGCCAGACCACGCGACACAAATTGACGCGCGGTGCCGGTGGCAGAAGTCTTGATGCCATTGACATAGATCGTGGCGTCGGCAGGAACATCGACCGCGATGAGGGCCGCGTCGGCGGGCACCACGCTGGTTGTCGGATCAGTCACAATTCCATTCAACGACTGCGGCGTTTCGATGATCTCGCCACCGCTGACCGAAGGCTCTTCGCCCATCACGCGATACGACTCGGCGGGACTATAGCCGCTGGAGTAAACAGCAGCTGGCATTGAGGAGCCGCCATACGAACCGCCACCGTAAGAGCCGCCGCCATACGAGCCGCCACCGGAGGAGCCGCCTGAGCTGCCGCCGTATGAGTAGGAGCCACCCGCGCTACCGCCCGACGAGCCCTGGGCCGAATGCCGATAGGCACGCCGCGCCATCTTGGCGGCATGGAGAGAGCCGTGCGAACCATAGCTACCGCCGGACGAACCGTAGGAGCTAGCGCCACCAGATGAACCACCAGATGAACCACCGGACGAACCACCCGAGCTGCCGCCAGACGAGCCGTAGGAGCTGGAGCCGCCAGACGAGCCCCCCGAGCTACCGCCGGATGATCCACCGGAGCTACCGCCTGACGAACCACCCGCGCTACCCGCGCCGCGATAACGATGATGCCAGCCAGCATCAGCATCGCAGGCAGTCGCTACAACCGCGACAAAAGTGACAACTCCAGCCACCCGCAACCACTGACGATGAACCAACATCGGAATCATGCTCCATGAGAAAAGTGAGGATCTAGAAAAGTGAGGATCGCCCGTGTCAGAGCCGCTGGGTCGCGGCTCGGGCGTTGAACAGCCAGCCCGAGCCAAGGATAGTTTGCAGTTTTGGTAAATCAAGGAGGCTGGGAAAGATATTCCGCCTCGCTACTGCCGCGCTTCTGGCGTGGTCGGCTTTCTAAAACCGCAGAAATTAGCGGGGTATTCCCGCTACGCGGACGTCGTCGACATCCACCCGCCCGGTTGCCCCCAGTAGGCCGATCTGCACGATCGCGTCCCGCGCCCAGATCGGCACGGTGACCGTGCCTTCAACTGGCCGCCACGGCCCGTTTCCCTTCCACGGCCCGATTTGGCCGTTTGTAGAGCGGCTGCGATCCTCGCTGAAAAACCTCACCACGAGTCCGGGAAAATCATCTGGACCCAGCCCGGCTCCGATCTGATCGCCGCGGAACAGTAGGGAAAACGTCACCCGTCCGACCGCCCGGCCATCGACCGGGAACCCTTGGAAGAGCTGCGCTGGACGGCCCGGCTGGCCGTTTTCTAGCCGCAGGTAGCGAACGCCCTCAGCCGCACCCTGGCCTTCGACACCCTCAATAATCTTGATCTGGCGGCCGTAATACCAGGCGGCTGGCATGTCGCCCCCCGGGAGTAGCTCCTCAAACCCGCCATTGTGGAGGACCGGCCGCGTGCCGTCGGGCTGCACCCTCCTCCCCTGCTCAGCCGCGCCTGTCATCGGCACAAAGAGGCTGGCCACCAGCGACTCTCGCACCATCTCTCCCTTCTGCTTGGTGAGCAGCACGAGCGTCTGCTCGTAGCGCTGGCCCACCGGAATGATCATGCGGCCTCCTTCTGCCAACTGTTCGACGAGCGGTTGCGGAATGTTTTCCGGGGAGCAGGTGACGATGATTTTGTCGAAGGGCGCGTGCTCCGGCCAGCCCTGGAAGCCGTCTCCGATTTTGGTGACCACATTGCGGTAGCCCAGCCGGGCAAGCACGCGGGCTGCCTTCTCGCCGAGCGAGCGGCTAATTTCGATCGAGTAGACCATTCCCACCAGCGGCGAGAGCACGGCCGCCTGATAGCCACTGCCGGTGCCGATCTCCAAGACACGGTCGGTCGGCTTGGGCTCCAGTTTCTCCGTCATATAGGCCACAACGAACGGGCCAGAGATCGTCTGCGAGTCGCCGATCGGCAGGGCCATATCGAAGTAGGCAGAGGGCCGCTGGGCCGCACTCAAGAATTCGTGCCGGGGCACAAGCCGCATGCTTTCGAGCACCCGCGGGTCGGTCACACCACCTCCGGCGATGTCGTCACGAACCATCCGTTCACGGGTCTCGGCAAGGCGGTCTGCCGTCGGGGGCGCAGCCAGCACCAGTGACGGCTCTGCAGCCACCATAAAAAAAGCCACTGCCCAGACCGCCACATTCAGCCTCTGTCGCGACATGCTTCTGCCTGCGTCTGCCATCACCACCCCTGCCAGACCGATTCCGTTTCGAGCTCTGCCATGCGCGTTGCACAGGCCTCGAACACACTTTACTTCGACGGCCGTACTTTCAGGAGTTCAATCTCGAAAATCAAAAGCTCGTTCGGCTCAATGACCGGCAGCGATCCCTCCTCGCCGTAGCCGAGTTGCGGTGGCACATAGAGCCGCCACTTCGCGCCGGTCTTCATCAGCGGCAGCGCCTCCTGCCAGCCGGCTACGACGCCGCGAAGGGAAAATGTCGCTGGCTCCCCCTGCGGATCGGTGGCGTCGAATTCGCTGCCACTCAAGTGTGTGCCCCGATAATGTGCGACCACGGCATCCTCCGGCTTGGGGCTTGCGCCCGTGCCCTCACGAATCACTTCATATTGCAGGCCACTGGGCCGGGTAACGATTCCCTCCTTCGAGCCATTCGTCTTGGCAAATTCAGTCGCCTTGGCAAGGTTGACCTGAGCGACCTCGGCCATCTTCCGGCCAAACTCCCGCTCCCGCTCCTGCATCCGCGTGTCAAACGCCTCAAGCGTCTGTCTGATCTGCTGCTCTTCGAGCCGTGGCTTAGCTCCGAGGACAGCGTCTGCCAGGCCGCGGGCCAGCGCCGTGGTGTCGATCGGGGGCTCCTGTTCTTTCAAGTCGGCGGCAATGCGGCTGCCGATCCGCAGGCCGATCGCATAGCCGAGCGTAGCCGCAGGCGTGTCGAGCCCGGCGGCAGCCGTGGCCTTGGCAGCAGATGCTGGGGGCAGGTCGCCAGTGGGCTCTGCTGCTGCTCCAGGCACGAGCATGGGCAACGCTCCCCCATACGCAATCCACAGACTGCCGGTCATCACCAGCCCACTCCAAAACGCTCCATGCATGTTGCACTCCTTGGCCGAGCCGAAGATATTTTGAAACGTTCTCCCAAACACAAAATAGCCACCGCGTTGTTTACCGTCAGACCCCGGCAGTGGCGGTTTGCCCCGGCCGGCCCAAGGCGCCCTTGGTCAGTTCAAGGAACGCCGTCTCCAGGTTCACCTCCTGCTCCCGCATCGAGAGCAAGTGATAGCCATCAGCGATGAGCTTTGCCGCCAGCGGCGAAGGATCGTCTATGCCGTCGGCGAGCGTGACGAGAATCTCGCCATCACGCACCACTATCCCCGCCGCCTCTGGCGAGTTCTCCAGCAGCCGCGCCGCCCCCTCCGGCGGCCCGTGAACCCGAAACCTCATCACCGGCCTGCCCCGCACCTGCGCCAGCAGGTCTTGTACGTTGCCGCAGGCGAGCAGCCGGCCATATTCGATGATCCCCACGCGGTTACAAATGTCGGCTAGTTCGGGAAGAATATGGCTGGAGACAAGGATCGTCTTGCCGAGACCCTGCAGGCGCTTGAGCAATCCCCGCATCTCAATCCGCGCCCGCGGGTCGAGACCGCTGGCAGGCTCGTCGAGCAGGAGCACTTCCGGATCGTGCAGAAGCACGCGGGCTAGGCCGAGCCGCTGGGTCATGCCGCGGGAGAGGCTCGTCACCAGTTCGTCGCGCTTAAATGCAAGATCAACGAGTTCGAGCGACCGCTCGGCCACCCGCCGCCGCTCGGGCCCGTCGATCCGGTAGGCGGCCGCAAAGAACTCGAGGTATTCGATCACCCGCATGTCGTCGTAGACACCAAAAATGTCGGGCATGTAGCCGATCGCCCGCCGGATCTCGCGCGGATTCTTATAGATCGAATAGCCACAGACATAGGCCTCGCCCCAGGTGGGCGCCAGGAGCGTCGACAGAATGCGGATGGTCGTTGTCTTGCCGGCGCCGTTGGGCCCGATGAAGCCGAATAAATCCCCCTTCTCCAGCTTGAGGGTGAGCGACTCAAGCGCGTAGAAGTCGCTGTATTTCTTCGTGAGATCGATGGTTTCAATCATTGGGCGGTAATTACTTGATTGGGGAAAGCAGCGTCTGGGATACGGGCTGGGATACGACCGGCGGCACAAGTGGGATCACGATCCGCCACAGGCAGGCGTTATCGGGCATGGCTGGCATGGCTGGCATGGCTGGCATGGCTGGCATGGCTGGCATGTCGGTTGAGCCGGAGCTGTCGCCGACCAGTTGCGGCTGCACCTTCCAGACAATGGCTGCGGGCCCGCGGCCCACGAGCACGGCCCGATCGAGCGGCAGCAGCGGCGACAGATCCAGCCGGGCGAGTCGGCCCGATTCGAGCGACGTGTAGCTGCTGCCACCGGCGGCAGCATGGAAGCCGGCAACCTCCAGAATCCGGAGTGGGTCGCGGTCGCCGATATCCCACCGCGCGGCGATGTCGCGATCCGTGTTGGCCGTGCGCCGGGTGATGGCGCCAGCCAGCGAGCGTGGGCCGCGGCCCATGCCGGGCTCGAAGGTCTGCCCGGGCGCGAGGCTACCCACTTCGTAGAGCCAGCCACCATGCGCAAGCACGCATTCCTCCAGCGCGACAGCGAGGCGGCTTGTGACCGCGCCCTTGAGCGTGCCCTGCCCTTCCCTCGCGAGCGTCGACTCCACTACCGCCGTCGCCAAGCGGCCAGTGACTTCCGCCTCAAACAGCCGGCTCGACGAGGCGGCAATCGGCACGCCGATGAGAGCCGCCGCGGCATTGATCGACTCGCCATCGGCATGGGCATCAGCTCTGGATGCGTAGTCGCCCGCCGCCAGCGACGGGTGCGGCGCGGCGGCATCGGTGCCCCCGATGCCACGGCCGCAGGCGGCAAACCAACTGATGGCTGAGCTCGTGGCTGAGCTCGTGGCTGAGCTCGTGGC
>JBAXUW010000132.1:0-9520 GCA_037129495.1 Planctomycetota bacterium | reverse complement strand
GGCCCTGCACGCGTGAAACTAAAACGTTAGGTTCTCTTCTGCGAAGGTGGTGCGACTGTCGTAGGCGTGGAAGATGCGAGCGATCTTTCCCGATAAGACCCGCAAAAAGAGTGCGCGAAACTGCGGTTCCGACTGGTCGGACGCCGGCACTGCGCTGTCGCCTGGGAAGGTAAAATTATCGATCCGCTTTTCAAACAGGACTGTCTTCTCAGCGACGTCGTAGACCCGGACGTGAGCTGTTGCCCGGCCGCGGTAGAGTGTCGAGCCCTCGTGCATTCGGAATTGTTCGAGGTCGATGCCGACAACGATGTCGGCATCGAGCGATTTGCCGAGGGTGGGATAATCGACCCATGCGTTCTCGTCGATCCAGCGGGCTACCTCACGCTGTTCGATCACGCGGGCCTTACGGACGTTTTGCGTGAGCAGCGAGCCGACCGCACCGGCCAACTCGCGGGCTGAACTGGCGTCGCTAAACTCCAACTCGACGATCGGCTTACAGACCACTGCCACGTGCTTGCCGCGGAGGCCCTTAAATTCTGCTGGAGCATCCTTCTCAGGCGCGATGAGATAGGCGACGGTGGTGATCATCGAACAGCCGCCCGCCAGTGGTGGAAGCAGCAGGGCGAGGACCGCGAGGCGGAGGGCATAGTGGAGCCGGCGTGGCATGCGGGAAATCATCTGTTGATCCCAAGGAGTGTTCATGACCGATCGGTCGGGGAGAGTAGCCAGCCGGCCGCTGCCGCTCAATGCCGCTTGCACAAGCGAAAACAGCTTGTCTAGCCTGCAGGCCTTCCCTACTTTGCCGTGGCGAGCAGGGGATGTTCCCTGCCGGCTCTGGAAATCCTGGGCATTTCCAGAGGTCGATCAGGCTGTAAAGGCCGGGAATGGCTTTTGCCACGAACGTCCAAGACGTCACAATGCCCTGCATGGCACTGCGCACTACCACCGAATCGACAACCGAGGGCGGATTTCTCGCAGCCCTGGCCGCGGGCCTGCCCTGGCACGGCTTCTGGTCGGCGCCAGTGGTGGTCGGGGTTTCTGGCGGGGCCGACAGTGTTGCCTTGCTGCTCGGGCTCCACACGCTTGCCGCGCAGGCTCTACCGGGGGGCCGGCTGATCGTTGCCCACGCGAGGCATGATCTGCGGGAGGCGGCGGCAGCGGATGCGGCCTTCGTCGTGAATCTCGCCGCCGGGCTCAGGATCCCCTGTGAGGTTCGTGATGTGCGGGTGCGAGAACCGGACGGCGTGCGGGGAGAGGGTATTGAAGGCCGCGCACGGCGACTGCGGCGCGCCTGTTTCGTAGATATCGTGCGGGAATACGGCGGCCGCTGCGTCGTTGTCGCACACACCGCCGACGACCAAGTAGAAACAATTCTTCACCGCAGCCTCCGGGGAACCGGCCTGGCAGGGCTGGCGGGCATGGCCACCGCCAGCGAACTCTGTGACGGCGTCGCGCTGCTGCGGCCACTGCTAGCCGTGCCAAGGTTCGTGGTCAGGGAGTTTCTCACGTTGCGTGGGCAACTGTGGCGGGAGGATGCGACGAATGCCGACATTCGGTTTTCGAGGAACTTTTTACGGCACGAGATCCTGCCACGCTGCGAGTCTGGCCCCTATCCGGCGGCTACCGCTTCGCTCATCCGGCTGGCGAGCCAGGCCGCGGCAGTGGCGACCGCGGTACGGAGCGCCGCTGAGCATCTGCTCGAGCACCATGCACAGCGACAGGAGAACGGCACGGTCGTCGTTCATGCTTACCGGCTGGCCGGTCTCGACAGGTATCTCATTGCCGAGATCTTTGTGGCGCTGTGGCATCGCGAGGGCTGGTCGCAGCGAGACATGACCGCCCGTCACTATCAGGCGCTTGCCCAGATGACGAGTACCGCCGCCGACATGGCTGCCCCGCTGCCACCGGCGATTGAACTTCCTGGCGGGATCCGGGCCCATATCGGTGAACGAGGGACGGTTCTCATTTCACCCCCAGTGGACGACGGTTAAGCTTGCAGGGCCGCAGAGGGTAGCACTACGGATTGTTATCCCACGAAAAACGAAAGACTGCGTCGCAAGGATGCGACGGAAAGAACCAGCAAACTGCATTTGCCAAACGAAAATCGCAGGATGCGATGTTTCGCGTGAATCAGTGCATGCCGCGGGCTTTGTATCCGCCTCGCGTCGCAAACCATCCGAGGAGCAGGCTGTAGCAGATAAACATCGTCGCGGGTACGAAGGCCGTGAGCTTCAGCGCCTGGCGGCCGCCGAAGAGGCCTGCCTCCTCCACCAACGGCTTGTCGGTCGCGGCGGCGGGGCCGGCCGAAGACGTCCACCAGTCGACCAGTTTCTGCTGGGCTGCGACGGCCTCAGGCTTCGCACTCTCGCGCTGCATCAGCTCCAGCGCCCGCTGGGCCTCCTTACCGCCATCCTCAAGCACGCCCACCTTGGCGCCATCGAGGCCGACCGTTTTCATCCAGAGAAACTCGTTCTCTTTCGGGGCCTTGTAGCGATCGTAGACGACGACATTTTCTCGGAGTTGTGCCGAGGCGTTTTGATCCTGCAGGAAGCCGATGCCTGGGCCGCCCAGCAGCCCGGCTGCCAGCATGCCCACGCCGCCGGCCGCGCCGATCGTAATGGCGCCCCCCTTGGGGAACTGCTCGCTCACCACGGCTAGCATCGTCGGCCAGAGGAACGTCTTGCCGATGCCGTAGACGGTTGCGGCCAGCACACACATCACCGCCCCTTCGGCGTAGCCCAGCAGCGTGAGGCCGGTGGCCCCAAAGATCGCCGACAAGGCCAGCAAGCCCAAGGGAGAGATTCGCTCCACGATTGGGCCGGCAAAGAATCGCAGAATAAACATCAGCCCGGATGTGTAGACAAACAGGAGCAGCCCGTTGGCGGGGCTATTCATGATAGTGCCGGTAATTTTGGAGATCCATGAGTCGGTGCCGAGTTCCACGTAGCCCACGAGCCCGTGGATCATCAGCAGGGCGGCGAGCAGCAGATGGCCGAGACGGAAGCCGGTGGCCGCGCCAAACGCGACGAGTAGCCCCGCCGCGATCCCGCCAGCCACGAGCGGCGTTAGGCCGAGATCGCTCTTGAAGAAGAGGGCCAGCAGTCCACAGATGACTGCGGCGCCGAGCAGGCCGAGTTCGCCAAGCATGTCGCGGTAGCTGACGCCGGAACTACTCGCCTCACTCTTGGGAAACCGTTGGCCCAGCATCATGAGGCCGTAGAGAATAACCGGCACCAGGAAAAGTGAGATTTGAAACTCCCACCGCACAGACTTGGCGGTGGCAGTGGCCGACATGAAGTAGCTGGCGAGGCCGCCGAGAATCAGGCCGCCCGGCCAGCCGGCATGCAGAATATTCAGATAATGTGCTTTCTGCTTCGGGAACAGCGTGGCCACGAGCGGGTTCACCACGGCCTCGGCGATGCCGTTGCCGATGGCAAAGAGAAACATGCCCCAGAAGAGGCACTGGAAGGCGAGCGGCTTGCCGCCCGCCTCGTAGGCGGCACCGGTGGCCAGCGTAAGGGCTGCCGACACCAGGTGCATCACAAAGGCGGCAAACATGAGCGGGCCAAAGCCAATGCGGTCGGCGATCAGGCTCGACAGCAGGATGATGATGCCGAAGCCGGTGAGGCCGCCGCCTGTGATCGCGCCCAGTTCCGTCTGAGTGAAGCCGTACTGTTCGGCCCACTGCCCAAGAATACCGGCCCGGATCGAGAAGCCGACGCCGGCCGCGAGGATTGCCATAAACCCTGCCCACAGCAGTCGCTGCGGACTGAGACCGCCCGCATGCAGTGGGTCTACCCAGTCGCTGGCTTTGTCGGTGGCGGTTGATTTGTTCTGGCCCATGCTATTTCCCCGTTCCTACTGGTTGATTGCAGCGGTTGAATGCCGCCGTGCCGGTCACTTTGAACGGGCAAGATAGCAGAGGGCCGTAGGCTGGGGGAATGGCGGTCTTTTTTGGGGCTCGTGAACGGGAGGCGTCTTGACCCTCGGGCGTCTGTCCACGTACTGTCCGCAACCGCTCTCGACCTCTTGAGACACGCTGTTTCACCGCGCCTTTCGCCCCGTGATGCCCTGATTTGAAACCGCTTTCCGACACGCTCTGGATCCTGGTGCGTTGGGCCCTGCCGGTCACGGTAGCTGGCGTGGTGGCTGCCGGCGCCATCGGCACCAGTCGGCTCGGCGAAGAGGTGCGCACTCGCGTTGAGCAGCGGCTGGCGCGGGAGTTCCCCACGCTCACCGTGCAGGTGCAGGGGGCGAGCTTGGTGAACGGTGAGGGGATCGTGGTCCGCGGCGTGTCGATCATCGATCCGGCGCTGCCGAAAGAGTGCCGACAGATCCTCTGGATCGACGAGGTCCGCCTGGCCTGCAGCACGAACCTTGCCGATTTGGTCGCTGGTGCGCCGCGGATCAGTGCGGTGCGGCTGCGACGGCCGATCGTGCATGCGGTCCGGCAGCAGAATGGCAGTTGGACGATGGCCGGGCTGCTCAAGCAACGGGCTGCCGATGCGGCAGTGCCGGTGACAATCGAAGATGCCACGCTGCTTGTCGATGATCTCCCGCGGCAGGCGCGGGTGGTTGTTCGGCAGATCGGGCTCGAACTGCGTCCTGATGACACCGCCGCTGAGCGTGGCTGGGTCACGCTGCGGGGGAACGCCAGCGGCGATCTCTTCGAACGCGTCAGCGTTGCAGGCCGCGTGGCCGTTGGGACGGGCTTGTTCGATCTTCGCGGATCGCTGCAAGCGCTCGACTGGACCCCCCGGATCATCGAGATGCTGCCGGCGGGCGGTGGACCAATCGCCGACGACCTGCGAACTCGGATGGCCGGACTGCGGGCACGCATTTCGATGGACTGGCAGGCGGCGGGATCGGTGGCGGCGCCCGAGTCCACCGTCGTCTCGGCGTCGGGCCGACTGGAGTCAGGGCGTTTCGAACATCCCTTGCTGCCGTTTGCGCTGAGCGACGTAACGTTGGCATTTCAGGCCGACCGCTCGGGCGTCCGGTTTGACGGCCTCGAGGCCCATGCCGGCTCGACGCTCCTGCGTGGCAACGGCCGCTACGCCGGCTGGACTACCAAGTCCGACTTCGACCTCCTGCTCGAAGCAGAACGGCTCGTCGTGGGGCGTCACTGGGAGGGACTGCTGCCGGAGTCGATGGCCTCGCAGTGGAGCAAACTCCTCCCTGCAGGCGAGGTCGACGTGCGGGCGCAGGTGGCCCGCCGCGGCGGCGTGATCGATCCCAACGTCTCGCTGCGGTGCCGCAACGTCTCGATCACCCACTACCGGTTTCCCTACCGTCTCGACCGCACGGTGGGCACCGTCGTGCTCGAGGGGCAGACGTTGACGATCCATCTCACCGGGCAGGCCGGCGGCCATCCGGTGCAGGTGCAGGGAAGCTTTCGAACGGTCGCAGCAGCGCCAGCCAACAACGAGCCAGGGGGCACGTACGGCAAGCTTGAGGTGCGCGGTGATGGCATGCGAATCGACGATGCTCTGCTGGCGGCTATGCCACCGCAAAGCGCCGACATCATCCGGGTGCTGCGGGCGTCTGGCACGTTCGACTTCGTCTTTCAGCACGATCGGTCACCGCAGCTTTCCGGCGGCTCTGCCAATTCGTTGGGCATCCGCCTGACGCAGTGCAGCATGTCCTATGCCGGCTTTCCGTACCCGCTGTCAAACGTATCGGGTAGCGTCCGCATGGACCGCGGTCACTGGACGCTCCGCGACATTAGCGGATCGAACGATACGGGCATCGTACGCTGCTCCGGTATGCTCGTGCCGCGTGGCGACACCGATGGCGAACTCACGCTCCATCTGACGGGCTCTGGTGTCGTGCTCGAACGCGAACTGCGCGATAGCTTGCCCGCCGGCATGCGGCAGATCTGGGACGACGTCGATCCCCGCGGAAACGCGGAATTTTCGGCCGTCGTGCGGCATCAGGTCAAGGCGCGGCGGACCGAGGTGGAGGTGCAGGCCACGCCGCAGGGCGACACGGTATCAATCGAACCGGCCTGGTTCCCTTACCGTTTGGAGCGGCTCCGCGGGCAGCTCTCGTGGAAGGACGGCCTGCTTCGGTTCGAGAAGGTCCGCGGTACGCATGATCGAACCACCGTCTCCGCCGGTGGCGTCTGCCGGTTCATCCCCGGTGGTGGCTGGCATGTCTCGTTTGAACAGCTCTCCGCGGATCGCTTCCGCGCCGATCACGATGTGCTGAATGCCTTGCCAACTGGCCTCCAGCGGGCCCTATCGGCGGTCAACCTGCGGGGCCTGCTCTCACTCGAGGGGTCGCTCGACATTCACTCGACAGCGAGTGTTCCGGCCGCCTCATGGGACTTGGAGCTCGACGTGGAGCAGGGCTCGCTCGATGTCGGCACACCGCTGGAACACGTGCACGGCGGCATCCGTCTCCGAGGCCAGTCCGACGGCCACGCGTGGCAGACGCACGGCGAACTGGCGATCGACAGCGCTCTGTGGCGGGGTATTCAGTTGACAAACGTGCAGGGGCCACTCGCCATGGACGGCAGTGGCGTGCGGTTTGGGGCGACGGCGGCTCACGCCGCGGGACAAGCCGGAGCACGGCGGGTGTCGGCTCGCGTGGCCGGCGGCGCGCTCCTGATCGACGGCAGTGTTTCGGCAGGCGATCCTGGTGGATTTGCGGTGACGGCTTCCCTGGGCGACGCCGAACTCGAGCGGCTGGCTGGCGACGCGCTCAACGGACCGCACTCCTACCGGGGCCGAGTTTTCGGCACAGCGGAAGTAAGTGGATCGCGAGGTGGTTCCCATTCGCTCGCTGGCCGCGGCCAGGTGCGGCTGCGAGACGCCGATATTTATGAGTTGCCGATGGTCGTGGCGATGCTCAAGATGCTCCGGGTAAAATCACCAGACCTGAATGCCTTCGGATCGAGTACCGTCGATTTCCGGATCGAGGGCCCCCGTGCCTACCTCGACAACATTGAGCTTTCCGGTGACGCCATCAGCCTTGTCGGCAACGGTGAAATCGACTTCGATTCAAACGTCCACCTGACTTTCCGCTCGATCATGGGTGATTCGACCACACAACTGCCGGCGATGAAGCGGGCTCTTGGCGGCGCAAGCGGGCAATTTATGCTGATCCACGTGGACGGTACGCTCCCGCACCCCGAGATGACCAGCGAGGCCTTTCCCACGCTCGCGGCGGCGATCCAAAAGCTCCAGTCGCAGCGGCGTGAATCGGAAGGCAGTCGCAGTGCAGCACTGAGGCCAGACATGCAGCGGTAAGGCAGAGTCTTGGCAGACTCAAGAGCGGTGGAGCTGAAGCATTCATCTCAGGCAGAAAGAAGGAACTGGAATGACGGCACGACCGATCCATTTTGTGAAGATGCAGGGCGCGGGCAACGACTATGTCTATATCGACTGCTTCGCCGAGCCGACCCCGGCAGACCCGGCGGCCCTTGCGCCGCGGATTGCCGACCGGCATTTCGGCGTGGGCGGCGACGGACTTGTGCTGGTGATGCCGTCGGCCGTGGCCTCGGGTCGGATGCAGATGTTTAACGCCGACGGGAGTGAGTCGGAGATGTGCGGCAATGGCGTGCGGTGCGTGGCGCATCTCGTGGTGGCCCGCGGGCGGGCGTCGACGGGGCTGGTGACGGTCGAGACCGGCCGCGGCGTACTGTCGCTCAATGTCGCGTCTGAGGGACCGCGCCGGTCGCGGGTCTGCGTCGACATGGGGGAGCCACTGCTCGCGGCGGATCAGATTCCTGTAGTGCACGCCGCCGACAGCCGTCAGGTGGTCAACGCCCCCTGTCCGGCCCTCGGGGCACCGGAGGGCTGGTGGGAGGCGGCCGGCCTCGACCCGCGGATGACCTGCGTGTCGATGGGCAATCCCCACGTGACCTTCTACTGCCGCGATGTTGCCCGCGTGCCGCTGGAGACGGTCGGGCCGCGGATCGAGACCCATGCCATCTTTCCGCACCGAGTCAACGTACACTTCGTCGAGGTGCTGTCACCCGAGCGGGTGCGGATGCGAACATGGGAGCGCGGTAGCGGCATCACTATGGCCTGCGGCACCGGCGCCTCAGCCGTCTGCGTCTCGGGTGTTATCACCGGCCGCACGGGCCGGCAGATCGTGGCGGAGGTGCCTGGCGGCAGACTTGAAATTGCGTGGGCGGCGTCGGGCCACGTCTTCATGACGGGGCCGGCGGAGGAGGTGTTTGAGGGCACATGGTGGGACGCATGAACGTCATCTCCCAAAGAGCAGGAACGGAAAGAAAGGAATATTGATTCGTGAAGCTTGAGTCCGAGATGGCCATTGGGGCCTGTGCGCTTGTGTCTACAGCCTGCATCCGGCAGTGGATGGGGACCCTCGACTACCGCGTCGACTTCGGCGACCCTGCGGTCGATCCGGCCCATCCCGCCTGCCGCGGCACGAAGATCTACGTCTTCTGGCATGAAAACATCCTGCTGCCGCTCTACCTTCGCGGCCACTGCAACATCGCCATGCTGCTGTCGCGTCATTCCGACGCCGACATCCTGGCCCGCGTGGCAACACTGATGGGCTTCGCTACCGTAAGGGGCAGCACATTCAGGGGGGGTTCGGAGGCATTGCGCGAGTTGGTGGGCCGAGCTGCCAGCGAGAATCTCACGATCACGCCGGACGGACCGCGTGGTCCACGCCGACGGCTGGCGGCCGGATGCATCTTTCTGGCGAGCACCATGCGGATTCCGATCGTAGCCATGGGAATGGGATATGAGCGGCCCTGGCGGGTGAACACCTGGGATCGCTTCGCCATTCCGCGGCCTTGGTCGCGGGCGCGTGGCATTGTCAGCCGCAGCATTCATCTGCCACCCGATCTCGACCGAGCTGATCTCGAGCGGCAGCGGGCCGGGCTGGAGCGGCTCCTCGTGCACCTCACCGAAGAGTCCGAAGCCTGGGCGACCGCTGGCACACATCGACCCGGCGAGCTCATTGTTCGCAAGGAACCTGCGCGGCAGGCGAAGCGAGCGGCCCTCCTGCCTGGCCCAGCAGGCGTGTCGCTTGAGGAGGAGTTAGCGAGGTATGGACTCGCGGAACTGCGTTGCGATTCTGAACGGCCGGCAGCGTAATGCACCGCTCCCTGTGGCCCTGCAGCGCCGGGCCGGCGGAAGTCGGTCACGATCTGCTTGATCATGAACGTCTCAAAGCTCTGCTTCTCGCCGACCTTGGCCTGGAGCTGGGTAAACGCCGCGGCGAAGGGCGTCGAGTCCGGTTACCTTGAGCATGAGGCGATTGAGATCCTTGATTCAACGGCACAAACGGGAGGATGCTCAGCGTGCTTCCGCTGCTTTTGCCATCGCCCTCGAAGCAGAAGGGCCAGCGGCTGCTTGACGCCCGACTGCATGTCGATCTGGATGTCACCAATGGCGCCGTTGATGCCGAGGCCCTTGAGGAATGCGTACGCCATCAAGAGCTGCTCGTTGGGGCCCGGATAGAATCCGTCGCCACCGCAGACGTCATACTTTGGACCCACTGCGGCGTTGGCCTTTGTCATCGCGTCAACCATAGCCGC
>JBAXUW010000131.1:0-9531 GCA_037129495.1 Planctomycetota bacterium | reverse complement strand
ATTCCCTGTCGCTATTCCCTGTCGCTTGTGGGACCACTTTTTAGAGCTAACCCTTCACGAAAAAAGTGGCGATCATGGCGACCAATTTTCAGTGAGGCTCTGGGCGAGTTCCTTCACTCGTTGCGGCTGCGCGGCGGCGAGGTTTTGCATCTCATCGGGGTCGTTTGCGAGATCGAAGAGTTCGACCGCTCCTTGCCGCCACTGCTCCCGCGAATGGGGATCGACTTGGCCGGCTTGGCCAGCGGGAAATTTACCCTCCGCCTCGGCGGATGTCGGCACGATCAACTTCCAGCGGTGGTGCTGCTCCCCGAGTTCATCGTCGCGAATCGTCCATCGCCAGAGGAGGCTCGCGGCAGGATTGTCGAGGTCAACGAGCGTGTGGGTGAAGCACTCGCCAAAGATCTGCCTCCGCGTGGCCACGGCCTTGTCGTCGAGCAGGTTGACACCCGGCAGACCGTCCGGCGCGGGCACGCCGCAGGCCGCCAGCACCGTCGGCAGGATGTCGATGCCGCTGGCGAGCGCGTCGCTGCAGCGGGGCTTGAGCGTGCCGGGCTGGCGGAGCATGATCGGTGTCCGCAGCCCACCCTCGTAGGGCGAGAGCTTCGACCGCGGAGCGAAGCCGGGCGCGTCGCGGCTTTGGATCCAGCCGTTGTCCGCGATGAACACAACCAGCGTGTCGGCCGCGAGCCGCTCGCGGTCGAGGTGGTCGAGCAAATCTCCGACCGTCTGGTCAAACCGTTCCACGTTGCCCCAATACCGCGCCACATGCAGGCTGTCGGTTTTTGACGCGTAGTGGTCGACGAGTGGCTGCGGCGGGTCGTGCGGATCGTGCGGTAAGAGCGGGGCATACCAGATGAAAAACGGTTTCTCTTCGCCGCGGCAGCGGCCGAGAAAATCGTAGACCGGCGTGAGCGTCTGCCGGCCGATCGTGAGCCCTGCGTCGCCGTGCCTCACTCCCTTGGTCATCCCGGCGGTGAATCCGCCCCGTGTAAAATCCCCTTGCCACCATTTTCCGGTCTGAAGACTCCGGTAGCCGCGGTCACCCAGCAGCCGGGGGAGGAGCGGCCATTCCTCAAGGTGCTGGTTCAGCTGTTCGCGGCCTGCCGCAAACGCGGCCCGGCCTGCTGGGCTGCTGCGCGGCACAACGGGATCCTCGGGCGGATCATTGCCCACGATCCGGTGCTCGTGCGGCAGCCGGCCGGTGATGATCGAGGCCAGGCTCGGGCAGCAGAGACTGCTCGGCACATGGCCAAAGCGGTAGACAAGGCTCTCCCGCGCCAGCCGATCGAGGTGCGGCGTGCGGAGGTGGCTGTGGCCCATGAAGCCGTAGTCGCGCCAGTGCTGGTCGTCGGAGATGATGAGGACCACATTGCGGGGAGCCGGCCGCACGGCGGCCGCAGGCTCGGCAGCAAAGGCGCCGCTCCCACACGCGGCCCAGCAGGCTATCGCCGCCAGCAGCCGGTTCCGGCTGCATAAACACCCCTGGTTTCCCCAAGCTAAACCCATGGAAAACGCCTCCTCTCGTGAATAAAGGGTAACGGCCCGATCAACCCGGAGGCTTTGGGAGCAACCCGATCAACTGCTCGGCTTGATCCGAGCAGCGGTTGGCAACGTCGGCCAGTTCAAAAAAATCGTCTGGCTTTGCATACAGCCGGATCTGCGGCTCGCTGCTGCTCGTCTGTGGCTCACTCACAAGCAAGTGCCACTCCGGCGTCACGACCGCCGCGCCGTCTGGCCCGGTCACGATCACCTGATCACGGCTACACGCCGACCAATCCACAAAGAGGCCCGCCAGGCTCTGGCTTTGGCCTGGTCCCGCCAGGCTCTGGCCTTGGCCTGGTCCCGCCAGAAGATCGACAAGCGTGCAGCCCAGATCGGCAGGCACGACAAGCCCGCCATACCGCTGGGCCGCCATCCGTTCGCCGGCATCCACGAGGATCGCAGGCACGTGCACAAGCTCGCCAAAGGGAATGTCGCGGCCACCAACTCCCATCCAGCCATGCAAGCCCAGCGGCAGGCCGCGAACGCCGGCGAAGCAGACTGACCAGCCCCGAACGGCCTGCAAGACCCGAGCCAGTTGGCTGTCAAGCAGCGTGAGCTGCCCCGCAAACACCTGCCGCATGCCGACAACGAGATCGGGATCAGTGTCGGCATCCACGGCAAACCCAGGCACGCTCGCCCCGGTTGGTGGCGGCGGGTCATCAGGATCGATATAGCGATCGCGGTGCCGCTCTGGTGCATCCCAGCCCACGCCGAGGCTGCCGATATGAATCCACACAAGCTGGTGTGCTCCACTGCCAATCACTGCCACCGCCGCGGTCATGAGTCTGGCGATGTTCGTGGCCGTATCGTCGGCTGCGACGTCTGTCTCCGCCACGGCCTCGACGAGCCGCAGGCCGACATCGAGGCCGAGCACTGCGTCGGTCGCCATCCTCTGCGCCACAGCAGGATCATCGGTGACCAGCGTTGTTCGCCAGCCCGCGGCGGCGGCAGCTGCCGCCAGCTGCGAGCGGCCCTCCGCCACGCAGGCAAGCTCTCTCAGCGTGGCATGAAAATCCAGCGACGGCGTGATCACCCGGTCCACCACGATCCCCCGCGCCGCCAGACTGTCGAGGGCGGGAGTCGCCACCCACGTCGCTCCGTAGGCCGCCAGGATCCAAGCCGGCAGCCGGTCGACAGTGATCACGAGCAGGCCTGCGGGCGGCGTGGCCGACGATGAGGACACTGGAGAAGAGGAGGGCGGGACATTCACGGAGGCAGATTGTCTCACGGCAGGTATGTTTGCACCATCATGGCTGCCTCACGCCCCGTGTTGCCGGCCGTTACCGGCCGCCAGCCTGTCAGGAACTCCCGTCATGAACTCCACGACCACCGCCCGCCACGGATATGCCACGCATCCCGCCGCCACGACCGGCATGCCGCCAGGCATTCCCTATATCGTGGGAAACGAGGCGGCCGAACGCTTCTCGTTTTATGGCATGAAGACGATTCTCGTCGTCTTCATGACGCAGTTTCTCCATGCGACGGCCGGCGGCCCCGACTTCATGACGCAGTCGGAATCGCGGGAGTGGATGCACCTCTTCGTGGCGAGCGCCTACTTCTTCCCGATCATCGGCGGCATCGTGGCCGACGCCTTCCTAGGAAAATACCTCACGATCCTGCTGCTCTCGATCGTCTACTGCCTCGGCCATCTCTGTTTGGCGCTGATGGATATGCCGCAACCGTTCCTCGAGGCCTCGCTTGCGCCGCGGGGCTGGCTGCTTGCGGGACTGGCGCTTGTGGCCATCGGCTCCGGTGGCATCAAGCCCTGCGTATCGGCTCACGTGGGTGACCAGTTCGGCCATTCCAACCGCCACCTGCTCGAGCGGGTCTTCGGCTGGTTTTACTTCGCGATCAACTTCGGCTCGTTCTTCTCCACGCTCCTCACGCCCTGGTTGCTGAGGGCCTACGGCCCCGGCTGGGCCTTTGGCGTGCCCGGTATCTTAATGGCCGTAGCCACACTCGTTTTTTGGTTCGGTCGCCACAGCTTTATCCATGTGCCGCCGCGGGGGCCGCGATACTTTTCCGAGACGTTCGGTCCGGAAGGCCGCGCAGCGATCTTGAGTCTCGTGCCGCTCTATCTCCTCGTAGCGGTGTTTTGGTCGCTCTACGACCAGTCGGGCGGCGCGTGGGTGCAGCAGGCGCAGCAGATGGACCGGCGGTTTCTTGGCGTCGAGTGGCTGGAGAGCCAGGTGCAGGCGATCAACCCGCTGCTCGTGCTGATCTTTATCCCGCTCTTTAGCCTCGCGATCTATCCCGCCGTCGAGCGGCTGATCAGCCTCACCCCACTCCGCAAAATTCTCGCTGGCTTCCTGCTGACGATCCTCGCCTTCGCGATCACGGCGCACGCGCAGCGGCTGATCGACACCGAGGCCGCAAGATTCCGCAGCGTCGTTGCGCCGCTCGCGGCCAGCGAGGAGCTCAGCGCATCAGCCACCGAGGCGGCCATGCGTGAGGCGGGCCTCAATGCCCTGGCCGACACGTTTAAGAATGGTGGCACCAGCGCTCAGGATTCCGCTGCCGCCCGAATCGATGCGGCTGTCGAAGCCGGCATGGCTGTGGCCGGCGACGGCACCCGGCTCACGGCCCGCTGGCCGTCCGTCGGCTGGCAGTTGCTGGCCTATGTTGTGATTACGGCCGCCGAGATCCTCGTCTCGATTACCTGCCTTGAATTCAGCTATACGCAGGCCCCGACGCAGATGAAGTCGCTGGTCATGAGCCTCTCTCTACTGAGCGTTTCCCTAGGCAACCTCTTCACGGCGCTGGTCAACTCGGTCACACAAGACGCCGCTGGCAACTCGGCCCTCAGCGGGGCCTCCTACTACTGGTTTTTTACTGGCTGCATGGCCGTTGCCACGGTGCTTTTGGTGCCGTTTCTCTGGTGGTATCAGCCGCGGGAATACCTCCAGGAGGAGGCCTCCCGCGGCCAGGCGTGACACCGCCTCGGGCTCTGGTAACTTAGATCTGGCATCTTTGGAAGACATCCGGCGGCAGCCCCTATGAATCACCCCGCTCTTTCGCCCCTGCTCTCGACTGTGGGCCGTCGGCAATTCCTCGCCGTGACCGCCGCCGCAGCGGCCGGCACGATCGCTGCCCTGCCGCGGGCCGCGGCGCGGGCTCCGGCCGCGCCGCTCTATCAGATCTCGCTCGCCGAGGGGTCACTTCAGAACACAATCTTTGCCGGCAAACTCGACAACTTCGACTTCCCCAAAGCTGCCAAGCAGCAGTTCGGCATCGAGGCAGTCGAGTATGTCAACCAGTTCTTTAAAGACAAAGCGAAAGACTCGGCGTACCTGGCCGACCTCGCCAAGCGGGCGGCCGACGAGGGTGTGACGAGCCTGCTTATCAGGTGTGATGGCCTCGGCAACCTCGGCGACCCCGACTCCGCGGCCCGCAAGAAGGCAATCGAAACCCACTTTCCTTGGGTCGAGGCGGCGAAGCGACTTGGCTGCCACTCGATCCGCGTCAATGCCGGGAGCAAGGGCACGCCCGAAGAGCAGCAGAAGCTCGTCGCCGACGGCCTCACACGGCTCTGCGACTACGCGGCTCAGATGGAGCTCTCGGTGCTTGTGGAAAATCACGGCGGTCTCTCGAGCAACGGCGAGTGGCTGGCGGGCGTCATGAAGCTGGTCAACAAGCCAAACTGCGGCACGCTCCCCGACTTCGGCAACTTCCACGACTACGACCGCTACCGCGGCGTCGAGGAGCTGTTGCCTTTCGCGAAGGGCGTCAGCGCCAAGAGCCACGAGTTCGACGCCGACGGCAACGAGGTGCGGACCGACTACCGACGGATGCTCAAACTCGTTGTCGCCGCCGGCTACAACGGCTGGATTGGCATTGAATACGAGGGCAAAGCTCTCCTCGAGTCCGAGGGCATCCTGGCCACCAAGAAGCTGCTCGAAACGGTCCGGTCAGAGTTACAACTCTAGCCGGCCGTCTCACTCCGCCGGTAGCTTCGCGAGGTCGAAATCGACGACGATCGGGAAGTGGTCGGAAATATCGAGATCGATTGCGTGGCAGATGAAGGCCCGTGTGATTGCGGGAACGAGATCGCGGTGCACGAGCACGTGGTCAATCATCGTGAAGACATCATCCCGATCAGCTGCGCCGTTCTCGTTGACATCCCAGTGGGAGGAGTAGCGGTCGGCAACCCGCGGAATGAATTGGGCCGTGTTGACGAGTTCGTCTCCGGCGACGGCCGCATCGAAATCCTTGAGGTCGTGCAGCACCGTCGTGCGGGTTCGCCGGGAGGCATCGGCTGTTGGCACGTCGGGATCGTAGTCATTGATGTCGCCGAGCACGATCGGCGTATAGCCACGCGCCACGATCTCGCGGCCGATGACCTCGCGGGCAATGGCCGTCTCCGCGGTGCGCTGGGCATTCGCGCCGACATCCGACGGGTTGGACTTCAAGTGGAGGCCGAGGAGGCCGATCTTTCGGCCGCAGACCGTGAAAAAAGCCACCGCATGCCGCTGCAGAACGGCCTGCTCATTCCGTATTTTTCCATCGTCATCAAGATGGCTGTAGGCCTTGCGGAGCCAGTCATCGTCTTGGGCGTCAGCCACGGCCGACTTCGCCGCCGTCCGCTGGTTTCCCGCCGGCACGAAGATGTGGATCTGTTTCCCATTCACCTCATCTGCCTCCAGCCTCGAGAAGATGGCCACGTCGAATCCTGAGAACTTATCCCGGCCGTCCACGTGGTAGCCGCAATACTCCGGCATGCCCTTCTCGTGAAGGAGCTTCACAATCGCATCGACTCCTGCCCGTGACACCACCTCCGGCATAATCAAGATGTCGGGTCTGAGCGTCTCGATAACGGCGGCGACATGTTCGAGATGCCGCCGCCGGGCCGGCTCAAACCGAAACCGTGTAAGTGTTGTCCGCTCACCAGGGGCGGCGAGATTCTCGACGTTGAAGCAGGTAATTCGCAGCGGACAGGCCGGCCGCCCGGCGGCCACTTCATCCGCCCGCGTCACGGCACCAGCGAGCAGGGCCAGCGTTGCGGCGACGGGCCTCAACAACGGCGTCCGTTGACGAAATGTGTTTATCACCGTTAGAACACTGCCACGCAGTGCGTGGATCCAAAACCACCAAAACATTCCCTATCCCTAGAACGATGACACAGGATACACATCTTCATCCGGGCCGCCCGGAAAAATCAGTCGCGATCGCCACTGGAGGCCCCCGGAAGCCAAAGGGCGACCGGCTCAGCCAACTGATCCGGGTGGACCAGACGCACGTGGGCCGCGGTGTGTTTGCCCGTCGAAAGCTCAAGGGCAGCATGGTGCTCGGTGAGATTCTGGGTGAGATTTTCCCTATTGAGCCCGATGATCCGAGCTACTGCATGGAATTACCGAGCGGCAGGGTGCTTGAGCCCTCCGCTCCGCTACGATTCCTGAATCACAGTTGCGATCCGAACTGCGAGCTTTTCTATTGGTTCGATGAGGATGGGAGTCTCCAGGAAGACAGGCTGTGGCTGCAAACAACCCGCACGATCAACGCCGGCGACGAACTGCTGATCGACTATTGTTGGCCAGCCGACGCGGCGATTCCTTGCCGGTGCAGCGTGCCGGGCTGCCGAGGTTGGATCGTCGACCCGGAGGAACTGCACCTGCTCCCCCGCGCCGCTGGCGATGGTTCGCCACAGCCGCTGTCGGCTTTCTAACAGTGCTGGCCGCTATCGGCCTCTCGCGGCTGCAGTTCGACGACGATCTGCGATCGCTGCTCCGCGACACCGCTGCCGACTTCCGACTGGTCGATGAGGTGGGCGACCGCTTCGGCGACCCGGACCTCGACTGCATCATCCGCGTCACGGCCCGTTCGGGTGACCTGTTCGACGGCGAGTCTCTGGCGGCGCTGCGATCGCTCGCCAACAGGCTGGGCAAGGTGGATGGCGTGGAGCAGGTGCGGTCGCTCTTTGACATCCGCCGGCAGGGCGTAGCGGGGGCGGTCTTACCGGTGATTCCGCATGTCGATGGCGAACTTGCCGCTGCAGACGGCGCGGCTGCAAAAGACCGAGCCCAGGCCCATCCGCTGATCACGGGCCACATGCTTTCCGCCGATACAAAGTCGAGCCTGATCATTGCCCGGCTTGAAGCCACCGTCGACCGACCGCCCCTGCTGGGCGAGGTAGTGGGCCGCATTGAGGCGGTGCTTGCCGAAGCCCAGGCTGGTCCCTTCCCGCCACTCACCGTCGAACTCACCGGCCTGCCAGCCCTCCGCGAGCAGGCGATGCGGTCGCTCCGCCGCGACATGCTGCTCTTCAACTCGCTTGGGGTGGGGCTCGCCGTCATCCTTTCGGCGGTCATTGCGCGGAGTGTGCGATCGACGATTGTTGCCAGCGTGCCACCGTTTGTCGGCGCCGTCTGGGCGCTGGGTATCCTTGGCCTCTGCGGAGCGCCAATCAACCTCCTCACGAGCGTCGTGCCGTCGCTTGCGCTGGTGGTGGGCACCTGTGACTCGATCCACTTTATCGAAGACATGCGGCGCAGCGCCCGCCGTGGTGTCGATGCAGTGGCCGCGTCGGGGCGGGCGATCAGGCGGGTGGGGGTGGCCTGCGGACTGACGAGCCTCGTGACGGCGATTGGGTTTGCCTCACTGGCAGCGGCTCGCATCGATGCCGTGCGGACATTCGGGCTGACAGCGGCGGCCGGCGCCGTGGCCAGCTTTCTGGCCGTTACCCTGCTCACGCCGCTCCTCGCCTCCATGCCATTCTTTAGCGGCGTCCAACTGGGCCGCTCGTCGCGGCAGGCCGGCCGGCTGGCGAATACCCTCACGGCTTTCTCCGTGCGGCATGCCCGCGTTGTTGCCGTCGGAGGCTGTGCGGCCACGCTCCTGTTGGCTTGGATCGGTGCCGACCTCGATGCCGATAACCGCGTGGTCGACAGCCTGCCGCGAAACGCCGCCGCCGCCGAGGCGCTCGCTCGCGTCGACCGGGAGTTTGGCGGGGTGATGGGGGTCGATGTGGTTGTCCGCTGGCCTGAGGGGCCGGGGTGGCTCGATCCCGCGGTGCTCGACAGCCTTACCGCGGTCCATGGGGTGCTCGAACAATCGGGGGATATTTCGCGATCGCTCTCGCTGGCGACCGTGGCCGGCACGCTGCCGGAGCGGGCCAGGCGCCGGCTCGACGCTGCCGATTTCCGCGATCTGGTCGACGAGCCGAGTCGGATGGCGATCGTGCGGGCCCGCGTGCAGGATCTAGGCTCACGGGAACTTGAGGGCGTCTACGGTCGAATCGACGCGGGGCTGGCCACACTCACCGCCCAGCGGCCTGGCTGGAAATTCGAACTGGCCGGGATGTCGGTTGTATCGGCCCGTAACATTCGGCAACTCGTCCGCGATCTCGGCTCCAGCCTGCTGCTTGAGGTGGTGGTGATTGGCACTATCTTAGCGCTCGCCTTCCGGTCACCGCTGGCTGGCATTGTGAGTCTGATTCCCAACATCTTTCCGCTGACAGTGATCGGCGCAGTGATGATAGTGGTCGGCAGATCACTCGACCCCGCCACGGTAATCGTGTTTAACGTCTGCCTCGGACTGGCCGTGGACGACACAGTGCATGTGCTTTCGGCGCTCAAGCGACAGCGCCGGGAGGGTGTGTCGATCGCCAATGCGGTCCGCCGGGCCGTCGCGGAGACGGGCAACGCTGTCGTGCTCGGCGGGATTGTGCTGGCTGTCGGATTCGCAGCCGTGACGGCGAGTTCGGTGCCGGCGTTGGCCAACTTCGGCCTGCTCGCCTGCGCCGCCGTGGTCGCTGCTACGGTCGCGGAGCTCGTCTTTCTGCCTGCGCTCCTGGTTGTCACAGACGGTTTTGTGCGGCAGCAGCAGACAGTCCATCGCGACGGCATCTTCGGCAGCGAGCCTCTGCCGTGGCGAGCTCCGGCCACCAATGCCACGACCGCCGCGTAAAGCAGGCCGGCGTCAGCAGACAGTTTTTGGCACGGCAGTCCCCTGCTCCCGGTGGGAGCAGGGGACTGCGTCGCAAGGATGCGACGC
>JBAXUW010000130.1:0-9579 GCA_037129495.1 Planctomycetota bacterium | reverse complement strand
ACGCAGAGGCATTGTTGATCGTGTAACCGGACGGGCCGTTCATCGTGCCAGACAAAACGACCGTGCCGGCACCGGTTTGTGAAAACAAGCCGCCTGTGGCCACCACACCTTGAAACCGGGTGGTGCCGGTGTTGGTGACAGTGATGGCCTGAGCCGCTGTCGCCGTCTGCAAGATCGTCCCAGCCGTGAATGTCGTGTTACCGCTGCCTGCAAGAGTCAGGGCTACAGCGGTACCGGCACCCGAACTATTGACGTCAAAATTGCCGCCGAAAGTAAGCGTTTTGCCTGCGGCGATGTTGTTGTAAAGGTTTTTAGCCGAGATACCGATCGAGCCGTTGCCGTTCAGTGTGAGGCTCTGCAAACCAGAAAATGTCGCGCCGCTCGACCACGTGAAATTGTTCGCAAGCGTAACGTCGTTGTTGATGGCTTGGAGCGTGCCCGCGGCCCCCAACACAACCGCGCCCGAGCCGAGCGCCGTGTTGTTGCCGACCTGCAGGGTGCCGGCCGAAAGCGTGAACCCGGCCTGGAAGTTCGATCCGGCAGCCCCAGTGATCGCGAGCGTGCCGGCACCGCTCTTCGTCCAGGTGTACGTCGTTGCAGCAGCATCCAGCGAGCCGATCGTGAGCGTGCTGCCGGCTACGGCCAGAGTCGAATTTGCCGCAGCGGCGAACGTGCCGGAGCCGAAGCTCAGATTATTCGTGCCAACGAAAGTGAAAGTGGTGACTGCTGCTTGAACATTGTTATTTTGAAGAGTTACGGCCGAGCCGCTCGTGTTGTCAAGCAAAAACGCCCCCACGCCGACGTTCAGGCCCCCCGTGCCAAGTGCGTAGGCACTGTTTAGATTCAAAGTCCCATTGTTATTATGCATAAAACTCGAGAAACTGTTGCTGCCAGAGAGCGTGAGTGCGCCCGCATAAGTATTACTCCCGACATGACTCAGCGTGCCGCCAGAGATATTGCCCGACAAGACAAGGTTCGCGCCCGAGGCCACTTGGTACGTCGTGGTTCCTGTCGGAGAATTCAGAAAAATATTTGCGCTGATGACGTTCGTACCACCCGTGGTGTTGGAAGAGATGATCGCGCCAGTGTTGGAGCCAGTGGAGCCAGAGGTCAATGCCAGCGTGTAGGGGCCGGAGACTGTCCAACCAGAGGAAGTGGTGTCGTTAAACTTCAACGATGACATCGTGAGGTCTGCTGACAGAACGGGGTTCGTGCCAGTGGACGCGCCGTAGAAGATACCTGAATTGGCTGTGGGAGCGGCGGACCATGCACTCGTCGCGTTCATGTCCGTGTTCGAATTGAGCCACGTGACGTTCGCAGCAGGAACTGCTGGCGACCCGAGTACGGCGGCCAAGGCCGTGGCGATGATCGCCGCAGCAGCCATGCGATAACGCACGCCACCGCAGGAGCGATGATTCTTTGAATTTACCGAAGAGGAGTAAGCCGTGATTGCCATCGTGATTTCCATTTCAAGCAAAAGTTGAACGGATTTTAAGCATTGCACCCAAGAACATTCCGCAAGATCGATCGGCTGAAGAAGCCCGCCCCGACACCTTTCATAATAGCCCCGAAAGCCGACGTTGCAACTGGAGGATCCTCCAGTTGCAAAGAAATTTATTGAAATACAATAAACAGTGGTTCCGTCCTGTTTTTTGAGGGGCCGTAGGCTGCAGAACCCTCCCAACCGCCCCGTAATTCTGCGGCAATAAGCCGCGTGGCGAACTGGCTGTAAGCCACCCGACCGGGTGGGCGACTGTATACTCAAGACAAAGACAAAGATTGAGTAGGGAATCTGAGGACCTGGGTATGCTCCGTGGCGTAGGCTTTTCTCAGATGGGGCGAAGAGTGGAGAATGACGTGCCGGCTACTCATAACCACAGTAAAAACCCGCAGTCCACAGTGAAAACAACGAGGCACCTCATGAACGATAACGGCCCACGCGACGACCTCGGCGTGCCCCGCGGCTTCACGCTCGTTGAGTTGCTCGCCGTGATTGCGATCATCGGGTTGCTCATCGCATTGCTGTTGCCCGCAGTGCAGTCGGCACGCGAGAGTGGCCGTCGACTCACCTGCGGCAACAACCTGAAGCAACTCGGCTTGGCGTTGCACGGTTTCGAGGCCGCCCGCAGGATGCTTCCGGTGAGCGCGATCTACGCTGTGATGGACCCCTCGATCAAAACGCCCACATCGGATCAAAAATGGAAAGACGGCCTGGCGACAGTACCCCAATACACCGCCTTGAGTGCGGCGATGAAGTTGAACACCGTGGCAGATGTGAGTGCGAATTCGCCCTATACATGGGCATCCGCGATCCTGCCGTATCTCGAGGCGCAGGCACACTACGACAGCTTCGTTTTTGGTCAAAAATACTGGGACCCCTTGAACCTGCCCGCGACGACGACGAGGCAACCGTCCTTGATCTGCCCCTCCGATCCCAAGAGCGTCGACGCGTTAATGCCGTCTCGATGCTACATGGGCAGTTCCTCGGACACAGCACCGAGGCACGGACTCTGGTACGGGGGATCGATGGGTCCGGTGACCGTAGATGGGAGTCCGGCTGCCTGTCCGACGACCGGCACTGGAGTCTGGTGCAATCTCACACAATGGAACTGGCGGATGGATATCGGCATGTTCGGACGTACGCAGATTCCTTCCAGCTTCGCCAAAGTGCGCGACGGCGTCTCAAACACGATTCTGCTCGCCGAAACCACGCCCTACCCGTGCGCCCACAACATGGCCTTCGGGTCAAATACCCCGCTGGTCACGCTGTCGATCCCGATCAACGCCTTGATTCCCGCCGCACAACTCAAGCAGATCATGTTTCCTGTTGCTGCTGACGGTTGCCAAGACGGCAGTCATTTGACGATGGGACCGCGGAGCGAGCACGTGGGCGGCGCCTCAATGCTGATGTGCGACGGAAGCGTCTCGTTCTTTCCCGTAGACACGGCGTACGATATCGTCTGCAAGCTCGGCACTCGGCAGGGTTCGGATGTTGCGCAGGTACCATGATCATAAATTTTTCCATTTTCAGAAGGTTTGTGCTCGCGGCCGTCGCCGCTGCAGTCCTGCCACAGGCCGGCGGGTGTGACTGGAGTTCGCGAGGCACCGTGCCCGTCTCCGGCCGGGTGACGTTCGGCGGCGCGGCCCCCGAGAAGCCCTGCGTCGTCTGCTTCGTGCCAGAGCCAGGGGTAAATGGCGGCGCGACATCGCAGCGGGCGGGCTTCGCTGAGACGCGGCCCGACGGCAGCTACACGGCGACGAGCTTCAAGCCCGGCGACGGTCTCTTGCCCGGCACCTACACCGTGCGGCTCGAATGCTGGAAAGTTCGCGGCAACCACGACAAAGAGGGCGTGAGCTTCGTGCCCAAGGGCTTCACGCCGCCCGCCGTGGTGGTGACGGAAGGGGCCGGTTCCGTCGCATACTCCGTTGACGTGAAGTGATCGAGTGAGGATCGGCCTACCTCGCTTCGGCCAAATAACGCCGGTCAGGCGGCCGTGCTTTTCGCCGCGCCGCCGCCCGCTCTCGAGAGGCCATCACCTACGGTTTCCACCAGCCGTCGAGGTTCGCCAAAAGCGTGCGCACGATCTCGGGGAGTGCGGCAGCGAGGTTCGTCGTCTCGGCGGGATCGGCGACGATGTCGAAGAGTTCGATTTCACCCCGTTCATACCGGGCCTGCGAGTCGGGATCGGTATTCCGGCTCTCGTAGCCCGCGTGCCCGATTCCGCCTCCGGCGGTTGCCGGCACGATGAGTTTCCACTTGTCCCGCACCGTCCATCGCCAGAGCAAACTCTTCGCGGGGTCGTCGAGATCGATGATCGTGTGCGTGTAGCATTCCCCGAAGATCTGCTTCCGCCCAGCGACGGCATTTTCGTCGAGCAGATTCACGCCCGGCAGGCCCTCCGGCGGCTCCACGCCACACGCCGCCAGCACCGTCGGTGCGATGTCGATCGCACTGGCCAAGGCATCGCTCATCTTCGGCTCAATCGTGCCCGGCCGCCGGAGCATGATCGGTGTTCGCAGGCCGCCGTCGTAGGAAGAGAGCTTCGACCGCGGGGCGAACCTCGCCGCCTGAGGGTCTTGGATCCAGCCGTTGTCGGTCACGTAGACGACGAGCGTGTCCTTCGAAAGCTGCTCGCCGTCGAGATGGCCGAGCAGTTCGCCAACCGTGCGGTCGAATCGCTCCACGTTACCCCAGTACCGGGCGACGTGGATGCTGTCGGTCTTCGCCGCGTAATGCTCGACGAGGTCTGCCGGGGGATCGTGCGGATCGTGCGGCAACATCGGGGCATACCAGATGAAGAATGGCTTCGTGTCCCGGCGGCAGCGACCGATGAAGTCGTAGATCGGCTGCAGCGTGGTGCGGCCGATGCCGAGCCCCTCGTCGCCGTGCCGCCCCCCCTTCGTCATCCCCTCGGTGAATCCGCCCCGTGAAAAATCCCCTTGCCACCACTTGCCTGTCTGCAAGCTCAGGAAACCACGCATCCCGAGCAGCCGCGGCAGCGTCGGCCACTCGGCCAGATGCTGGTTCATCCGCTCGCGGCCCGTCGCGAACACGTCCTTGCCGCCCGGCGGGTCGTTGCCGACGATCCTGTGTTCGTGCGGATAGCGACCGGTGATGATCGAGGCGAGGCTTGGGCAGCAGAGGCTACTGGTCACGTACGCCCGGCGATACACAAGGCTCTCGCGTGCAAGCCGGTCGAGATGGGGCGTTCGCAAGTGCTCATGCCCCATGAACCCATAGTCGCGCCAATGGTGGTCGTCGGAGACGATCAGGACGACGTTAGGGGGCTTGCCATGCTCCAAGCCGCTGGCGGTGCCGGCCGCTTGCACTGCTGCCCAGGTCGCCACGGTTGCCAACCACGGATAGGCAATCACCGTACACAACAGTCGCATTCGGCGATTCGACAACATGCGGTGCTCCTACCTGCGTTGGCCGACATCCTCGTGCCCTACAAACAGGCCACAGCGTAGAAAACAGTATGTCGTCTGCGACGTCGGCGTTCAACTCACGGGGCGCCGGGGCTCGCCAAGCTTGGCCGGGGCTCGCTCAGGAACGATTTCACTCGCGGCCGTCCTCCGCCCACGGCCGCACCATGCCGTCACGGCCGAGAGCAGTTCTTGTCTGCTCGACTGCGCGCTGCCGCTTCGCGAGGCTTTAGGATTTGGGCTGCGAATCCCTTCGGTCATCTCGGTGCTGCCGCGTCGGCGAGGAAGGCGTCGAACGTCCACGTCCAGTAGAGAAGCCGCTGCCGGGCAATCGGATCGTCAACCGTCTCAGCGATCGCTTTATCTCGCAGCGCCTTCATCTTAGCGACCGCCTCCGGTGGCCAGATCGCCTGGAAAAGATCGGGCGGAATCCGGCCGTCGTCGGCCAAGTGTCGCGGCCACTCCCCCTCCTCCCAGCACTTGCACTCCAGCCGCAGGAATTCCCGCACCGTGCCGCCCGCCTTGCCATAGAGCCGCTGGCACATCTCGTCGAGAACGGCGTCGACGTCGATGGCCGGGTTCCAGAGCACCTTCATCCACACGTAGAGCGTGGGCGCGGAGGTGGTCCAGTCACTCGCGAATCCACCGTTCAAGAACGAGCCGACGATGTGCCCCTTGTTCGCCTTGTGAAAATCCTGAACGACATGCGGGTATTGCACCGGTCCGTGTGTCCAGCCGCTGCCGCGATCGGTATAGTCCCAGTCGCAAATCGGGGTTCCGGCCTTCCGGCTCCACGCGAGCAGGTTCGCCTCAGTGGCCCGTCGCGCGGCGGGCTGCCGCATCAGGGCCATCGGCCCGCCGGTGGTGCAGACCATCACGGTGAGATTGTCGGGGTAGTCGACTTGCTCCGGACACTTTTGGTAGTTCCAGTAGGGCAGGTAGATCACCTTCTTGTCGGGCCAACGCCGCTTCACCTCCTCGCACATTCGCTTGACAAACAGTCCCATCACGAGCGATGTGCCCCCCTGTTTCGTCGTCTCGCGACACTGCTCGCACTGGCAGTCGAGCGAGAAGTCGCCGGGCGACACCGTCACGCACGTCGAGGTTACCCACGAGGCTGCCTTGCCATTGTCCCAAACCTGCTCGCAGCCGTCGAGCAGATAGGCCAGAGTCTTCGGCGAACTGTAACAGAAAATCGATAGCTTTGGCTTGCCGTCCTTGCCCTGCTGGAACATGTCCATGTCCTCGGGACGCTTCGACCACTTCTTGCCCCAGTCCTTCCACATCTTTTGCGGCTCGTGCACCTTCACGCGGTAGGGCCAGCTATTGCCTTCTCGCAGAAGCGGGAGGAAGTTCGTCAGATTGATCCGGTCCACTCCATCCGGGATCGCTCCGGCCTGAAACGGCAGCGGCTGCTTGTCGAACCACCGCGACTGCGTCGGCAACTTCCAGCCTTCAATTGGGTGAAACTCCCGCATCCGAAATAGCGGCTGGTCGCGGTAGTACACAGCCGGCACTGCTAGCGATTCACGAGTTTCGATCGTGCGGCCGCCGAGATCGGCCGGCCAGTACCAACGGACGCCCACGAACCGCTCTAGGAAGTCGGCTACAGCCCATGCGTCTGCTTCGTTCGCCCACGCAGCCCAGCGGTCGCTGCCCGGCGGCAGTTGCTGCGTGGAGCCGACCAGGAAAACGCGATCGGCCGCCGTCTTCACTTCAAAGCCCTCGAAGGGGAGCGCCGCGGCATCGATGCCAGCCCGGCGCGACGCTTCACCGTCACCGATCACGATCGCGGAACGATCCGCGGGCAGTTCCGTTACGACATCGAGCGTCGCGCCGGTCGAGAGCCGGACGACCTCTATCAGTTCGGCCACCAGCCGCCGAAGCTTGGGGCTTGGCTTTTCGACTGCGACATAAACCACGGCCCGGGCCACGCCGTCGCGGACGATCTCGACGGCCGCGTGGGGGGGAGCCGAGAGCATCGTGACGGGCGTGAGGTCGCGCGGCAATGTCTCCGCGGCCTGCGAGATGACTCCGCACAGGCTGCACGCAAACAGTAGGGATAGGACCGAGGGTTTCAACGAGGGGTTCATGGGCGATCGTTCTCCTTGTCTTCGTTGGTTCCGCCGATCCGCAGCGTGCGGTCGCGTTTCGAGGTCGTGGGATCTTGGAGTATGAGCGATGTGCCCGGTATTTTTATCTTCGTCGGCAGGATGAACTCGAACGCGACACTGTTGGCCCCCTTGCGAAGCGCGACGGATTCCGGACAGATGCGGAACAGATCAGGCGGCTTCTTGTCTTTTGTAGACGGACGCGGCAGCGGCAGTGCGACGCGCTTTTCGTTCACCCAGATCGCGGCCGGCACACCCGAACCCGTGAATCCGATCCGCCGCTCGCCGGCCTGCGGCGCGTACACCACAGCGGCGGCACGGATCAGCCCCTTCGCATTCGGCTTTGACTCGAGTTCGTTCCACCAGAGCACGCTCTGGGTCACGACGCGACGCCAGCCAGCCCGCTCGCGGTCTGCTGCCGTGGCCGGTAGTTCGGGACTGTCTGGCTCCTCGTCCAGTTCCGGTATCGTCGGCGAGTCCTGCCGTGGCCCCGTCTTTCCCTTGCCCTTCGGCTTGCCCTTAGCGGTAACCCCGGAGGGTAAGGCCCCTGGCTCGAACTTCACCCACCACTCCTCCTCGTGCACCTCCTCCACGCGCAGCACGCAGGGCGGTCGGTTGCCACCTCCCACATGCCACTGCACCGCGAGATCATACAGCCCTGGGTCGATCGTCGGTGGCAGCGGCGACACCGAGCGGTCGAACGCCTTGGATGACTGCGGGGCGATGGTGGACTTCTCTTGCCACGCTTTGGCCGTCGCCCCAGGCGGCTGTGCCACCGTGAACGACACCTGCTGCTCTGACTGCGTGAAGTTGTTGACCCTCACCCCAAGCGTGCCGCCAGAGACCGTGCTGAGACGCTGCGGCGCCCGCGCCAGCGGCAGGATATTCGGCTTCCAAGTGACGCGGCCGTCCTGCAACCCAGGGGCAGCAATCAAAAGTTCGATCCCTTGGTCACGCAACCCGCGCAGGCTCTGGGCCTGCGCGCGGGACATGCACAACGGGATTGCGAACGGCACCTCGACACCGGCAGTGGCGGTCTTCACGGCAACCTCGGCAACCGCCGCGATACCGGCCTGCACGACTGCGGCGGGCAGCCGAATCGTAATCGGCGTGGCCGCGACGGCCGAGGTGCGGATGGTGCCGCGAATCTCGGTGACGATCAGGTCACCGTCGAGGTAAGGTGTCTGTTCAAACGCCACGACGAACGGCTCAGGCAGATCGATCCTCGCACCGCACACGAGCAACTCGCCGCGGCGGAGTTCCACGAGCGCGGCGCCCACCCGCGCCGCCGGCGCGATGTCGAGCGTGATAGGAATGTCGGCCGTGCCTCTCGCCGGAACCGCGCCCGTCTGGGCCTTTGCATCGACGCGGATGTGCGAATCCCGGCAGCCGACCGAGAGGCCGGCGAGCGACAGAGGGGCCTTGCCCGGGTTGGTCACACGCAGCACTCCATGACTTGGCCCGCCGCGGACCAGCGGCTTCGTGGCGGTGAACGAGGCCCGGGGGCCCACCGCCGCAGCGCCGCGGACGAGTTTTGCCTGCGAGCGTGTGCCATCGGTCATGTCCTCGGCCTCAACTGTCCATTCTCCCTCCGCATCATCAAGCGAGAACGTGGCTGAAAAAACGTGCGGTCCAGAGCCGGTGGCCCATGCGGTCAGGGGTTCGACCTCGCGCCCCTGAGGGTCGCGGAACCGGACGCATGTGGTGTGTCCCGGCAGTGCGAGCGGCCCGCCGCGATCGTTCTGACGTGCCAACACAACGTGCACCTGTTCGAGCGGGACAACGTCGGCCTGCGAGAGACCAATGCCAAGCCCGCCCACCGGCGGCTCGGAGAGCAGCGCCAGGATCGTGCCCTGCCCCGCCACGACCGCGAGTTCCACTTCGAGGCCGTCCGCAGCGGCCCTCAGCGGCAGCATTGTGCCCGCGCGGAGATCGCGTACGGCCTTGATGGCTGGATCGTAGATCTTCAGCCGCGCTGCATGGCGTTTGTCGGTAGCGAGCGTCATCGAATTTTTCTTCGGATCTTCGGGGTTCACGAGCATCTTCCCAGCAGACTCCGAGACGACGAACAGATACCGCTGGCTGCCGTCGGGCGGCCCGGCCTCGAAGCCGCGGACGAACGGGTGGACTCCCCCCCGCTCGTCGCAGAACCGGAAGGACTCCTTCACGCCGGCTCGTTTGAGAACCGCGCGGACCAACGCGGCATTGCGATCCGGCACCGTGGAATCGCCGAGCAGCGAGAGATTCCGCGAGCCCCAGCTGCCCCCGAGTCCGTTCGGGCGGATCATGTTCTGCAGCCTGACATTCAGGAACAGCACCCAGCCCTTGCCCAGTGGCCCCGTGATCGCCAAGAGTTTGCCGCCGCTGCGAATCTCCTCGAGCCCCGTCCCCGGCCGGACCTTCGCGTTCTTGCCGAGCGTGCCGATCACCTTCACTCCCGCCAGCGCCGGAAACGCCTTGACGAGCGGCGAAAGATCGATTTCCTCCGCCGCCGCCGGACCGGCCTGATTCGTGGTCGCGACGGCCTTCCGCGCCTCCGGAT
>JBAXUW010000013.1:0-32018 GCA_037129495.1 Planctomycetota bacterium | reverse complement strand
CATGACGCTGCCCATGACGCTGCCCAGGCAGCCCATGGCACCACTCCAGAAGATCCACCACTCGCTCCAGACCTTGCCTACACCTCAACCGGCGGCAGTCACTTTTCTCCCGAGTCGGTAGATCCGTCCACTGGCTTCTTCCTCGAGAAACTCCTCGGACACGAGCGCGAGGGCTTTCTCTGGCAGAAGCTCAGGGCCCCGCGGAGCTATGACTATAAGAAGGTGGAGAATAAGAGCTACAACGAGCGGTATCGGATGCCGAAATTCCCCTTCAACGATAAGCAGCGGGAAGCGGTCATGACGTTTGTGCTCGGTCTCGTTGCCGAGCCGCCAGCGCCGCAGTTTGTCTACGCTCCGACACCACGCGAGGAATCACGGATCGCGGGCCTCAAGGTCATCGAACAATACAACTGTGGCGGCTGTCACACGCTGCAGATGGATCGCTGGGATGTGCGGTACAAGCCTGGTTCAATGGGCGATGCTTCAGTGGTCGCCGATTATCCGTTCCTTTCGCCGCACTTCACACCGCAGCAAGTCGCAAAGTCGCTCGTGACCGATCGGCAAGGCCGTCGCCATGCCACGATCGTCGGCATGCCCACGCTCGACCCGCTGACCGGAAAGCCGCAGTTTGTTGATGAAGATGGTGTGCCGCTTGAGGCAGACGACAAGGAATCGGCGCCTCACCAGCCCGTTATGCTCTGGCACGACGCACTCGTTGATGGTGAAGCGCGTCTGGTGGGGAGTCAAAGTCTGAGCCTTCCGGAGGATGCTCTGAAGGCCGGTGACCATTACCCTGCTCGGGGAGGAGAACTGGCCCGCCTGCTGTTTCCCGTGGTGATTGCCGACGAAAAACAGATCAACCCCAACGTCAAGCCTGACGATGCCTGGGGCTGGCTGCCGCCGCCGCTCGTGGGCGAGGGTAAAAAAGTGCAATCGGCATGGCTGCACAAGTTTTTCATCAACCCACACACGATCCGTCCTTCAGCGGTGCTCCGGATGCCGAAGTTTAACTTTCACTCGTCCGAGGCGGCGGCTCTTGTGAACTACTTCTCGGCTGTGGAAGGGACTGACTCGCCTTATGTCTACGACTCCCGCCTGGACGAGAGTTCGCTTGCGAATGTTGAGCAGGCCCATCCCGGGCACCTTGACGGTGCGATGAAGATCGTGACCAACAATAATTACTGCGTGAAGTGCCACCTTGTCGGAACGTACGCGCCGCCGGGAAATCCCAAGGCGCTGGCTCCCCAATTGGAACGTGTTCACGAGCGGCTTCGGCCCGATTACGTCCACAACTGGATCGCCAATCCCAAACGGTATCTCCCCTATACAGGCATGCCGGTCAACATCCCGTTTGACAAGCCCGTCAGCCAAGATCTCTACGCAGGCACAAGCGAGCAGCAGGTCGATGCCCTCACCGATCTCCTGATGCATTTCGACACGTTTGCCAAGCAAAACCTCTCGCTGGACGCTTATTTTCGGCAGCCGGCTGTCCCGCAGGCGGCCCAGCCTGGTGCCGGACCAGCGGCCCAGCCAGCTGCCCAGGTGCCGAAAAAACCCCGCGATTCGGGGGCGGATCCGGAGGAAATATCATCCTTGAGTCCTGAGGTGGCGCTAAACTAACAGGAGTGGCCTCACCGTCGACTGCTGCTCAGGCTTACGAAATTGATTTTCCATATTCACTTTTTCAAACACCTTTTTCTCGCTTGGAGAGCCCCACGATGCGATTCATTTCGTCGCTGAAGCCGATGCGGTCCCGCTCCTTCGCTAGCCGTGGCTTGGTAATTGTTTTGGCCGGGGCCTGCGGCCTCGCCACTACCGACGCCGACGCCGACGAGTGGGGCTCAATCAAAGGACGATTTCTTTATGGCGGCAACGCTCCGACTGCGGCCGAGATTAAGACCGACAAGGATGTCGAGGTCTGCGGAAAGCACAAGCTTGTGAGTGAGGAACTCGTTGTCGGAGCTGACAAGGGACTAGCCAACGTCGTCGTGTTCGTGCGTGATAAAGGGATCAAGGTAAATCCCGAAGCCGACGCTGCGGCCAAATCGGTGAAGGTAGTCCTCGACAACAAGGATTGTCGTTTCGCGCCGCACGTTGTGTCAGTGCAGACCGGCCAAGCACTGATCATCAAAAATTCAGATACGGTGGGGCACAACAGTAACGTCGCCACGATCAAGAACCCCCCCTCCAATAGCCTGATCCCAGCCGGTGGTGAGTCGAGCATCCCCTTCGGCAGCGAAGAGGCGATCCCAGCCCAGGTCACGTGCAACATCCATCCTTGGATGAAGGCCTGGGTCGTGGTGCGGCCGAATTCTTATGCCGCGGTTTCCAGTCCGGATGGCACCTTTGAGATTAAGAATGTGCCGACGGGCGAGGTCGAACTGCAACTCTGGCATGAGAAGGCCGGCTACATCGGCGAACTCACGATCGGTGGAAAGAGTGAGAAAGTCGCCAAGGGCCGGCGCAAAGTCAAGGTCGAGGCGGCCGGCACCGACCTTGGCGAGATGGTTTTGCCCCCGGCAATCTTTCAAAAGTGATCGATCATGAATCGTGTTGTTGTTTATCCGCTGTCTGTTTCTTGGGTTGTCATCGGTGTCTTTGCCTGTGTGGGTTGTGGCTCCGGTAGAGTGACGGCCCCCAGCGCCGATGTCGAATCTGCACGGCAGATCCGGGCCACGCTCGTATCGGTCTCCAAAACTGGGCAATCAGCCGTGGCGTCCGCCACCGGTACCGGCTGGGCAACGCTCAAGGGACGGTTCACGTTTGCGGGCACAGTCGGTGATCCCAAGCCGCTGGTTGTCGATAAAGACACCGAAGTCTGCTCGATGGGCGGCATGAAACTCGTGGACCACTCGTTACTCATCGATCCATCGAACAAGGGCCTGGCCAGTGTGGTTGTCTTCGCCAGAAAGACTGGTCGCGTGAAAACGGCGGTCACTGAGACCCTGCTCCTTTTAGACCAGAAAAACTGCGAATTCCTCTCTCCCGTGTTTGCGGGCCGCGTAGGCCAACCGATCACCGTCAAGAACAGCGATCCGATCGGTCACAACACGAACATCTCCGGGTCGAGCTTCAACCAGTTGATCCCGTCGGGCGCAGAGACGGTCTACAAGCCCGATGCCGAGACTGGCATGCCGACGATGGTGACCTGCAACATCCATCCGTGGATGAAGTCCTATGCGGTCTTTCGTAAAGATGGCTACGTGGCCGTCAGCGGCAAGGATGGTTCATTTATGATCCCCGACCTGCCAGCGGGAGAGACGATCGAGTTTCAGGTCTGGCATGAGCGTTCCAGCGGCCCCAATGGCGCAGTCGGACTGGAGCAACCGGGGCTGAAGTGGACGCCCAAGGGTCGCTTCCAAGTCACGCTCAATCCAGATGAAGTGAAGGATCTTGGCACCCTCGAGATTCCCGCCAGCAGCATTGGTTCCTAACACTTTTTTCCCACAAATTGTCTTACAGGCCGCTTTGATGAACAGGCTCTCGCAACTCGTGCCCCGCCCGATTCCGCTCCTTCTGGCTGCTGTCTGCCTGCTTTCCACAGGCTGTGGCAAGACGCCGGCGGCGTCGTATCGCCTCAACATGATCGAGGCGACCAAGCAACGGCTGACAGAGGTGCAGGAGCGTCAGGTTGCCACTGTTCTGCTGGCGATGTTTGGCACGCCCGACGAACCGATCGCACTTTCCGAGACGGGTCTCGATGAGGCCAAACTCCGCTTGGCGAGCGGTCCGGTTCGCAGCGATATCGTGGGCCGCAAGAATGGCCTCTATCGCGAGCACTGTGCCCACTGCCACAGCGTCACTGGCGACGGCATGGGGCCGACGGCAGCGTTCCTCAATCCTTATCCCCGCGACTATCGCCCCGGAGTCTTTAAGTTCAAGAGCACCGAGCGGGCCGACAAGCCGACGCATGCTGATCTGCTGCGAATTTTGCGACAAGGCATCCCCGGCACGTCCATGCCGTCGTTTGCACTGCTCAGCGAACCGCAGATCGACGCGCTCGTCGAGTATGTAAAATACCTCAGCATGCGGGGTGAAACCGAACTCGCCCTGATGCGTGCTTTCTTCGAACTCGACGACGATGCCGAGGGCAAATTGCCAAATACCCGGGAGTTTCTGGTTGACGAGACGCTCGCACCAATCGCTGAAAAGTGGAAGTCCTCGACGGCGGCGCAGATTGCAGTGCCTGAGATGCCGGTCGACATCGACATGGTGGCCTCGATCGCGAAGGGGAAGGAACTGTTTTATGGTGATAAGGCCAACTGCGTGAAATGCCACGGCGTCACGGGGCTCGGCGACGGCCAGGCCAACGACTACGACGACTGGAACAAGGCAATCGTCGAAATCAACAAGGAACTCGCCGGCAGTCTAGAGAACGCGGCGAAGACATCGACCTCGGGCATGTCGGCGGAGGTGGCTGCAGAGCACCGGAAGCAACTGGCTTGGATCGATACGTTCCAAGATGTCGTCGAGGGTGATGCCTTAAGGCCCCGCACCATTCCGCCCCGAAACCTACGCAAAGGCATTTACCGCGGCGGCCGTCGGCCGCTCGATCTCTACTACCGCATCCACGCTGGCATCAATGGCGCGCCTATGCCGGCCGCGAAGGGAGCGGTTCCGCCTGAAGACATCTGGCACATCGTCAATTACATTCGTTCGCTCCCCTACGAGTTTGACGGCGAACTCGGGGCCGATCGGCCGATGGTTGCAAGAGATAGGTTCTGATACACGTTCTGGAATCGGATCAGAAATCGGAGAAGTGCAATGGGCAGGCGTCTCGGTGGTATCTTCTGGGCACTCCTCTTTCTGGCTGTGCCGGTGCTTGGAGTCACCACATTTGCCGTGGCCCCGGCTTACAACATCTGGCTGCCGAAGGACGTTTCCGAGCATGGGGCGTCGATCGACAGCCTGTTCATGTTTATTCTGGCCCTCACAGGCGTGGTCTTTATTGTCACTGAAGGGCTCCTCTTCTGGTTCCTCTGGAAGTACGACGCCGCCAACGCAAAGGGGCCCGCCACGTATATCCACGGCAGTCATACTCTGGAGGTTGTCTGGACAATCATCCCCGCAGCCACGCTCCTCTTTCTGGCGATCTACCAGATGAACACGTGGGCCGACGTAAAGATGCGGCGGCCGGCGATGGCGCCGACTGTGGAGGTGGTCGGTCGGCAGTTTGAGTGGCGGCTGCGTTACCCAGGCCGCGATGGCATGCTCGGCACCCGCGATGATCTTTTTTTAACCAATGACCTCCACCTGCCCGTCGACGAAGACATCTTGATCCAACTCAAGAGCATGGATGTGCTGCACAGCTTTTTTCTGCCGAATTTCCGCATCAAACAGGATGCCGTGCCGGGCATGAAGATTCCGGTCTGGTTTAAGGCCAAGGAGACCGGCCAGTTTGACATCGTCTGCGCCGAACTCTGTGGCTGGGGCCATTACAAGATGAAGGGGCGTATTACCATCGAATCCCGTGAGGAGTTTGACCGCTGGCTGGCAGAGACCTACGCCCGTCAGGAGGCAACTCAGCCTGCCGCAGAGGATGTCCTGGCCTCCGCTGCCGACTGAGCACACCGACCACGTTTCATACCAACCAATCATTTCGTCAGTCTTCCGGAGAGAAATTCATGAGCACCGTCACCGCGTCCACGCTCTCACACAGCACAGTCACAAGCCTGCCGCCAGCCCGCAAGCCCCGTCCGGTGGCTGAATTCCTCTCCACCTATGTGTTCTCCAAAGATCACAAGGTCATCGGCCTGCAGTTCCTCTTCTCAACACTGCTCTGGTTTCTGATTGGGGGACTGCTGGCGCTGGCCGTCCGCTGGCAGGTGGCTTGGCCGTGGTCTGACGTGCCGGTGCTCGGGAAACTCTTTGCCCAACAGGGCGGTCAGATGGCGCCCGAGTTCTACACGATGCTCTTCACGATGCATGCCACCGTGATGGTCTTTCTTGTCATGATCCCGATTCTTGCCGGTGCTTTCGGCAACTTTCTGATCCCGCTGATGATCGGCGCTGATGACATGGCGTTTCCGACGCTCAACATGCTGAGCTACTGGTTCATGTGGCCAGCTTTCTTTGCGTTTGGCGCTAGCTTTTTTGTCGAGGGTGGTGCGGCCTCTGGTGGCTGGACGAGCTATCCGCCACTCTCAACGAGCCTGACGGGTTCGCCAAGTAGCGGCCTCGGTCAAACGCTCTGGCTGATCGGGCTGACGATGGTGGGCGTTTCATCAATGCTCGGCAGCGTCAACTACCTGACCACGATCATCCTGATGCGGGCTCCGGGCATGACGATGTTTCGCCTGCCGATGACCATCTGGGCCATGTTCATTACCGCGATCCTGCAGGCCTTCGCACTCCCGGTGCTGACGGCGGCCGGCTTCATGCAACTCTCCGATCGCACGCTTGGCACGGGCTTCTTCTCCCCAGAGGGCAACGTTATCAATAATGCCATCCCCAGCGCCGGCGGTGGCCAGCCACTGCTCTGGCAGCACCTCTTCTGGTTTTACAGCCACCCGGCTGTCTACATCATGATCCTGCCAGCGATGGGAATGGTATCTGACATCCTCACGACGTTTGCCCGGAAACCGCTCTTCGGTTACCGCCCGATGGTCTACTCGATTGCCGGCATCGCGGGCCTCGGCTTCATCGTCTGGGGCCATCATATGTTTATGTCGGGCATGAATCCCGCGTTGGGCATCACGTTTATGGTGTCGACGATGATGATCGCGCTCCCGAGCGCTGTAAAGACATTCAACTGGCTGGGCACCGTCTGGGGTGGGCGGATTCAGTTCACCACGAGCATGCTTTTTGCCCTTTCATTTGTGTCGATGTTTATCATCGGCGGCCTGTCGGGCATCTTCATGGCGGCCACGCCCGTTGACATCTTCATCCACGACACCTACTTCATCGTGGCCCACTTCCACTATGTGCTCTTTGCCGGCACCGCCATGGGCGTGTGGGCAGCGATCTATTACTGGTTTCCAAAGATGTTTGGCCGAACCATGAATGAATTCTGGGGCAAGGTGCATTTCTTTCTGACGTTCATCTTCTTGAATGGCACGTTCTTCACCATGCACATTCTGGGTGCCGTCGGCATGCCGCGTCGTCTGGCTGACGCCTACCACTACCAGACCTTCCACCATCTCCAACCACTCAACGCGTTTATGACCTGGTGTGCGATTGGCATGGTCGCCACGCAGATCATCTTCGCGATCAACTTCTTCTGGAGTATGTTCTACGGCCCGATCGCCGGTCGAAACCCATGGAATGCAAACACGCTGGAGTGGACGACGCCGAGTCCTCCGGGCCACGGCAACTTCGACTTCCAGCCGGTCGTCTATCGGGGCCCCTACGAATACTCGGTGCCGGGAATGGAGAAGGATCACCTCATGCAGACCGATCCCCCGAACTCAGTGGCTAGGGCGGCCGCTGCCGCTGGACATTAGGGGCTCCATGACCGTTATCAATTGGCCGCACTTGATCGCCTGCGGGCTCGTCGCTGTCACGGCGGTGTTGCTCTGCTTCGGTGCACTCGTCACCACGTTTGATGCCGCCATGGCGGTGCCCGACTGGCCGGGCACCTACGGCCACAACATGTTTCTCTTTCCGCTGGTCGAGTGGTTTTACGGGCCGTGGGATCTCTTCCTTGAGCACGGCCACCGGCTGCTGGGGGCGCTTGTGGGCATGATCTCGCTGGTCTTGGCCGCCGTTGTCTTGCGAAGCCGCCTGAGCCCGGCGATCCGCGCACTGGCGGTGGCTGCGGTGCTCCTCGTGGTGGTGCAGGGGGTTCTTGGTGGCGCCCGTGTGCTGCTCGATGACAAGACAGTGGCCAAAATTCATGCCTGTACTGGTCCGCTATTCTTTTCAGTGGCGGTGGCGATCGCCACGCTCACCCGTCGCTCCACCACACCGACAACAGCGACTTTGGTGACCGTTCGGTCTTCCGCCGGACTCTTGCTTGCCAGCTATGTGCAACTGGTGGCCGGTGCCCAGCTCCGTCACCTCGATGCCTCTGTCGATCCGGCCACGTTCCGCTGGCTTGTCGCCTTTCACCTCGCTGGAGCGGCGGCCGTAACGTCGCTCGCGATTGCGGTGGCTTGCTCGGCCTGGCGGGGAGAAGCGCGCTCACCCCGCCGATGGTCGCTGGCGATCCTGTTGCTCGTGATCTGCCAAATGGCGCTTGGCTGCGGTGCCTGGGTGGCAAACTGGGGCCTGCCCGCGGGCTGGCTGCCTGCTGACTGGGCCTTCTCTGATCCGATCATGGCGCGGAGCGTGGGAGCCGCGACGGTAGTCACGGGGCATGTCGTGCTCGGTATGCTGATCCTCGGTGCTTCGGTCGTGCTCGCCATCGCGTCGGGAGTTCTCAAGCCGGCACAACCCGATGCGATCGCCCGACCCTCCCGAACCGATCACCGTGGAGAAAGGGCGTTTGCATGACACCTCCCACGCCATCGATCACCTCGTCAGCCGCCGTGGCGATCTCCTCCAGCCACGAAGCCAACAGCCCCTCCGAAATCGGTAGCCTCCGCGGTATGGTTGCCCTGCGGTCGTTCATGTCCGATATTTCTCGGCTCACCAGGCCACGGATCGCCCTGATGGTGCTGGCCACGGTCGTGGCTGCCATGTGGCTGACCGCTGGCAGAGGTGTTGGCGGCCCGACGATGCTCTGGCTCCTTGTGGGTACGACGCTCGTCGCCGCCAGTTCGAGCATCGGTAACCAGATTCTAGAACGCGATACCGACCGTCTTATGCCGCGGACAGCCCGCCGCCCGATTGCGGCAGGCCGGCTGAGCGTGCCGGCAGCGACCATGCTGACCGCGGTGCTCGTGGTCAGCGGAGCGGTGATGATCACGCTGGCCAGCAGTTGGCAGCCGGCGGCAGCAGCGGTAGTAACGTGGCTACTTTATCTCGCTATCTACACGCCAATGAAGCGACTTTCACCACTCAACACGGCCGTTGGCGCGGTGGCGGGCGCATTGCCCGTGACCATCGGCTGGCTGGCTGCGGATGGTCCACAACGTCTTATGGCAGGTGAGGCGTCGGGGGCACTGGCGGTGGCGGCTCTCGGCACCGTGCTCTATCTCTGGCAGTTTCCACACTTCATGGCGATCGCCTGGCTTTACCGCGGCCAATACGCCGCCGCCGGCATGCGGATGCTCACCGTCGACGATCCCAGCGGTCTGCGGGCGGCCGGGCAGGCCCTGGCAGCCAGCCTCGCAATGGTGCCGGTGAGCCTCGTATTGGCGGTGCCTTCGGGCAGCATTCGGTTGTTTCTGGCAGCGGCGATCGCGTCGGTAGTTTATGTTGTAGCTACGATGGGCTTTGCTATTCGTCGCGACGATGCCTCAGCTCGCACGCTGCTCTTTACGTCACTCGGTTCACTTTTAGCACTCTTGACGGCTTCGGTCATGTTTGGTCCGCCCGCCTGACCGTCACGCCCCAACTTTTTTCTCTTGAAACTGCCCCCTCAGCCACATCCTAAGACGTCCCGATCATGAACGCTTCCGCGATCTCACTTCCCCACGGTCATGATGGTCACTCGGATGGCCATGGCCATCACGGCCCGACGCTGCAATATCAGCCCGGCCTGCCGCTCAGCCGTGGCAAGCTGATCATGTGGCTCTTCCTCTCGACTGAGATCATGTTTTTTGCGGCGCTGTTGGGCAGCTATGTCGTGCTCCGGTTTGGTGCGCCGGTCTGGCCCAAGCCACATCACGTCCACCTCAGCGAGCCGATCGGTGCCCTCAACACCTTCGTGCTGATCTGCTCAAGCGTCACAATCGTGCTGTCGCTGGAGGCCGCCCGGGCCAACAAGGCCAGACTCGCCAAGTTTTGGATGCTCCTCACGCTCCTGCTCGGCACACTCTTTTTGGGCGTGAAGGGCTATGAGTACCAGGCCAAGTTCGCCCACGGCATCTATCCGGCAGCGCCGCGCGGGCGGATTTATGAAAAGCCCGACCTCTACTACGGCTCGGCTGTCCGTGCCCGCCTCGGCGAGCCAGCCATCATTGACAAGCTTAAGGAACTCGACGACCTGCCGGCCGACCAGCTCACTGCAGAGCAGGCAGGCGCCCGCACTCGGCTGCAGCAGGTTCGCAAGATGGTGACCAGCCCGGAGCAGCAGGCCTTCGATCTGGCGGTCGTAGCCGATCAGGTGATGCCGCTGCCAACAGAAAACTCCGGCGGTGATCATGGCGGCGCTCATGGTGGAGGACAGAGCGGCCACACCAGCGGCCTCAACGACATCTTTCCCTGGCTCAAACTGCCCGCGGTCATCCCCGGCGGCAATATGTGGGCCAGCACCTACTTCCTGCTCACTGGCTTTCATGCCATCCACGTCATCGTCGGCTTGATCGTGTTTTCGACCCTGCTGCTTTACAAACTCGACCGGAAGGATGCTGGCAAGATCGAGAATGCTGGCCTCTACTGGCATTTCGTCGACTTGGTGTGGATCTTCCTGTTTCCGCTGCTCTATCTGTTCTGAGGTGCCCATGAGCGATCACGATCTCCATGCCAGCCACACCCCAAGCTCTGCGCATGGCCCGATCACCCGTGTCGGTGATCTTCCGTCGCATGACGATCACGACCATGCGATTCAAACTGGCCACGACAGTCACGAGAGCCATGGCGGCATCGGTAAATACATGCTCGTCTTCCTCGCGCTCTGCCTGTTGACGACGATGTCGTTCCTCACCTACTCCCCATACTGGCCGTGGCGAAACGAACCGCATGTCGGCTGGGCCTTCATGATGGCCGTGTCGTGCACGAAGGCGATGCTTGTGATCCTGTTTTTCATGCACGTCTTGTCTGAGGCCAACTGGAAATATGTGCTGACCATTCCCGCCGCCATGATGGCAATTTTCCTCGCCCTGATGCTTGTGCCTGACGTGGGCATGCGGAACCGCATGGTGTCGCAGGAGCGTGCCCTGCACATGGCCCGGGCCTCCGACGTGCGACTCATGGAGCAGGCCGCGGAAGCAAAGCTGCTCGCCGAACCCCCGTCGCATTAAGCCGTTTGTGAGGGTTCGTATGAGCGTCGAGGACAAGCCGTCGGTGAGCCTTGTCGGGTTCAGCCTGAGTCGTCATTGGGCACTCGTTTTTGGTCTGCTCCTCGCCTGCGTCGGCTGCGGTCAAGCGGAGCAGGGCGGGGCGGCCGCGATGAAGGCGACGAATACTCCGGCACAGCAAACTGATCCGCCAGCGCCGGCCCCAGGGCAGATGCCGCCGGGCGGCGTGGCCAGGCCGTTTACGCTCACCGAACGCAGCGGCGAGGAATTCGATTCAAGTTCGCTCCGTGGGAAGGTCTGGCTGGCGAGCGTGTTTTTCGCCAACTGCCCGGGGCCGTGCTTCCGCGAAAACCAGGCGCTTGCTGATATCCTGCGTTCGATCCAAGATCCTGACTTCATGGTCGTGAGCGTGACATGCGATCCGGAAAACGACACGCCAGAATCGCTGCGCCGCTATGCCGAACGGTTTGAGGCCGATCCGGCCCGCTGGAAGTTTCTGACTGGCGACATGGCAACCATCAAGGAGATCGCCAACGGCACATTCCTGTTGCCGGCCGAGGTGGGCGTCCATTCGGAGCGGGGTGTTGTCTTTGATCGGGAGGGGCGACTGCGAGGCAGCTACCACCTGCTGCAGGCTGACCGCGTGAAGTTGCTCGAAAAACTGATCCGCGAAGTGCTCGCGGAACCGGCCGCCGATGCCCCGGCGGCGTCCTCCACCATTGGGATTCCCGCCGGATGAACCTCGCCGCCGCAGTCCACTGGCTGCCCACGGTCAACGCCGTTCTCAACACGCTGGCCACGCTGCTCTTAGCCGCTGGTTGGGTCTTTATTCGGCGGGGAAACGTGCGGGCCCACCGGGCCATGATGACCGCTGCCTTCGCGGTCTCAACGCTCTTTCTGGCTTGTTATCTGACTTACCACTACTGCGTCGGCCATGTGCCGTTCACGGGGCAGGGCCTGGTCAGACCGATCTATTTTATGATCCTGCTCACTCACATCCTGCTGGCAGTCACTGTGCCAGTGTTGGCCATCACGATGTTTGTGCTGGCTGCCAGGGGCCGTTTCGACGCCCACCGGCGGCTCGGCAGAATCGCGTTGCCGATCTGGCTCTATGTCTCGGTGACCGGGGTGATAATCTACCTGATGCTCTATCACTTCTACCCCGGTAGCAACCGGCAGCGTATACTAGAAGCGGCAGGTGTAGAGGCCCCGGTCTGAGCCCAAAGCCCTCTTTGCCCAGGAGCGTTTGTAATGGCAGCCAAATCACCCCGACTCGCTCATTATTCCCCGGTCTTCGCGGCGATTGCTGTCCTTTTTATCTTTGCGGCTGGCGATGCTTGGGGCTGCCCAAACTGCAAAGATGCGGTGAACACGGCCGATCCCGAGGGCTTGAATATGGCCCGCGGCTATTTCTACAGCATCATTATTATGCTGGCGATGCCGACCACGCTCATTGGTTCGTTTAGCATCTACGTCTGGCGGGAAATGCAGCGGCAAAAACGGGCCGGGATCCTGCCGCCAGAATATGGAGACAGCCAGTCCCTCGCCCCGCCGGTTCAGCAATCCACGGCTCTTCCTCCGCACTCGTGAGCGAATCGCCTTTGGCACCTGAGCCTTGGCCCAATCCAGCGACCTTGACGGGCCCGGAGCTAAAGCCGGAGCCAAAGCCGGAGCCAAAGCCGGAGCCAGCAACCGGTCGCTCCTCCGCCCGAAACTATCTGTCGCGATCCGAGCAGCGGCGGATCTTCTGGCTGTTTATGCCGCCGGCCCTGATCGCCATGCTGCTCCTGGGCTGGGTGGAGCGACGCTGGCTCGCCGATCCGCCGCTGGCTCGTCAACAGCAGGTCGATACGACAGCCGCCCAACTTTCCACCGATCCCGCCCTCGCCGATGCCGTCGTGATCGAGGCGGAGCTGGAACTGCCGTCGGTTGAAGCCGATGAATACGGGGCATCGATTCAGAGCTTGGCCCGTGTGCGGGACGACACCGTGTTTCGAGCCGCTGAAGAGGAGGCATGGTTCCAGATCTGGTCAACGCTGCGGTCGGCCAACATGGCGGCGCTGGCTCGCTCACCCACGCGGCAAGTCAGCTTCTCGGAGCTGTTTGGTCAGCCGCGGAGCTACCGGGGCCGGCTTGTCCGGTTTCAAGGCATTCTCCGCCGGCTCGAGCAGGTGACAGCGCCGCCCAACGACTCCGACATCCAAGACTACTGGCAGGGATGGCTTGAGCCCGACGGCGGACCGGTTTCGCCGATCGTTGTCTATTTTCTACGGCTTCCCTCCGGCATGCCCCACGGCATCAAGATCAGCGAACGTGTCGACGTGGTCGGCTACTTCTTCAAACGCTGGGCCTATTCCGCCACCGATACCGTGCGGATCGCTCCGCTGGTGCTGGCCCTGGAACCGATTTGGAAGCCACGGCCCGCCGGACCGGCTGCGACCAACTCGCTCAGCACGGTCGCGCTCGTTACGATGGCGGCACTCGTGCTTGTGACAGTGCTGGGCATCCGTGCTGCGGGGCAGGGCGTTCGTCGGCGACAACCACCCTCACCGACCGATCTCTCAGCCACCCTTTCAGACGTTGAACTCTTCTCCCCGGACCAGGCTCTGCGGCAGCTCGCAGATTCAGAATACGCTCCCCGCGATCGCCTTACCAAGGAACCCTGACCATGAACAGCTCCCGCTTCGCCGCGGCCTGTGTTGCTACGGCCGCGCTGCTGGGTCTCGGATCGCACCCTCAAGCAGCAGCGACACAACTCGTCGACACGCTCGCCACATGGAAGATCGATCGTGGTTCCCGCGCCGTTTTGGAGGAGCCCTCCGACTGGAGTCCTGCCAAGCAGGAGGTCGCCCTGCGGGTGCTCGCCCGGCTGTCGCGGCTGCCGACCAATCTCACTGCGGCATGGACTGCCGACACCGTGGATGTCGGCTCTCTTGACGCTGGGCAACGGGTCAGTGATCTGCTCGTGCGGGTCGCCGGCAGGGCGAAATTCGTGATGACTGTGCCGTTGGAGGAGGCGGAGGCTGAGTTGGCCGACCGGCAGCAGCTGCTTGTCGTCCGGGTCGAGGCAGAGAACGGCCTGGCCGTTGATGTCCTCGCTGATCACGTGCCAAAGCCGTGGGCGTTGGGGGCCCCGATCGACGAACCCACGACAGTGATCGGCCTGCCGTTGGCAGAGGGACCGGGCCCCGCGGCAAAAGCCGGCAGTGATTGGCCAAAGACTCCGGCTGCGCTTTTGCTCGCAGCTGCGAGCGTGGGTTGGTTGCCGCCGACTCCACTGGGCACGCTCGGCATGGACTATTCCTTATTCGACTCCGTTGTCGATGGGCAGAAACTTGTCGCGGGCGACACGGAGGCATTCTACGCCACGCTCGCTGCAGCCGGTCGGGCCACGCAGGCGGGGATTGAGTCGGCTGCTGGTCAGCCGGGTGACATCGTGCCGCTGATCAACCCGGGCAGTGACTGGTTTGCCAGCCACCGCGGCGCGCCAGTCACCATCCAAGGAGTGGCTCGCCGGGCCACCCGGATTGAGGTTGACGATCCGCTGCGGCGTCAGCAGATCGGCGCCGATCACTACTGGGAACTGTATGTCTTCGTGCCCACGCCCCTGATCAAGATCAACGATCGCTTGCAGGAAGATTACCCGATTGTCTGCTGCGTTCGCCTGCTTTCTGAGGGCATGCCGACAGGCGAACAGATCGGGGAACGGGTACGGGTGTCGGGCTTTGCATTCAAACGCTATGGCTACCCGTTGCCCGATGTGCAGATCTCCTCGTCGCAGGGAGAGAAACAACAGCTGGGGCAACGACAGGAAACGGCGTTGTTGATCGGCAAGCAGGCGGTCTGGCAGCCCCCACCGAGTCCGACCACCGAAGTAAACTCACTCGGCTGGATATTTCTTGCGCTGGTAGGCGCCGTCGGCCTCGCGTTGGCCGCGGCCGCTTGGTCATTCGCCCGTGACTCCCGCCGGCACGACCAGCAGGCCCGCAAGAATCTTCCCGATACGATAGAGCTGCCGTAAGCTCGAACAGTTGCGATCCAAGAGAACAGTTTTTTACGACGGTTTTCCCGGGGTCTTGCAGTCGAGGGGGGGCGACCGCGAAAACCTCTTACCCCTCATCCCTCCCGACCTCAGGAATCCTCCATCATGCGACGAGCAAAGATCTCGATCATCGGCGCCGGCAATGTCGGCGCGACCACAGCCCACTGGTGCGCCAGTGCCGAACTGGGCGATATTGTGCTTCTCGATATTCCGGCCACCGAGGGGATGCCGGCCGGTAAGGCCCTCGACCTCTTTCAGTCGTCACCGATCATGGGCTTCGACTCGCGACTCACCGGCACCACAGACTGGAGCGACACCGCCGCCAGCGACGTGGTGGTCGTCACCGCCGGCATCGCCCGCAAGCCCGGCATGAGCCGCGATGATCTGCTGTCCACCAACGCAAAGATCGTGGGCGACGTGGCGGCACAGATCCGCGAGACAAGCCCGCAGGCCGTCATCATTGTTGTCAGCAATCCGCTCGACGCGATGGTGCAGCGGACCTTTCAAGTGACCGGCTTTCCGCCGTCCCGCGTGATCGGTCAGGCGGGCATCCTCGACACGGCCCGGTACTGCAGCTTTCTGAGCCTCGAGTTGGGCGTGAGTGTGGAGGATATCTCCGCAGTGCTGCTCGGTGGCCACGGCGACACGATGGTACCGATTCCCAGTTGCACGAGCGTCGGTGGGATTCCGGTCACGCAACTGATGCCTCAAGACAGACTCGACGCGATCGTCAACCGGGCCCGTAACGGCGGCGCGGAGATCGTTGGTCTGCTCAAGACCGGCAGCGCCTACTACGCCCCGGCTGCGGCCACGACGCAGATGGTGGAGGCCGTGGTGCGAGATAAGAAGCGGCTTGTTCCCTGCGCGGCCTATTGCGACAAGGAATATGGTGTCGGTGGCTACTTCGTCGGTGTGCCAGTCGTGCTCGGCACCGGCGGCGTGGAAAAGATTATCGAACTCAAACTGCTGCCTGACGAACGAACTGCACTCGACAAGAGCATTGGGGCTGTCAAGGAGCTTGTGGGCGTGATGGACCGGCTTACGGGCTATAAAAAAGCATAGCCCGGGTCCCGCTCTTTGCCTGGATTGCCCCGTCTTCCTCCGGCCCGATCGGAGGCTGATCCTGCCGTTGCTGGCAGTGGGGCGTTCGGCTACAAACCGCGGGTCGTTGTCCCGTCTTCCCCACCCTTGAAGGTGCCAGATGAGCAGTCGCCTGCCGCAGAAGAAAACCCGAAATCGTAGCGCTTTTCAGCGGTCAGCCGCCGGCAGCAGGACTGATCTCGGCGCCTCCAAGGCCTCTCCCTGGCTGGGCGACGATCAACTTTTCACGCCGCTGGGATATGAGCCGGGCTACGACTATCCGCTCCTTGTCTGGCTGCCCGAGACCTCCACGGCGGCGACCGCCAAAAAAGGCCGCGAACTTGGCCGCGTCATGCAGCGGGTCAGCCTCCGCAACTTTGTCGCCGTGCAGCCGGTCATCGCTCCGAAGGATGGGCCTGCCATGGGGCTTGACGAGGCGGTCTGGCGGTCGATCGAACGGATTGGGGACCGGATCTCCATTCATCCCAGCCGTATCTTTCTCGTCGGGCAGGGAGCAGGCGGAAGCGACGCCTTTCGCATCGGCTGCCGTCATCCCCAGAGCTTCGCCGGCGTTATCTCGCTCGGCGGCTCCTTCCCACTCGAAGAGGCGCTCTTCTCGCAGCTTGCTGACGTTCGCCGGCTGCCGATGCTGCTCTGTTGCAGTCGCTCCCAGGCGGTCGAGCAGGCTTGCTACACCGATCGTACACTCCGCCTCTTCCATGCCGCCGGGGCGGCCCTGGCCATGCGTATCTATTCGGGCAACAGCGATCTCTCCTCGGCGGTACTCGCCGACGTAAACCGATGGGTGATGGACGAGGTCTGCGGCACGCCTGCTGCCGTTCATTCGCTCTCCGCCTCGTAGTCCCGGCATTTCGTCCCTGCCTCATCATTTCAGCTTCGTCATTTCAGCCTCGTCGTCCCTGAGGGGATCATCATGACACTCCCCTTCCATCACCGTCGTTTCGGAGCGCGGGGCTTCTACCAGCCCCCGAAGGCTCTGCCGCCGTCTGGCCTGTTGGCGTCGGTCTTGTCGGAGTGCGTGCGTGTCCGCCGCGAGCAGGGACGGCCCGCGGTCACCGCCACGCTCGACGTCTGCCGGCACCACGAACAATTCTTAGCTGCCGATCTGTCATTGGTGCGCCGCGCTCTCGAACCGCTCGTCCGTCGGGCGTTTGAGTCGGCTGCCAAACCGGTTGCCGCTGGCGAGGTGCCTGTGGTTCCCGAGGTCATCATCACCAGTGTTGACGTGGGCGATGCCATCGAGATCGAGGTGGCCGACTCAGGACCACCACTTTCCGATCCTGTCAAAATGTGGCTGGGCGAAACCACCGCCGATCGCTGTGAGCCGAGCGCCCCGCCGGAAGGAGCCGGTCTCGTACTGGCCGCGGTGCGGGCGGCCACGGCTCGGATCGGCGGCACGCTGCATGCCACAAACTGCCCCGATGGGGGTGTGGCCATCACCTTACGGCTCACGCGGCGACAGTCCCAGCGGCAGGTCGCCTAGCAAACCGCCACAGATACAAACGAGTTCTTTCAAAGTTAAGAAGGGCAGTGCATGGACGCACAGCAACCCTCGTCGCTCTTTCGCGATCGCATGTCGCTGGCCATCACGCCGGCGCAGGTGATCGCTCTGGGCCTTGTCGTTGCGTCGATCGGCTGGGCAGTCTGGCTGCTTCGCGACCGGCCGGTGAACGAAGAGGTCGAACTCCTCGCCGGGATGACGCTGCCGTCGTCTGAGATGGCAATCATGGAGGCGGCCTTCGATCGGGCCCAACTCACCGACCACCGCACTGATGGCGGTCGGGTCTGGGTGCCGCGCAGCCGCCAGAGCGCCTACATGCGGGCGCTCGTCGATGCGGAAGCATTGCCACGGGAGTTTGGTGGCAGCCTGCGGCGTGCGCTTGAAAAAAACAGCCCCTGGCAGAGCAGGGCGGTGCAAGACGAACTCCTGCGAGTGGCCACGCAGGAAGAACTATCGCTGGTCATCTGCTCGATGCCGGGCATCGATAGGGCTGCGGTTCTCTACGACACCGAAGCCCACCACAACCTCGATGCTGGCGGTCCGGCCAAGACCGCCAGCGTGAATGTCCGCACGCAGCCCGACATGGAACTCGACGTGACCCGCATCCAGGCCATTCGTGTGCTCGTGAGCGCGTCGATTGCCGGCCTGACTCCAGAACGTGTGGCCGTGACCGACCTGAGGGTTGGCCGTGTCTACGCTGGGCCGCTTGAGGTCGCGGGAGAACGCGAAGCCGAGGCAGTGGCCGCCGCCGATCCGGTACTCGCCCGCAAGATTGCGCACGAGCACCATCTCGTCGCCAAGGTGCGGCAGGCCCTCAGCTTCGTGAAGGGCGCCACGGTTGACGTCTCGGTGGAATTCGGTGGGACAGTCAGCGACCCTGTGACGCTCGCCATGCTGCCGGATCAGCAACTTGAAGTTCATCCGAGTGATCAGCCTCCCGCACGGCCTGAGCCCATCCAGAGGCGGGCCGATGCCAATGCCCCGGCCGAGATCCGACCGCGGTCCGTCACGATCGTCGCCGTCGCTCCGCCCGCTGCGCCGAAGCCGAACATGGCTCAATCTGCCCCCCAGCGACAGGCGGCGACCGATCTGCCGGAGTCGATCTTTGTGTCGATTGCCATACCCGAGACCTATTTTCAGGCAGCCTGCCGGGCGGCGGTGGAGCGGGCCGGCCAGCCAGTGCTGCCGCCAGTTGTGATCGATCCCCTCGTGATTGAAGCTCAGGAGACCGACCGGATCCGCCAGCATGTGCTCAGCCTGCTGCCAGCCTCCCGTGATCCGACGCAGCGTCGCGTGATGGTGACCAGTTTTCCGGTTGCCTCTCCGTTGGGGGCCCGCCGTGAATCGGCCGTCCGCGCCGCACGCGTAGCTCCCGCGGCGGTCACTACCAGCAATGAACCTGACGGCCCACACGGCCTCGACGCGGCCATGGCTGCGGTCACCGCGGGGCGATTCGCTGAGGTCCCAAGGCAGTTTTGGCTGGCGGCCACGAGCATCTGCGTCGGGCTCCTGGCAGGGTTCCTCTGGCTGGCGGGGGGACGCCGCGCTGGCTCTGAGGTGGATCGTATGCGGCAGCAGCCACCGCGAATCGACTGGTCGACTGTCGGCGAGAGCGAAGCGACTCATTCAATTCACGCCCCTAGCGGTTCGGCGATCGGCCGTGCGGCGGTGCTCCTCTTGGCGCTCTGTGCTTGTACGGCTTCGGCCCGGGCGGCCGGCCCTGAAAAACTGCCCGCAATCGCGCCCCTGCCAGAACCGCTGCTGGCTGAGGACCAGCCGATCGCCCAACGTGCCCAGCCAGCCTCCCTGCAGACCTCGGCTCCGGTCCAGCGAGCGGCCACCGCTCCCACTAAACGCGGCAGCATGCCGGAGGTACTGCCAGCCCTCCCGCTCGACGCCAGTGCCGACTCTCGATCGGTCGGCATGGTCGACGGTGAAACAGGCGCGCTGACCAGATCTGGCCAACGCTCTGACTGGAAACTCTTGGCCGCAATTGGGGCCGCCTTCGTCGTCGTGGCTGCCGCGACCATGCTCACGAAGCGGCGGAAGCCTTCCCTACCCCCAGATGTTTTCGAGGTGCTGGGGGAGGGACCACTCGGCGGCCAGCATGCGGTGCGAGTCGTGCGGTTCGGCCCAAAGACACTGCTGGTGGGCGTTTCAGCGGCAGGCTGTCAGACGCTCGCTGAAATCTCCGACCCGCAGGCGACCGCCTGCATTACCGCCGCCTGCCGCGGAGTGCATCCGCCCATCCGACCGACCACGACTGCCCGCAGCCTTTCGCCGCGCAGCCAACCACCAGCAGCGGCAGAAGTCCGCGGTGGCGAGGAGGTGGCATGATCGCTCGTCCAAAGCTTTTGCTCACCTCGATCTTCCTGGCGTCCGCAGTGATGACCGCGCCCACATCAGCGGCTCAAGCCGCTGACGAGCCAGCCCAGCCAGGCTCGTCGAGCACAACCGCCAGCGACACAAGATCGGCAGCATCGGGGATGCTCACCCAGCTGCTCGGCACGCGGTCGCTCGACAGCGCGCTCTCTGCGGCAGTCATGTTTGGCGTGGCCAGCCTCGCGCCGGCCGTGCTCTTGATGACGACCTGCTTTGTGCGGATGTCGATCGTGCTGTCGCTGGTGCGACAGGGTCTGGGCACGCCGCAACTCCCCTCCAATCAGATTCTTACCTCGCTGGCCCTGTTCCTCTCGGCACTGGTGATGTGGCCGGTCTGGACTGCCGCCTACCGCGACGGCGTCGAGCCCTACCAGCAGGGACGGATCGAACTCGCCGCAGCCTACGAGCAGGGCACACTGCCGGTCCGCCGCTGGATGGCCACCCAGATCGAAGAGTCGGGCAATCGCGACACGATGCTCTACTTTCTCACGCGTCATCCCTCTGCCCCAAAACACGTGGCCACCTACGACGACGTGCCAGTGGAGACGCTGCTGCCGGCGTTTCTTGTCAGCGAATTGAAGACCGCCTTCGCGATCGGCTTCCGGCTGCTGCTGCCCTTTCTTGTGCTCGACGTCCTCGTGGCGACGCTGGTGGTGTCAACGGGCCTGGTGATGCTACCGCCGACGCTCGTCTCGCTGCCGCTCAAGCTGATGGTATTCGTGGCCGCTGATGGCTGGTCGCTGGTGGTCCGATCATTACTCGATGGCGTCCGCCACACAGCCTCCTAGGGAGTTGTAAGGCATGACCGACGGCGACCTCGTGGAACTCGTGCGGCAGGCCATTCTTGGCGGCCTGCTCGTGATCGCGCCGGTGCTCATCGTAGGCTTCGGCGTGGCAGTGATGACCGGACTCGTGCAGGCGGCCACCGGTATTCACGAGCCGCTGGTGGGTCTTGTCCCGCGGCTGGCAGCGATGGCGGCGGTGCTGGTGCTCGCGATGCCATGGATGGTGGAGCGCTTTGTCGAGATGTTTCGCACGGCGGCGACGCCGTAACGAGGGCTACGGTTTTGGCACGGCCGCTAGAGCGCATTCGACTTACGCGTAGTGCCGGCTCGGGGGCGGCAAAAGTCTCGTCGCCGGGGCGAGGATACGCCCTCAGGCTCCTCGAGCGTTCGCCGACCCCCTTGCCTACCTCCCTCAAGCTGCCATCTCACCGCTACGCCAAAGGGAGATGCGCTCGAGTGAACAGGATTGGTGGCTGCTACCTTTTTTCACCTGTCGTGAAAGAAGTTGGAACCGTACAACCAGTTTTCGCATGGACATGTTTGAGCTGCCACCAACCTCGTCGCAGGAATTCGTGATCGCGGCGGGGGTCTGCGGACGCATCGCGGCGGCCGTCGTCACCGGCACGCTGCCGATTCTGCCCGGCGCGTCGGTTCGCATCCGGCTGACACTCGTCTTTGCGCTGGCGGTCGTGGCGGTGCCAATGGCGCTGGCCGTGCACCATGCCGACGGCGTCCAACCGGTCGGCCCGCTCTTGCCGGTGCTCGCGGCTGAGCTGCTCGTCGGACTGGTGATGGGCACCGCGGCGGCCGCTGTCCTGATGGCAACAGCATGGGCCGGCAGCATCCTCGGCAGCGTTTCCGGGCTCTCCTGGGCCGACGACTTTGATCCCACCGCCGGCAGCGAAACGGCAGGCATCGCACGGCTGGCCTGGTGGGTGGGCCTAGCAGCCTTCTTCACCGCAGGCGGACAGCTCGCCGTGGTGGGAGGGCTGATAGACAGCGTCCGCAACGTCCCGATTGGCACTGCATTCGTTGGAGCGCCCCAGGAGTGGCTGATAACTCTCGCCGTGACCACGCCAGCGGTGGCGGTCTCGCTGGCAGTCGTGCTCGCAATCCCCGCCCTGGTCGCGGTGGTGGCCTTTCATCTTGCCAGCTCCATCTGCCTGCGGACGATCCCTTTCGCAGCCGGCCCGGGCCTGCTTCAGGGGCTCGCCTCACTCGTGCTTTTAGTCAGCCTCTGGCTGGGAGCCGAAGCCTGGGCGGGCAGCAGCGGCCTCATGATGCTGCGCTCGATTGATGCCTGCTTCGGCGAAAGGTGATCCCATGAGCGATGCCGCCGACCGCACGATTCCGGCCACACCACGCCGCCGCGAGTTGGCCCGCCGGCTGGGTGTCATGCCGATGGCGAGCCTGCCTGCGTGGGTGGCCAGCATGGCAACCGCGCTTCTGCTCCTGCCGTCGTGGGCCGACGCCACTCTTCCGGCGGCCACTGCGATGATGCGGGAGTCGCTCTCCGCCGCCACCGCTGCGGCCAGCTCCACTGCCGAAGGCCCACGGTTCGATCTCCTCTTGCCGGTTGCCCTGCTACTTCCAACGGCGGCGCTCGTTGCTGTCGCCGGGGCGGTCGGCCTGACAGTGCGGGTGTTGCTGGATGGGTCGGCATGGCAGTTATCGCGGGCTGCGCCGACCCTGCACCGCATCAGCCTGTTTGCAGGTCTGGCCCGCATCTTTTCCCTCGACACGCTTGCCTCGGTGGCGGGCCACGCCTGCGGTCTGGTTCTCCTGGTGACGGCGGCAACGCTCTCGGCCCGGCCGCTGGTGAATAGTATCGGCTCGGGCGACCTCGCTGACGATCCGACGCGGGTGTTTGCCGCCGCGCAGTGGGTGATGCTGCCGCTCGTGGCGGCGGCTGCCGCGGTGGCCGCCGCGACGTTTACGATCTCGCGACTGCGGTTTGAACAACGCATCCGCATGACCTCCGAAGAATATGCCGACGAGGCCCGCAGCATGCAGGCCGATCCGAAGGTGCGAATGCAGCAGCAGTCTCGGCGACGCGGTTCACCCCAGCGGTCATGAGCAATGCCGGCACGTCTGCCCGCATCACTCCGGCGCGGCCTCTGCCTCTGGAGATTCCGGAGTATCACCTGGCTGCGCCGCCGCCATTCCAGCGCTCATCGGCCGATACATGGGACACGTGCGGTAATAAACCTGCAGCGTCATGAGGGCGATCGCCGTGCCATAGAGTCGATCGGTCCGACCGCCGAGATCGGTTGTCTGGCCAGCCCAACTGCCGGCCATTTCCCCCGCCTGTTCCTGCGTCCTCAGCAAATGCTCTCTGATCAGATGATTCCAACGGTCAAAAGACTCGCCCTCCATGTTTCGCATGACCTGTGTGGCAAAAAAGTAATAGTCAAGATCTCCCAGCGTTTCGCCCGATTCCGGCGGCGGATGCCGCAAGAGATACTCTTGACCCGCCAGCAACGCCGGATCATTTTTTAGCCAGCCCAGATATTGCCTGACCAGCAATCCAAGTGCCGTTGCCGTGGGATTTGCCGCCGCACCGGGTGCGACACAATAGGTCGACTTGGGGTTGCCCTCGTCGCCAGCCGCGCATAAGTCCATAAACTTCTCCCCCTTGGTCAGAGCAGCCGTTGATACCGAGATGCGAGACAACCTCGCCGTGCACAGCGCCAGCATGGCACGCCCGGTGGTGAGAAAATGATCGTCTCCCCTCAGAGCCTCCCATTCACCATTGCGTTTGTGCTGCAGCGTTACCAGATACTTGACTGCCTGCGAGGCGTGGTTTCTGAGGCGATCGTCGGCAGACAATCCATACGCCTCCGACAAAGCCGTGATGCCAAAAATCTGGCCATCGATGCCCCCTTTGAGTGAGCCCTTCTCTGCGCCGTTGCCCAACTGCTGAGACCGGGCCAAGAACTCCAGCCCCTGCTTGACCACCGGGCGATACTCTTCCAGCCAGGGAGCGGTGACCGAGTTAGGCGCATGGGTGAGTCCCTCGGCCAGAAACGGCAAGAGTGCGAGCGCCGTGTTGGGAACACGATCGTTGACGAAAGCATCCCCAGCAGCGACTCCCGTGGCCGCATCGTCGTTGGCTTTCCAACTGCCATCCGGCTGTTGCTGCTTCGCCAGCCATGCCAGCCCCCGCTCCACGGCCGCCGTCGCCTCCGGCGAACTACCATAGAGATTTCCCAGCTCTGTCCGCCTCTTCACGGTCACGCGGCTCCCGATCCCACCGGGGCGATGGAGCATTTCTGCAGCTTTCTCGAACTGCCATTCGAGCGGCGCAAACGGCTGTTCGTCTTTGCTCAAAACGCGAACAACCAGCGCCTGGCTCTCTACCAAGTGCCCGGCCACAGCCTGAATACCCGCGGAGCCAACGCCAGGAGTGGCCGTTTCATCAGCGACCACTTCAAGCGTCGCCGTTGCCTCCCCTGCCGGCACAAGCACGGGGGCCATCGTCACGCCCTGCGGCAAACCAACGAAATTCAGTGCGAATGGTCCATCGTAGGTCTGCCTGTTGATTGCCGCCTCGACCCGCTTTGACTGTCCCGGCACCAGAGTCGCGACGAGCCCGGCCGCAATAGAAAACGGATGCCGGTTCACGATCACTGGGATTTTCAGGCCGATGTCCCGAGCCAAGACCTCCGCTTCAACTGCAATTGCAAACACTCCCTCCTCGAGCCCAGCACCCGCCTCGACCGTCAGAAGAATACTCTCTGCATTGGCTAAGAGCGGCGTGATGGAGGCCTTGAGCGGGGCGGGGATCGCCCCCAACCGGATCTCAAACGGCTCCGAAACATCATTCCACCGAACCGGCACGTTCACAGTGAGTGTGGTGCCTGGCTGGAGCAGGAGTTTGTCCACTGGTCCGAATTCAGGCCGCATGAATCTCGGCACCTGCAAACGGAGCGGCTGCGTGGCTTTCGCTTCGCCGCTGGTCGCAGTCACCTCAATTGACGCCTCGAGATCTGCATCGCCAAGTGTCGGCGCAGCCGTGATTGTCAATACGCCCGCCGATTCCCCCTCCTTGATGGAAACCGAAGGGGCTGTGATACCGTCGGGAAGAGTTCCTAACGTCACCGCGATCGGTCCGGTGCGGCTGGCTCGGGCCACGTTCAGAGCCACTGTCGCCTGACCGCCAGGCCGCAGGCTGACAGCCAGCAACTCCCCCAGCTTCAGAGGGCCGGGGCCAAGCGCGATCACCGGCGCCGACTCCTTGATGGCTTTTGAAACGTCCTGCCCACCACAGCCGACCGCAAGCAGGAGGCAGGTCGCCATCGGTGCCAAGAAAGACAGGCGCCTTGCTCCGCGCCGGAGGAATCTAAAAACGCCAAAGTATTCCATAACACTCGCCTCTGGGAACGACATTCTAAGAGCTCTTGTCGTGACCAAGCCAGCCTCACGGCACCGCGTAGCCGTAGCGATCGATGAACGGCCGCCAGCGGCGGGCGACCTCGGCTACGATCCGCGGATCGTGGGCGTAGGTATTGGTTTTATATTGTTTCATCAAACGGGCCTGGGCCTCAAGCGGCTCCCGCACGCGACCGAAGTCGCCCAGCGAGAGCCGATCGTAGGCCTCCGCGAGCCGTCCCACGGGATCCCTGACCAAGTCTTCGTATTTGATCTCGTGCAAGCGGTCAGCCGGAAGCGTCGCCCGGTCACGTTCGAAGGCCGCATACATCTCCTCAAACGCCGCAAACACGTAATGCTCGAGTGAGGCGCCCCGGTCGACCTGCAGCGACTGCACCTCATGCAGCGACCGCCAGAGCCGCATCGTTGAGGAGAAGACAACAAATGGGTCGCGGACCAGGTGCAGGAACCGTGCCTCCGGAAACATTTCCGCCAGCACGCCGACGCGGGCCGTATGCGGCGGGCTCTTGAGCACTGGCCGCCGCGAATCCTTGACGGCCAGCGTGCTGAGAAACCGTCGTAGCATCTGCTTCCACCGGTCGAGTTCAGCTGGCGAGAGGTGGGCGAGATCGAGCGACTGCGGAACATCCGGACTCGTGACCGGAAACGCCATCCGGCGGTAGGGGGAGGGAGCGCCCATGTTCATAAGGGCGAATTCATCCTCCTGCGGGCGATCCCAGCCGGCGACCACGTCGTCCATCGGCCGCTTGGCTGGAATCATCCAGGCTAACGCGGCTGTCAAGAAGTCTTCCGTGAGCAGAAAGTGGCCCGGCGTGAAGCATTGGTAGGTGTTCGGGCAGCAGAATCGATCGTCGAGCATCAGCATTTCGTGCAATAACGTGGTGCCTGACCGCCAGTGACCAATGATAAACAGCGGCGGCGGCGTGGTCGGTGGCGACCGGAGTTGCCGCCGAAACCGGGCCGTGCAAAGCGACTCGAAGACAGAGTTTGAGGCCGCGGCCGCCGTGATCGTGGCCATCAATCCCCACTTGGTGAGGCTGGCCTGGGCGCGATGCTCGGCCACGAGCGGGAGCCAGACCCTCAGCGGCATGCCGTGCCAAAACCGCGGGCTCCACCAGGGATAGGAGTGAAACTTTCTTTCGCGTGAAGCGGACTGCTGATCGGCCGGTATCAGAGGTGTGGGCACGGTCTGCTATTTTCTTTGGTGACTTTGCTGGCAACGGCCCGGGCCATCCCCGGCCTTGGGCCTTGAGCCAGGGTTTTACAGTGCCAGATAGTGTACTGCATCACCGCGTCGCGTCCGCAGCGGCGGCCTCTTCCGCCGCCGCCATTCGGGCTATCGGCAGCGTCTCGTTCATGGCCGACACAAGTTCCTCCGCGGATGGGCAGCCCGTCCAGCGGCGGGATGCCCCGCCGCCGGCCGCCGTGACAATGACCGTCGGAAATTCCTTCACGCCAAACCGCTGACAGTCGGTGGCATGTCGGTCGGCATCAACGATCACGCAGACAAACTGCCTCGATAGGCCGACCAACCGACGGTCGACCAGCGTGCCCTGGGTAAACTCCGCACACCAGCGGCACCACGCGGCCCGAAACAGCACCAGCAGCGGCCTGTTCTCTGCGGTCGCCCGCCGCAGACCGGCGTCGTAGCCCTCGACATACTCAATCGCGTTGCCGGGTTCTGGCACTGCCGCCGTCAGTCGTGCAGCCGGCGAGGCAGGAACTTCCACGGCCTCGTCATGCATCTCAAAGCCGCCCCCGATGAGAACCGCCAGCGCGAGGACTGCCAAGCCCGCCAGCCAGCGGCTGATCACAGGGGGCATGGGGGGAAGGTGCATGGATTCAAACCCACTCGAGCAACGAGAGCCGTTCACTATTCTCTCAATAGGCCTGCCAACCGTGACCGGCAAGACCGCTTCAAGAACGGGCAACACGGGGGGCGAGGCAAGCCGGGTCGGCGGGGCAGGAGAGTGCGGTTCCCGTTGTGCATGAGGCCCCGAAAACCTATCGTTCCGGTCTCCTCCGGATCACTGCTCTATGCCACGAGCCTCCCCCACCGCAGTCAGAAAAACACTGGCGATCGCCCTGTTGTCCGCGGCACACGTTCTGGCCGTCGGCTCGGGCTGTCGGCTCCTGCCCCGGTCGGGCCCGGCTCAGCAGGAAGTGGCGGATGCTCGCCGGCTCTGCAACGAGGGACTCTCGGCGGTCGACCGCAAGGATCTTCTGCGGGCTGAGAGCCTGCTTGAACGCGCGGTGAAGAACTGCCCAACTGATATCGACGCGCGACGGCACTACGCCGATGTGCTTTGGCAGCGGGGCGAACGCGTGGCGGCGGTCACACAGATCGCTGAAGCGCTGCGGCTCTCGCCCGGCGACACGAGCCTCTCGATTGATGGCGGAAGAATGTACCTTGAGCTCGGCCTGCTCGACGACGCGGATCGGCTCGCCCGCGAGGCAGTGCGGGCCGCGCCGCGCTCCGATAAGGCCTGGCGGTTACACGGCCAGGCGGCACTGGCCCGTGGCAGGCCCGAGGAGGCGCTCGCCGACTTCCACCGGGCCCTCGCGATCGCGCCAGACGACCGGGATCTAATCCTCGACACGGCCGAGGTCTACCGGCGGCTCGATCGGCCGCAGCGTGCGCTGGCGACCCTCGCGATCCTCGGCGAGAGCTATGGTCCAAATCAGACGCCGCCGCAGGTGCTGGCGCTTGAGGGCATGGCGCAGGAGTCGCTCGATCGGTCTTCCGACGCCATCGAAAGCTACCGACAAGCGGTCGCCCGCGGACTGATGTCTCCCGAGATCGCCACGCGACTGGCGAAGCTTGAGCAGGCGACTGCAACAGGCCGACCGCAGAACGTTATCGCTGAGGCACCAACCAGCTCAGCCCGCCAATAGCCTGCCGTCATTCGCCCGTCGTGGTGCGGCCCGTAAGCAGATCAAATGCGCCGATCGCCGGCACGAGCATCGCCAGCGTGGCGAAGCCGTAGGCCGCCGCCGCTACCAGAAAGACCTGCAGCGCGTTTCCCTGGAGGAAGCCGGTGATCGCCACAAACGTTAGGCTCGGCAGGAGCGCCGAGGCCCACGCGATCGCCGGTGAGGGATTGCGGGCCGAGAGGGCGGCGTAGAGGCCCACCGCACCGCCGACGATCACCGCCAAGAATGGCGCCAGCTGCAGCTCAAAGCTGGATCCAAACGCCACCATGATCCGCATGGCTGTGGCCACACCCACGAAGAGAAACGCCACGGTACCCAGCGCCACCGCAATCGCCCGTCGCGACGACTGATGCGAGAGCCCCGCGTGCAGACCGAGCACCGCCGCGAAGAAGAGCAAGATCGCCATACCGAGGCCCAGATAGATCGCATTTTCCACAGTGGTGAGTCGGGCCGCAGCCAGCGCCCCGCAGAGCACCAGTGGCAGGAGCACGATTTCGCGAGCCGCCGTCAAGACGCCTAGCAGCTTGCCCCAGACAAACTCACTCGGTTCCAAATCAGTGACCAGCAGCACGTCGAGTGCGCCGCGGTCGCGTTCGGTGGTGATGCTCGTGACGGCCATCGCCGCCACCGCCAGCAGGCTGGCCAGCGCCATCGGGACGACCGCCACCGCCACGGTAAATCCGTCGGGCCGAGCCTGTCGCGCCTCGGCGATGATCCCAGCCACGGCAGCCCCGAAGAGCAGGAGCCAGGCCAACCGCACGAGCAGGATCGCCTTGCCGTGGGCGCGAGTACAGATCTCCCGCCAGAGCACGGGATTGTCCCAGACCTGTCTCGAGGGCCGCTTCGCCACCACGGCGCGGGCCGCGGCGGTGGCCTCGGGCTGCCGCCGTGCATCCTGCGTCGTGTTCCAGGCCCGCACGCGACTCACGGCCACGCCGTTGGCCAGCACGATTGTGCCAACGCAGACGGTGAGAAAAGGGAGCAGTCTGCTGCCACCAGCGGGCTCAAGCGCCGCAAACACGGCCCGCGCCGGCGACATCTGCGCCGCCGCATTTGAGCCCCACCGGCTGGCGACGACCTCGCCGGCCGCGAGCCAGGCCACAAGCGCAAAGGTCGTGATGGCCAGCGCCGCAAACGTGGTGTCTTTCCAAAAGGCGATGCACGTGGCCACGCTAGCCGCGACCAGCGCCGCTGCGGTGGTGACCACAAAGACCCGCGCGAGTTGCGGCATCATGACGCCGCCAAAGAGCGAGGCGATGACGAAGACCGGCACCGCCGCCAACAAAAGCAGAAGCACGCGGAGCAGACTGCCCGCCAGTTTGCCCAGCACGAGTTGACCGTCGGTGAGCCGGCTGATGAGGAGCAGTTCGAGCGTCCGCCGATCCTTTTCAGCCGTGACCGCGACGGTACTTGTCATGGCGGCGGCCAGCATGGCCAGCGAGAGTTGTAACGGTGATAGGATCCGCAGCAGCGTGGCGCCAAACCGGGCGGTGTCGCCCGCCGTAGTCACCGTCTGCGTGCCGGTGACCACCAGCCAGCAGGTGGCAACGATACCCAAGAGCGCTCCGCAATAGATGGCACGGGCCAGATACTGCCCGCGGGCCCGTGGCACCGCCTGCAACTCGCGCTCGAAAACAGCTCCCAGCATCGCACTCGCTCGAAATTTTTTTGCGGCCCCACCGTGGATTTTTCGACTCTTGTTCTGTAATGTATCACAAGCCCACGGTAAACTCGTCTGGAGACGATTTTCGTGACAGTTCCTGCAGCGGAGTGCGTGGCATGTTGAGCCGATCAAATCGCTCGTATAAAATTTCGTGGGCTGCTCCGGTGATCGCTCTGCTGGTGGCAGTCTGCCTCGGCAACGCCGCTGAGGGGCAGATCACGGCCCAGACGCTCGTCGGCAAGGCTGTTTCCGACGACGCCCAATATGGCGACATCAATAACGCCATCACTCGCTTCCGTGAACGTGACATCGACGGCTGCCGGGCCCTCCTTGAGCGGGCCAGATCGAATAATCCCAAGCTGCCGCCACCGGGCATGATGATGGCCGTTCTCTGGCTGGGCGTAAACCAATTGCCACCGGCGCGAACCGAACTGGAAGACACGGCGGTGAAATTTCCGGGCGATCCCGAGCCCTATTTGATGCTGGGCGACCTTGCCTTCCAGGATCGGCGGATCACAGATGCCGACGTGCTGTTTGGCAAGGCGACGCTGCTCACGGCCACGTTCACCGAGAATCCCAAACGGAAACGCGACTTTGAGATTCGCTGCTCTGCAGGCAACGCCGCAGTGGCGGAGGCGAGAAAGCAGTGGGAGAAGGCGCAGAAGTACCTGACCGGCTGGCTCGAACTCGACCCCGACAACGCCAGCGGCCATCAACGGCTCGGGATCGTGCTCTTCCAACTCAACAAGCCGCAGGAGGCTCTGGAACAGTTTCGCGAGGCGCAAAAGCTCGACAGTAAGGCGGTGTATCCAGAGTTGGCAATGGCCCGCCTCTATGACGACGCCAAGCAACGCGATACGGCCAGAAAGCTGATTGATCAGGCGGTCAAAGCAGCGCCCCAGGATGCTTCTGTATTACTGGCGGCGGCCCAGTGGTATCTCGGTCAAAATGATCTCGCAGCGGCCATCATCAATGCCGATAAGGCCCTCAAGCTCGACCCGAAGGGCCTGGAAGGGAAGGTTGTCCGCGGTGCGATCGCCCGCGTGGCTCGCGACTACAAGACGGCGGAAAAACTCTTTGAAGAGGCCCATGTGCAATCGCCCGGTAACTTCCCGGCAAGTAACTCACTCGCGCTTGTTTTAATCGAGACAGACGACAAAGACTCCCGACAGCGGGCGCTTGAAATGGCGGAGGCCAACGTCTCCATGCACCGCGAGGGATCGCCCCAGCAGGCGAATGCGCTCACGACCCTCTCCTGGGTCTATTACAAGCTGGGCCGCCGAGAGGACGCCGAAAAGATCCTTGCGCAGATCTCGCAGAACAACCAGCTCACGACTGACGGTGCTTACTATGTGGCAAAGTTGCTGGTTGATCGTGGCGAAAAGGACCGCGCTCGCAAGATTCTCGAGGATGTCCTTGCCAACGACGCGATGTTTGCCACCCGTGCCGATGCAGCCGATCTTCTTGCCACGCTCAAAAAGCCTGTCGGTAACTGATTTCTGACTACCGCGTTGGAGCGGCCACAGCAGCCCGCGGCGCCGAGTTTGGCATGTTTGGCATGTTTGGCATGGGGCGGATCGTGATTCCCCCCGGCTGGGTCGGCAGGCCTGGCGGCCCCAACCGCACAGGGCCTCCTGTCTGCTGCGCCCGCCGTCGGGCCCGCAGCCGGTCGCTGCGGAGCGGAATGCCGGGATACGCCTCTACCGGCACTTCAAGACTCGGCAGGCCGATGCGACTGCCGTCGCCGAAGTAGGTAAACATCTCGATGCCATGGGCGGCCGACGGCGCCAGGGCGGACAGCGATAACAACAGCAAGACCGGCAGACACAGAGTGCTACGGACGAAATCGGAACAGAGTTTCATGGAAACTTCCAGCATGCGGTGTGGCCGGCCAAGGAACACTTTTGAGTTGAGATCGGCCCTCCCGGTCACCGCAACGCGGGAATTCCCCGCCGTCCCTTGCGACCTTTACAACCGTTTCCGTCCGAGAGGACATGGGCCGCAGCTTGTCCTCGTCCCCTGGGATAAGATTTCCATCTTGTCCGTTTCACGCAAAACATCGCATCCTGCGATTTTTGCTGGGCGGGCCTCCGCCCGCTGGTGCTTTCCGTCGCATCGTTGCGACGCTGTCTTCTGTCTTTTGTGGGATAAGATTTCCATATCTTGTCCGTTTCACGCAAAACATCGCATCCTGCGATTTTTGCTGGGCGGGCCT
>JBAXUW010000129.1:0-9600 GCA_037129495.1 Planctomycetota bacterium | reverse complement strand
AAGACAACGGGATGTCGGCGGCCTTCACCCATGCCCGCATGATCGGAGCCCGTCGCGCCGCCTGCGCCTCGACCGGCAACACAAGCGCATCGCTCGCTGTCTATTGCGCTGTCACGAAGCTCATGCGAGGGATCATCTTCATCGGCTCCGGCAAGATTTCGTATGGCAAGCTCTCGCAGGCGCTCGATTACGGCGCGCTCACGATCCAGATCGCAGGTGATTTCGACGATGCCATGGCCCGCGTCAAGGAAGTCGCCGGGAAGCTCGGCATCTACCTGGTCAACAGCGTGAATCCCTTTCGGCTCGAGGGCCAGAAGACGATCATGTACCGTGTGCTTGAGTCGATGGGCTGGGAAGTGCCCGACTGGATCGTGGTTCCCGGCGGCAACCTCGGCAACTCAAGTGCCTTCGGCAAGGCTTTCGCCGAACTGCGGAAGCTCGGCCTGATTGACCGCGTGCCCCGGCTCGCCGTCATCAATGCCGCCGGCGCCAACACGCTCTACGAACTCTTTCACAATCGGGGTCTGCGGTGGGACGGGGGCCGGGCCGATCTTTCCCCGGCCTGCCACTACTACGACGAACTCGACCGCGACAAGAAACGGGCCGACACGATTGCTAGCGCCATCGAGATCAACCGACCGGTGAATCTCAACAAGTGCCTGCGGGCACTGGAGGTCTGCGATGGCGTGGTCCGGGAGGTGTCGGAGCAGGAGATTCTCGACGCCAAAGCCCAGGTGGGCGCCGGCGGGCTCGGTTGTGAGCCGGCCAGCGCTGCAAGCGTGGCGGGAGCGCGGCAGCTCGTGGCCGAGGGCGTGATTGGCCGGGACGAACGGGTGGTCTGCATTCTCACTGGCCACCAGCTCAAGGACCCGACGGCCACCGTGGCCTACCACACGACCGATCAGAAGCTCTTCAATGAGGTGCTCGGCAGCCGGGGCGTGAGCCGGGCGAGCTTCGCCAACCGGGCGGTAAGCGTGAGTAACCGTCTCGACGAGATCATTCAGGCGATCGACCTCTACGGCTGAGCGGATTACGATCTCTTCTCGTCGTACTCAGGTGTTGTTTTTGAGGGCTTCCTGAAGCTGCTGTTCGACACCAAGCACGGTCGCCCACCGGCTCATGTAATCGGCGTCGAGTTCGGGCTGTCCGAAGAGAACATCGTCGATATCGCCTAAGTCGCGCGGTCGCGAGGCGATGAGTTTGAGCAGGATCAAGTCCTCGGGGCTCACGAACCACGCCGGCCGGCCAGCGATAGAGTGTTGTCGTCGTCTCCAGAGGAGTTCGTTCTGGTAGTCCGACTCTGCGAGAAATAGGTCGGCGTCGATTCCCCGCCCCTCAAGATAAAGTCGAAATTTGACCAGGGGCATATCCGCAACGCTATCGACCCAACCACTTGCATAGTGTTCGGGAACAGTAAAGCCCACAGCGACTGCAGCCGCGTAGAGTTCAGGCAGCCGTTCTCGCGGCAGAGCAATCGTGAAGTCGACATCATAGGTCGGTCGCGGCAAGCCATAGACCCTCACCGCCCAGCCACCCATGATGGCATAAGGCACCTTGAGCTGATCAAACAGCGCGGCGAAGTCATGCAGCGTTTGAACGAGCGCACTCACGGTTTCTTCCGGGTTCGGGCGATGGCGGTCAGCATGTTGTGATTCCGCTGGTCATTCTCTCGCTTGAGGAGTTCGAATCGCCGGTCGACCAGTGCCGGGGATCCGTCAAACAAGGCGGGAATATTTTCATCAGTCATTCTCAGCGCCAGTTCTAGCCGCTCTCCGGGCGTCATCTTGCGGTAAGACTCGAGCGTTTCTTGGCTGAGCATGGGAGCGGCACCCGTAAACAGGCAGTGGCTGGTAGACAGACGGCGATGTGAGGCCTGCCGACCTTCAGCATACCCAGCCGCCCGCATCCTCGAGCAGTCCCGTTAACCTTCGCAGACGGGATAGCTGGCGTTTGGAACAGACAGCTAGACTACCGACCTATGAAAGACGAGAAGCAAGACGAGAAGAAAACCGACTCGTTTGGAACCGGCAGCCTCGCCTGGCTGCTACTGGACTGGGCGGCGAGTGCATTTTCGACCCTCTTAATCACGCTGCTCGTTGCCTATGTCGAGAAGGTTGTGTTTGCAGATCGGGCCTGGGGCGTCGATGGGGGCGTGGTCTGGGCCTGGACGCTCGCTGTTGCAATGCTCGCTTCGGCGGTGAGCACGCCATTTCTAGCTGCTTGGGCGGATCAGCGCCGGGCCCACAAGGCCGCGCTGATGGCCGGCGTGATTCTTGGCAGTGGAGCGCTGCTGCTGCTGGGGGCCGTCCCGCCGTCGGCGCGGCTGGCGGTGGTCGCCTGCATCGTGATTGCCTCTGTGGGCTTCGATATCGATGCGGTCTTCACTGGCAGCCTGCTGCCCCGGATCGCGTCGGGCCATGCGGCCGACAGGCTGTCGGCGGGCGGCTTTGCGCTGGGCTATGCCGGCGGCGCCATTGCGCTGGTGGCCGGCACAACGATCGTGGCGGCGCACGACCGTCTGGGCCTGACGACGACGGGCGGTCTGCGGGCTGCGTTTATCTTCACTGGCGTCTGGTGGCTGCTGTTTTCACTCCCTGCCGCATGGACACGATTCGCAGAGGGTGATCCAGACGAGACCACGGCTTCGTCGGTCGCCACGCTCTGGGCATTCGCCCGTGATCTCTTTGATCCGCATGCTGCCGACGATCAGGTCAAGGCACTGGGGCGAGTGCTGCTGGGCGCTGTGCTCAGCATGGGCGCGGTGCAGACGGCGATCGCGCAGTTTTCCAGCGTCGCGCTCGAAGAGTTTCATCTTGACAACTCGGAACTCGTGAAACTCGTTTTGCTGGTCCAACTGGTGGCGTTGCCGGGCGCGCTTGCCGTCGGCTGGCTCTCCGCTCGCTGGCATCGACAGGGGGCATTGGGGGTCTGCCTCATCGGCTGGGTGGCCGTGCTGCTTCTCGCCTGGTTTGTGCAGACCAAAATGCAGCTCTACGCACTGGCCGTTCTTCTGGCCGTGGTCCTTGGTGGCGTGCAAAGCGTGATCCGGGCGCTGGTCGCTGGGCTTGCGCCGAGCGGCCGTTTCGGCGCCACTTTTGGCCTCATGCACGTGGGTACAAAGCTCTCCGGCTTTGTGGCCAGCCTACTCTTCGGGCTGGTGCTGGCCGCCACGGGCCTGCCACGGGCCGGCCTGCTGGTGCTACTCTTCCAACTGCTCGCCGGCTGGTGGCTGCTGGGCCGCAGCATCGCAGTGACGCAAGCTCAGCTCAGCCCCAGCACGTCGCGCATTGAGTAGAGCCCGGCGGGCTTACCGACTAAAAACCGTGCGGCTGCCAGGGCGCCCCGCGCGTAGCAGTCGCGGTTGGTAGCGCGAACATTCACGGAAAGCGACTCGCCCTCAAGGCCGAAGAGGATCGTGTGTTCGCCGGGGTTGTCGCCAGCGCGGACTGCATGGTAGCCGATCTCATCGGCTGGCCGGGCGCCGGGCCGCCCTTCGCGACCGTGGGCTACCCGAGTGAAGCCAAAGGCGTCTTGCACGATCTGCCCAAACTTCAGCGCCGTGCCGCTGGGCGAATCCTCCTTGAGGCGATGGTGGCATTCGATGATCTCGACATCAGACCGATCACCCACCCGCGCCAGCAGCGTGGCGGCGCGGCCCACCAGATCCATCGCGATATTGACCGCGAGGCTCATGCTCGGCGACTGGAGCACCGCGATCTCAAGCGCTGCCCGCTCGATTGCCCGCCGATCGGCGGGCTCCAGGCCCGTCGTGGCAACGACCAGCGGTACACCCGCCCGCACGCAGGCCGCCGCAATGCCGTCTACGGCCCCGGGCAGCGAGAAGTCGATCGCGACGTCGGCTGGACAGGTCCAGGCGTCGCTTACGACAACGCCCGCCGTGGCCACGCCGGCTAATGTACTGGCATCGACGCCCAGGCGGGGATGCTCGGCTCGCTCAAGAGCGGCTACGAGTTGCCAGCCCGCGCTCAATGGGCCGGCTGAATCGGCGGCGGCACAGGCGATGATGCGCTGCCCCATGCGACCGGCGGCACCATGAACAACAAGACGGAGCGGGTTTGGGGCGGGCACGATAAGACTCCGCAGAAAGGGGGGATATGAGCGAAAAAATGGCGGGCATAGAGGCCAGCCCGGCAGGAGACCGCCAGCACACTTTATAACGAAAAACAGATCGGGAAAAACCGATCGACCGAAAGATTAACGCGGTCGAAGCGGCCGATAAAGCTGAAATGGGCTGGGGTCAGACACGTTTTGAAAGGTGCTGTCATGAACGCACGTCGTCGCCTCCAGGCCTCTCTGCGCCGCAATGCCCTCAATCCAGCGCTCGCCTCGGTGGCCTCGTTCGACCAACTTGAGCCCCGTCTGGCCTTTGCGGTCACTTACGCCGCCACCAACGACTGGGGGAGCGGGCTTGAGGGTCCGCTGACAATTCAAAATGATACTGCTGCCATGGTCAACGACTGGCAAGTGACATTTGACTATGGTCGTGCGATCAACAGCATCTGGAACGCCGTGATCGTCAGCCACGTCGGCACCCACTCCGTGATCAGAAATGCCGCTTGGAATGGCACCATCGCAGCCGGTGCGGAGATCTCGTTTGGCTTCCAGACAGACGGCGTCGCTGGTGAACTGCCCACGGCCAAGAAGGTCGACGGAATCGCGGTGGCGTAGCAGACAGCTAAAACCTCTGAAAAACTCTACTTTTCTGGGGAAAAAATATTCGCTGGGGCCGGAATTACACTAGGGAGATGCCGTTCCCTCGCCTGGTCCCCCGATGAATACCACCCAGCGTCTGCTCCTTACCTCGCTCGGCCCGATCCTCGCGCTTCTGTGTCTGTCAGGGCTGACATTCCTCAATCAGCAGGATCTCAATCGGAGTCAGGCCAACCGCCACAAATCACTGAAGCTGGCCCAAGAACTCCGCGCGAGTTCTGACGAACTCACCCGTCTGGCCCGCACCTATGTCGTGACCGGTGATGCGGAATATGAGAAGCAGTATTGGGACCTGCTCGACGTTCGTAACGGCAAGCAGGCCCGGTCCGATGGCCGCACGATCGCGCTCCGCACTCTGATGCAGCAGCAGGGGTTCACGGCCAGCGAGTTTGCCAAGCTCAAAGAGGCCGAAGACAACTCCAACGCGCTGGTCACTACCGAGACGATCGCCATGCATGCCATCAAGGGGGAGCTCGACGATGGCCGAAGTGGCTTTACGCGGCAGGGGCCGCCCGATGCTGAGCTGGCCCGCCGCATCATGCACGACAGGAAGTATCAAGCTGACAAGGCGATCATCATGCGGCCGATCGGTGAATTTGAGTCGCTGCTCGACCGCCGTACGGAGGCTGCAACAGTCCGCTATCGTCGGTGGGGCGACATCCTGCATCTGCTGGGTCTGATTCTGGCGGTCTGTGCGGCCGTCAGCGCCTGGCTTGGCATCCGTCGCCATGCCGCCAGCCTGCGGCGCGCAATCGGTGAACTCTCCGCAAGCTCCGAACAAGTGGCCAGCGGCGCGAAGGAGATTGCTTCGTCGAGCCTGTTTCTGGCGGAGGGCGCTACGGAGCAGGTCGCGGCGCTTGAGGAGATAGCGGGCTCAGCGCGGGAGATGGCTACGGGGGCCAGCGACAACGTCCGGCGGACGGATGCTACCAGCGATCTCGTGAACCGCGAACAGCAGGAGTTTGCGGGGGCCATGACACTGCTGGTTGGATTGGCAAAGGCGATCGAGGAGATCGATGCCTCTTCAGGCCAGATTTCCAAGATCAATAAACTGGTTGATGAGATCGCCTTTCAGACCAACATTCTCGCACTCAACGCCGCCGTGGAGGCAGCCCGAGCTGGCGAAGCTGGCCTCGGCTTCGCGGTCGTGGCCGACGAGGTTCGCCGCTTGGCGCAGCGCTGTGCCGCGGCGGCCGGCGAGTCGACGAGCCTCATCGAGGATTCGATCGCCCGCACTCGTTCGGGGCAGGAGAAGATGACGCACGTGACGGATTCGATCCGCAGGCTCGCTGGCCTCGACACCGAGGTCCGGGGCCTCATGGACGAGGTCCGTGACGGCAGCCGGGCGCAGCACGTGGCGGTCACGAGAATCGGTGCGGCGATCGGACAGATCGAACAGGTCACACACCGGGCCGCAGCGGGCGCGGAGGAGGACTCGGTGGCAGCCGAGGAGATGAACGCCCAGGCTGGCCGCTTGCGGCATGTCGTGGCCGATCTACAGGCCATGGTCGGCCGCGGCACCGGTCGCGACGCGGCTTGGGGAGAGCGTCGATGACGCAGCAGGTGGGCTTCATAGGCACCGGCATCATGGGACGCAGCATGGCGGGCCATCTGCTTGCAGCCGGCCATCCCGTGCATATCCACAACCGCACCCGGTCAAAGACCGAAGCGCTCGTTGCAGCGGGCGGCCAGTGGCACGACTCGGCGGAGAGTGTGGCCGCGGTCAGCGACGTGGTGATCACGATGCTCGGGATGCCGACGGATGTGGAGCAGGTCTATTTCGGCAGCCATGGCACTACGTCTCCACCTGAAGGCCTGCTCGGCCGGGCCCGCCCCGGTACGCTGCTCATCGACATGACGACCTCCAGCCCAACGCTGGCCGCGCGAATCGCCGCGGCGGCCGCCGTAGCCGGACTCGCCGCCCTCGACGCGCCGGTTTCGGGCGGTGACCTCGGGGCGCGAAATGCAACGCTTGTGATCATGGTAGGCGGCGACGCTGCGGCAGTCACGCGGGCCCGGCCCCTGCTGACCCAGCTGGGCAAGTCTGTCACGCATCTGGGCGGCGCAGGCGCAGGACAGCGGTGTAAACTCGCAAATCAGGTCGCCGTGGCCGTGGGCATGGTGGCCTGGTGCGAGGCGCTTGCCCATGCGCGTGCCGGTGGACTCGATCCTGTTGTCGTGCAGCAGGTGATCAGCGGTGGTGCTGCCGGCAGTTGGGCGCTTGAAAATCTCGCGGCCCGCACCCTCGCCGGCGACTACTCACCGGGCTTTCTCGTCAGGCATCTTGTCAAAGACATCCGCCTTGCGCGGGCCTGCGCTGCGGAGGCGGGGATTGAGTTGCCTGGCCTAGCGACAGCGGAGCGGCTCTATGCTGCGGTCATGGACCGGGGTTTCGCTGCTGAGGGCACGCAGGCACTGTTTAAACTTTATGCCGGTTCGTAGCAGGCAGAGCCGCCACCTGCTTGATTCAAGCCCCTGTCTTGAGTGGCCTGACTCAAGCTGCCTGACTTGATGAGCCGGGCTCAGTCTTCGTCGAGATGCAGCTTATGCATGATGCGGTGCATGAAGGGGGCCAGCAGGATCGATGTGGCTCCGATAAAGAGCAGTCCAGAAAACAGGGCGTAGAACGAGGCGAAGAGCTTCCCGGCGGCAGAGGGAATCGGATCGACTGGTCCCATGCCGCCGAGGATCATCGAGGCATTGAGCAGGGCGTCGATCCACGGCAGGCCGCCGAGGACGTGATAGCCGACGACTCCGATCCCAAGCGCCATGACCAGCAGCAGCATGGCCAGGGCCAGATAGCCTAGCACTCGGATCAGGAACGTCTGCCGCGGCAGGAGCGGGTCGGAGCGGTGTTCAAACATGCTGCGAAGCCTACCACAGGGGCATGACCGTTCTCGTGCCGCTAACTGTCCACTCTCGGTCGAAGCAGTGGCCCCCGTGCCCCATTGTCGTCTTGGCGGTATTTTGGTCACCAGAACTCGGTCAGCCATAGAATCGGGGGTTCGGAACACGGAACCTGCTTCCGCGTTTCAACGCCATGGAGGGCAACATGAAAATTCTCGACTGGAATAGCATCATCCAGACACTGGTGCTCGTTCGCCTCGGCCAAGAACTCGGCACCGATTCCCGCCTCGCCCGTGCGTTGCACGATCTCTTTGAGGCCGTTCTGGCTGTCTACCGCTAATTGAAGCGGCGTGCGGTATGATCGTCGCGGCGTCCGCAGTGGCCCGGCAGGTCCGGGGCTTTTCGAGCTCTGTCCAGATGCGGGCCGCCAGCGTCGTGATAGACCGCGTAGAATCCGGGATCCGGAACATTGAACACGGACATGATGCCGCTCCGGAAAAAGCTGACTGCTGAATGTGTCGGCACATTTTTCGTAGTATTTGCCGGCACGGCGGCGATTGTTGTCAATGGCGAAGGAGCGGTGTCGCACGTGGGCGTGGCGCTTACGTTTGGCCTTGTCGTGTTTGCCATGATCGCAGCACTCGGTGATGTTTCGGGAGCTCACATGAACCCCGCGGTCACATTCGGCTTTTATTTGGCCGGACGGCTACCCGCTTCCTCCGCGCTGCCTTATGTGATCTGCCAGTGTCTTGGGGCTGTGCTAGCGAGCATCGTTGTAAAGCTTCTTTTCCCGGCCGATCAATCGCTTGGCGCCACGGTGCCGAGCGGATCGGCCGTGCAGTCATGGGTCATGGAGATGCTGCTCACGGCCATGCTGATGTTGGTCATTCTCTGCGTGTCGACCGGGGCTCGCGAGAAGGGGATCACGGCTGGCCTTGCCATCGGGGCCGTGGTGGCACTGGAGGCCCTCTTCGCCGGGCCGGTCAGCGGGGCGTCGATGAACCCCGCCCGATCGCTGGCCCCGGCGCTCGTTTCGGGCCAACTCGATATGGTCTGGATTTATCTGACGGCTCCCCTCGCGGGGGCGGCGGTCGCCGTTCCGCTCTGCTGGTACATACGCGACACCCACGGGTAGACTGTCGTAATCAGCAAAACTGGAGGAATCGGACCAGTTTGCCGAAATAGATTCCTAGCTGACGACGCTCGTCAGTGCACGTTTCCCCTAAAAAGAAAGCGAGACAGCCATGGGTAAGGGCAATAACTCTCAGAAGAACGACAAGAAGAACAAGAAGCCGAAGCAAGACAACAAGGCGAAGGTCGCCCCGGTTAAGAAGTAAAGCTGGCCGCCCCGACCGCCGCCCTCCTGCCGCGACGAGATTGTGCGGCTGAAGGCGGAAGTCTGGCGTCGCGAGGCCCAGATAGAGGTCATGCGGTCCGAGATCGACGAGCAGAACTCTTTCACGTTGGCGGCCAAAGAGATCGCGCTGGGATTGCTCGCCCGCTATTCGTACCGATGCAACCAGGTCTTTTCCAGCCTCTCTGTCGATCGGCTTCTTTCAGCAATCCCCGGCCGGGCTGGCTACGTCGCAGCCCGTGGCACAGCAATCGCAGGTGCAAACCTTGCACTCGCAGACGCCGGTGTCACAGCAGCCACAACAATCGCACTCCGGGCAGCCAGCGGTTGAGACACTGACGATCGCGGGGATAGAAGACCCAAGGGCCAAGGCGGCCCAGAGAATCAAAGCGTTCATAAAAATACTCCTAGAAAATGAAATTGAGTTGAGAAAACCTGATGTCCATGATGCACAGTGCGATCACGAACCACGCCTGAGCCTGCGTCTACCAACGGGCCCTTTGAGAGGCCCAACAAGGACCAAAACAGGCCCACTGGGACGCGATCGACGGGTCACTCAAATTCGCCACACACCGTAGAGAATACGGGCTGGACGTTGAATTTGCTGGAAGCCACGGTCGGTTACGCCTCCGGACAACAGGGCAACCTGAACCAGAAACGCGGGCGAA
>JBAXUW010000128.1:0-9601 GCA_037129495.1 Planctomycetota bacterium | reverse complement strand
GATCCCAGTTCCTCATTCATCGCCGGAACTTGTCGAGGTTTCGCCGTGATGGCGAGTGCCGTTGTCAGGGATCGCGAAATTTTGTTGTCGGCATTCATGTCGTTAGAATCCGATACCTTGCGGCGGCGGACTCGTTTCGAGTCGGAATCGCTCCCGACGACCGAGCCTCAGCCATTCACGGAAGTCTGGTAGTACGTTGTTTCGTGGCCTGCGCCCGGGCAAACCGAACCCACGTGTCTCGAAAGCGAAATTCGCCATGAAGAAGCCGGCCTTGGCGGAAAATCAGAAGCCGGCCTTGGCGGAAAATCAGAAGCCGGCCCTGGCGAAAAATCAGAAGCCGGCCTTGGCGGGAGAGCATCGGCCTGGCCACCTCGCCAGCGAGCCTCTTCTGCTGGCCGTAGCACTTGTTGCCTGGTGGTGCCTCGCAGTCGGCTCGACCCTCGGCAAGTCGGCCACATCTGACGAGCCATTGCACATTATCGGCGGCGCCTCCTACTGGCTGCTCGACGACTATCGCCTCCAGCCGGAAAATGGAAACCTATCGCAGCGATGGTGCGGACTGCCGCTGTTCCTTGCCGGTTGGCCGCTCCCATCGTTCGAACATCCCGGTTGGGCGAAGAGCGACATGGCGTCGCTGTCACAGGCCTACCTCTTCCAATCCGGTAACCCGTCATGGCTGATACTCGCCGCGGCCCGTTCGTTCGCGGCAGTGTGGGGCGTCTTCATCGCGCTGCTGGTGTATCACTGGAGTCGTGAACTGTTCGGCTCCACGGCGGCCTGGCTGTCGCTCGCATTCTGCCTCTTCGACACCACGCTGCTAGCCAACGCCCCGTTGGCGACGTCAGACACATGCGCAGCGTTTTTCTTCTGCTGGAGCACATGGTCGATCTGGCGCATGCTCCAGCTGCCGTCGCCCGCGCGGGCGGCCCTGGCGGCCCTGGCTGTGGCCGGACTGTTTGTGGCCAAGTTTTCCGCCCCCGTCGAGATCGCGGTCGCGTTGATCCTGCTCGTGGTTCGCAGCCGGTTTGGGCCAGAGTGGGAGGTGGCCTGGGCCGGTCAGCGGCGGCGGGTATCAACCGGCGCGGGCCTGGCCGCGGTGGCGGCTTGCGTCGTGCTGATCTCTGCCACGGCATGGCTCGTGGTCTGGATGGCGTACGGCTTTCGCTACGAGGCAATGAACCTGAATGCCGCCCCGGCAGGAACGCTCGCCCGCTTCGGAACTCTGTCGGCGGCTGCCCAGGAACTCGGCGGCTTGAAGAGCCGATTGCTCATGTTTCTGGGAGAGCGACACCTGCTCCCCGAGGCCTATCTCTACGGCGGGGCGTATGTGCTCAACACGATGCTGCGGCAGAGTTTCTTCTGCGGCGACTACTCAGTCGCCGGAACATGGCGGTATTTCCCGTTTACATTCCTGGTCAAGACGTCGCTGGCGACGCTGGCAGCGATCGTGACCTTGGCCATGATGGCCAGCCGGCTGAGACGATCCCCGGCTGCCGAGCGGCCGGCGACAAAGTTACTCGAGGCAAACGACTGGTATCCGCTGACGCCCCTGGTGGCGCTGCTTGCGGTCTACTGGGCGACGTCACTTGTGGCCACGCTCAATATTGGCCACCGTCACCTGCTACCAATCTATCCTCCGACGTTCGTGCTGCTGGGCGGATTGCCGAGGCTGTGCCGCCAGCAGGCTTGGTTACGCAGGCTCCCCTGGGCACTCGCGGGGTACGCGGGCGTCGTTTGCTTCTGGACGTTTCCGCACTACATCGCCTTCTTCAATGGCATCGTCGGCCGCGACAACGCCTGGCACTACCTGGTCGACAGCAACCTCGATTGGGGTCAGGAGCACTACGCCCTTGAGGCATTCGTCGCGAAAGAACGCCGACGCTACGGCGTCGACCACCCCGTCTACGGCTGCCTCTTCGACGCCACACCGCAAGGAACGGGCGTCGCGGCCCTCACTCCCCTCCCCACCTCGTTTCAACCCGTTCCACTGCCGCCGCTCGGTCCCGGCACCTACTGCGTGAGTGCCACGCACCTGCAGGGCATCTATCTCCAGATCTGGGGTCCCTGGACGGCCCGCAGGGAGGAGCGGTATCAGGACCGCGTCCGGGCGGTCGCGTTGCTAGGGCCGCTGTCGACCAACGAGCGGCAGGAGCGCTACGGTATCGCCCCCGACCTTTATGCTCAGATTGTAGAAGACCGCCGCAGGCTCGAATACTACCGCTTCCTGGCCCAACTGCGGGAACGTGTGCCCGACGCAGTGATCAACGGGGCGATCATCGTCCACCGGCTTGATCCAGCCGCGTTCGACGCGATCCTCCACGCGGAGGCACCGGCGCAGGCCGCCAGATTTTCCTCGTCGCCGCTCTTTGACTAATCGGCACCTGGTGGCATTCGTTCATCAGCAGTGGCGATTGTCGACCAGTCACCATCTGGCATAATCCCGACACGGGCCGCTTTGGAAATGATTCCTCGGGGATACGTCTTGAAGCTCAGCATCGTCATTCCTGTCCACAACGAACGGACCCTCATTCCACGATTACTCGAGCGGGTGCTGGCGGGGCAATCTGCCCGCCACGATCCTGGTCTTCACGAGCCGGGATATGGTTGTGGGGTGCCACTGGCCGGGCTATCCCTTTTGGCTCACGCCCTCTCGCCGAGCAGCGTGCCGGCGTCGGCTGGATCAGAGATTTTAGCCCAGGTGACGCAGTTGCCCACTCTGCCTCAGTCAACTGGATAGAGCGCCGCCACCACGATCCGGGGAACCGCGTGTTGGTACGGCAGGACGTACGGTCGAACGACCGCTGGCCGAAACGCAGAATCTCGCCGTCGATGCTAGAATGGAGGGATGAATCGGCAGACCTGCTCGCCGACCTCCTGGGGATTCTCATTGCGAAGCCTGTCGTGCCTAAAGCGATGAAACCATCCACGATCTGCCGCCTCGTCTGCCTGGCCGTCGGGGTGGCGGCGTCCACGGTTCGGGCCGCTCCGAACTTCGAGGCGGATGCGTGGCCCTACTTCCAGGCCCACTGCCTTGGCTGCCACGGCGACAAGAAGCAGGAAGGCGGGTTTCGGATCGATACCCTTTCCCGCGAGGTCGGCGCTGAGAACACTCCGCAGTGGGCCGAGGTGATCGGGCGGATGACCGCGGGCGAGATGCCGCCGGAGGACGTGCCGCGGCCGCCGCCGACGGACGACACCGCTGCGGTCGTGGCGTGGCTGGCAGCGCGACTCGAGGAGGGCGAGGCGGCGCGGCTGGCGCAGCGCGGCCGCGTGTCGTACAACCGGCTGACCCGCGACGAGTATGTCAACACCGTCCGCGATCTCCTCGGCGTGCATTTCGACGCCACCGATCCGGCCGGCTTCCCCGAGGATCCGGAATGGCACGGGTTCGAGCGGCTGGGATCGGTGCTCACGCTCTCCCCCTCCACGATCGAAAAATATCTCGCCGCCGCCGAGACGATCTTGGCCGAGGCCTATCCGGAAAAGAAGCCCCCGTTCCTCGAGGTCTCCCGCCGGGCCATGCCCGAGAATGCGATCAACGAGACCCATCTCGCACGGCTGCGGGAGACCGGCCTGCTCGACAAGGTGCGGTTCGAGATGTGGGCGGGCGACATTTATCGCTACTCCCTGATTGAGCCCCTGCCGGCAGCGGGCATCTACGAGATCAGCTACACGCTCAGCGGCCTGAAGCCCGACAACGGCCGTGCCCCGCGACTGAAGGTCGTCGAGACGACCTTCAGTCGCGTGCTCTTCGCCGAGGACGTCGTCGCCCCCGAAGACCGTCCGGTCACGGTCACGTTTCAGGCCCATCTCCCCAAGGGGTATTCCACGATCCACGTCGTCAACGACGTTCCGGGGCCGCCCAACAATTTCCGGGCGGGCAATCACAGCAACATCCCCTTCATCAGCACAAAACACCCCCGCGCGCCCTGGCAGATGAAGCTGACCGACGAACAGGGCCGGCCGCGGTATCCGTTCCTGATCCTGGATCGGGTCTCCTGGCGCGGGCCGCTGGTCAGCCCGCAGGAGCAGCTGCGGCGGGACGAGTATTGGCCGGCCGAGGCGGGGAATCTCGAACAGGTTCGCACGGGGCTCGAGCGGCTCGCGAGGCGGGCGTTTCGCAGGCCGGTGTCGGCGGACGAACTCAATGGCCACGTCGCCCTCGTAAAGACGGAGCTCGACGCCGGTGCGGCGTTTCCCGATGCCGTCAAGACCGGGATGCTCTCGATCCTCTGCTCCAAGGGTTTTCTGTTTCTGGCCGAAGGTGACGAAGACGTCAAGCGAGACAGGCTCAACGATTGGGAACTGGCCAGCCGGTTGTCGTATCTGCTCTGGAGCACGATGCCCGACGACGAGCTCTTCGCGGCGGCCGAACAGGGGCGGCTCCGCGCTCAGGGCGAGCTGCAACGGCAGGCCGACCGCATGCTGGCCGACCCGCGGGCCCGGCGGTTCAGCGAGTCGTTCGCGACGCAGTGGCTGCACCTCCGAAAGGTCGGCATGTTCCAGCCCGACAAGACGCTCTACCCCGACTACGACAGGTCACTCGAAACGAGCATGGTCCGCGAGACGACCTCGTTCTTCCACGAGGTGCTGGATCGCAAGCTGAGCCTGCGGGAGTTTCTCCACGCGGATTGGACGATGGCCAACTCGCGGCTGGCGAGGTTCTACGGCCTGCCGGACATGGAGGGGCCCGAGTTTCGCCGCGTGTCGCTCCCACAGGACGGTCGCCGCGGCGGCCTGCTCACGCAGGCGGCGACCCTGTCGCTGACATCCGACGGCACGCGGCATCGTCCCGTGCATCGCGGCAAGTGGGTCTTGGAAGCGATCTTTGGCAGGTCGCCGCCGCCGCCTCCGGCCAATATCGATCCGATCGAGCCGAACCCGGTCGACTCACCGAAGGCGACGCTGCGGATGAAGCTCGAGGCCCACACCTACGATCCGCGGTGCGCGTCTTGCCATCGCACGATCGACCCGCTCGGGCTGGCCTTGGAGAACTACGACGCGATCGGCCGCTGGCGGACGCACGAGGCCGTCGCGGGCACGGGCGACGATCCTCCCGTCGATCCCTCCGGAACGCTGCCCGACGGCCGCAGCTTCCGATCGCCCGAGGAATTCAAGCAACTCCTGCTCGCCGACACCGCTGCTTTCAACGAGACATTCGTCGAAAAGCTTGCCACGTACGGCCTGCGGCGGCCAATGTCGTACGATGACCGGGTGGATCTGGCCGCCATCGCCCGCGCCGGCCGCGACCACGACTACCGCCTGCGGGACATCGTGACGGCCTTCGTGACATCCGACCTGTTTCAAAAACGATGAGCGTCACTGGACAATCCGGCATCACTTTTCGGAGGAGCGACCTTCCATGAGCAACGTCAACTCTAGCCGATGGTTGCTCGACCGACGCCGGATGCTGCGCGGGATCGGTGTCTCCATGTCGCTGCCGCTCTTTGACTGCATGATCCCGCCGAACCGTGCGGCGGCGGGCGTGCCGGCTCCCACGCCGCCCAGTCGGAGCGTGTTTCTCTACATTCCAAACGGAGTCAATCCGCCGACCTGGCAGATCGAGAAGGACGGCACCGACTTCCAGTTCACGAAGTCGATGCGGTCGCTCGAGCGGCATCGGGCTAACGTCACGCCAATCAGCGGGCTGCATCATCCGCTGGGGCTGGGGAAGGCCCACAACTGCGAGCGGGTCTGGCTGACCGGTGCGAACGTGCCCGCCGACGGCGGCGCCTTCCGCAACACGGTCTCCGTCGATCAGCTCATGGCTGAGGTGCAGGGGCCGAGCACACGGTTCGCCTCACTGGAGCTAGGGATCGAGGGCGGTTCATTGGCCTGGTCGCGGGACGGCATCCAACTGCCGGCCGAGCGGGATCCCCGCCAAATCTTCAATATGCTCTGCGGCGTCGACAGTGAGAATAAGACGGTGACCCGTCGCCGGCTCGAGCGCCGCGGGAGCATCCTCGATCTTGTCGCCGAAGACGCGCGGCGCGTGACTGCGAAGTTTGGGACGCACGACCGATCGAAGCTCGACGAGTATCTCACGGCGGTCCGACAGGTTGAGGTGCGCACCACACGCGCTGAAAACTGGATCGACGTTGCTAAGCCCGCCGTCGACCCCGCCGACGAGGCCCGGCTCACCCGCCAGGTTGATCTATCGAAGGTCCGCGAGTACCACGCCCTGTTCTCCGAATTGATGGTGCTGGCGCTGCGCACCGACTTGACGCGAGTCATTACCTGCTCGATCTGCGGCGAGGCCCAGGGCGGATCGATCCCTGACATCGGCATCTCCTCGGGCCGGCACTCGCTCTCCCACCACAACGGCGATCCCGAGCAGATGCGGCGGCTCGGCGACACCGACACGTTTCTCGTCGAGCAGTTCGCCTCCTTCCTGGATCAGCTCGCGGCGTGCCAGGAAAATGGCCGGCCGCTCCTCGACACCACGCAGGTGCTCTGGGGCAGCGGCATGGCCTACGGCCAAAGCCACGGCAACGCGAACCTGCCGACGATCCTCGCCGGCGGCCGCTCACTCGGCTACCGGCACGGCCAGCATGTCGATTTCAACCTGCCGAAGATCGGCCGCTACGACATGACAGACACCAATGCCCTCTACCGCATCTGCTCGCGGCCGGTGGACGAGAAGGCGCGGCTGAGCAACCTGCTTTTGACCATGTGCCAGCGGGTGGGTGTGGAGACCGACGCGTTCCAGGACAGCACCGGCACGATCTCGCAGGTGCTCGGCTGAACACACGCACGGGAAAAATGCTGGAAAGTCGCTGCCTCTGGCCCGTCCTCGCGGCGTTTTCGCTCGCCGTCGCGGGACCGCTCGATGCGGCCGATGCGCCGGCGTTTCGCACCGACGCCAATCCCGATGCGGCGCTCAAGTGGTATCAGCTTGTGGATGGGAAATTCCCCCCGGTGAACTCGGCGCATACCATTTCGGGCGAGTTGATCCAGTGCGACCACCCCGAGCGGCGGTTCCAGATCCGGGTCGATCGCGACGACAGCCAGCAGGTGTCTCACTTCGACCTGCCGTTCGAGAGTGCGCTGCTGCCCTATGGCGCGGTTTACTACCACGGCGGCCCTGCGGCCCTGCAGGACATCCCGATCGGTACGCACCTGCACGGCCTGTACTACCTCAGGGACCCCGGCGACACGTCGCCACCGCCAGGAGGTGCCCATGGGCGGCACTCCGCGGCCTGGGAATTCAAGCGGTGCCTGCGGCTGGAGGACGATTTTTCGTTTCGTGCGCGGCAGCAGCAGGCATGGAGAATCGAGGCGGTGGACCTGGCCGGCAAAAAGCTCACCGCCACGCTCCTGGGCGCTGACGCGCCGGTCGGCAAGCCCCTGATCTTCGACCTGACTGGCGGCACGCGGGTTCACGTGGGCCATGGGTTTGGGACACTCGAGTCGATCGCGGTCGGCCAGACCGTGCAACTCAACATCACCTGGGCGACGCTCCAGGGCCCGGGGCGAGTGCTCGACATCTGGCTGGATGAACCGAGCCGCCAGCTGGCGACGGAATTGCAGACGCAGCGGCATCGCGACCATATCCGCGATCGCGGGCTGCCGGGCTGGATCGAGGCCGTCGACGACGAGGCCCAGATCGTGACGATCACGTTCTTCGACTCGGTCGACCCGGGGCTGTTCAAGGAGCTGACCGGCAGCGACGAGGAGCCGCACGGCTGGCCTTTCTCGGCCCGCGAGGACGACCCGAAAGCGCCGAAGGGTGGCATCGCGGTCGCGCGGGAATGCCTGATGACCTACGAGCCGATGCACGACCGAAAAGGGGGCAACATCCTGGCGATCGACACGGTGCCGGTGGAGGTCGGCTCCAGCGGCGTGCGAATCAAAGTGAAGTGCTGCATGCTGCTCGACGGCTTTCGCCCGGGCCGCATCGTGCGGTTCTACCCGGCGACCTGGAAAGTCAACATTCTGCCCCGCGAAGAGCAGTTCTTCGGCCGCGAGTAGGGGCCGGTTCAATCGTCGGCGACCGAGCCATCTTTTTCTTTCCTCCTCCGAACACAACTTTCGGTTCTAGCTCCCCAGAGGTCACCGCAATGATGAACGAACGACCGAAACAACAGGGAATCTGCCGCCGCGATCTGGTCGCATCGGCCGGCGCGGCTGCGGCCGGTCTGCTGCTGTTGAGCGACGCCGTAGGGGCCGATAACCCTGCGGCGAATGTTGGCGACCGCGCGTCGACGATCAAGATTACCGGCTTCAAGACCTATCCTGCCGGCAGCAAGACGTTCTTGAAAATCGAAACCAACCAACAGGTTTTCGGCTGGGGCGAGATTTCGCAATTGCCGCCGACGGTAGCCATGCCGCTCGTGCAGTCGATGTGGGAACTTCTCGACGGCGAAAACCCGACGCGGATTGAGCACTTGTGGCAGAAGGTGTTCCGCGCCCATCGAGATTTCCGCGGCGGCGCCTTCATGATGCACACCCTTGCCGGCATCGACATGGCCCTCTGGGACATCACCGGCAAACTGCATGGCGTGCCAGTGTATCGACTGATGGGTGGCCCGACGCGCGACAAGATTCGCGTCTATCCGACCCCCAAGGCCTACAAGGTGCCGGCCGGCGGGCCGCGCACGTTCTCTGGCAGTCCCGCCGACGTCGAGTCGCTGGCCAACGGGATCAAAGAAGCCCGCGAGCGCGTGGGCAAGGATGGCACGGTGATGTTCGACGCCCACTGCTGCCTGCCGCCGCCGCTGATGATTCAGCTTGCCAACGCCATCCAGCCGTACGACGTCTTGTGGATCGAGGAACCGGCCGTGCCGGGCAACATCGAGGTCTTCAAACGCATCAAGGAGGCCATCAAGGTGCCGCTGGCGACCGGCGAGCGCGACCGTACGATCTGGGACGTTATTCCCTACTTGCAAGAAGGGGCAGTTGACATTTTGCAACCCGACTGCGCGCACGGCGGTGGGCTGACGAACATGAAAAAGATCGCCGTGCTGGCCGAGGCGTATCACGTGCCGATTGCGCCGCACTCGGTCGCGTCGAGTCTGGGTGTCGCCGCCAGCTTCCACGTCACCGCTTCCATCCCACTGTTCCTCATTCACGAGTCGTACGCCAACGACATTGCCGGGGCACTGAAGAAAAGCTGGGAAGTCGACAAGGAGGGCTACGCCTCGCTGCCGCAAGGTCCGGGGCTAGGCGTCGAAGTCGACGAAGCGGCGCTCGCGAAGGCCGAACCCACACAATACAAATGGCCCGGGCAGAAGTATCCTGATGGTTCGGTGGCGGACTATTGAGCAGGTGGAACCCGCCGACAACTGCGAACGACAAACTCTGATCTGACCACCCTGTACGACGAGCGAAACACCAAACCACCATGAAACACCTCTTCATCCTCATCATCGCTCTGCTGCTCGGGTCGCTGGGCCTGTTGCCGAACTCCTCTGCCGAAGAGCCGAAGACGTCGTCTGCGTGGCCGTTTACGACGGAGAACGGGCTGTTTCATCTGTGGCTGCCGCAGGACGCCTCGGCGATCAAAGGGCTGCTGGTGTTCCCCTTATACGGGGCGGGGGAGCCATGGTCCGTAAGTCCGGAGGTGCAGGAGCTGGCGAAAGAATTGAACTGCGGGATCGTG
>JBAXUW010000127.1:0-9713 GCA_037129495.1 Planctomycetota bacterium | reverse complement strand
TGGTCGGCGGGATCGAAAGACGACCTCCGAATTGTGTCTGCGCCGCATTGCGATGAAAAGGGCGCGAAAAACCCTCTGTCAGGATCCGCCTGAATCCGGGCTCACACCGACGGCGGTAGATGCTCGCCCGAGGGGTGCGAGACCACGATCCGCGACGAGATGCCGCCGCGGGGCGTGAACTGGGCCACGAGCGTCATCCGCCGCGGTTGGACAACGGCCACCAGATCGTCGAGGATCCGGTTGGTCACGTTTTCGTAGTAGATGCCTGCGTTGCGAAACGACTGCAGGTATAATTTGAGGCTCTTGAGTTCGACGATCAGACCTTCCGGCACGTAGCGAAACGTCAGCGTTCCAAAGTCGGGCTGGCCCGTCTTCGGGCACATCGACGTAAACTCAGGACAGACAATCTCGATCAGATAATCGCGACCCGAAGACTGGTTAGGGAAGACCTCCAGTTGGTCACGCGACGGCTCAGCAAATGGATGTTGGTTCATAGTGTGAACGAGTCTGCCATGAATCCCAAAGTGCCGAAAGACACAGCCTTGGCAGTCGCCGAAATAGACGCTCCTGCGGCGGCGGACCGCCCAAAGTCAGCCGTTGTATTACTCTCCGGCGGCCTCGACTCCGCCACCGCCGCGGCCTGGGCGATCGCCGAGGGCTACCGGCTCTCGGCCCTCTCGATTGATTACGGCCAGCGGCACCGGTGTGAAATCGACGCCGCACGGGCCGTGGCCCGGGCGCTTGGCATCACTGACCACGTGGTGCTGGCGGTCGATCTGGCCGTATTTGGCGGCAGCGCCCTTGTCGATCCGACGGCGGCCGTGCCGAAGGGCCACTCTGACGCCGAGATCGGCCATGGCATCCCCATCACCTATGTGCCAGCCCGCAATACTGTCTTTCTCAGCCTGGCGTTGGCGATGGCGGAGGCCCGCGGCGCCGGGAGCATCGTGCTCGGTGTCAATGCGATCGACTACAGTGGCTATCCCGACTGCCGGCCCGAATTTCTCGCGGCCTTTGCCGAGGTTGCCCGGCTTGGCACAAAGGCCGGCGTCGAGGGGTACTCGATCGGGCTTGTCGCGCCGCTGGTCATGCTCTCAAAGGCCGAGATCATCCGGCTCGGCCTCGCGCTTGGCCTCGACTACGGCCTCACGACCAGCTGCTACGATCCCGCTAGCCACGGCCGCCCATGCGACCAGTGCGATTCCTGCCTGCTGCGGGCCGCAGGCTTCGCGGCTGTCGGCGCGACCGATCCCCGCCACACCCGTTAGCAGCCGCAACGAGCCTATGCGCATTGCCGAGATCTATGCGTCGCTGCAAGGGGAAGGGCTGCTCGCCGGCACGCCGAGTGTGTTTGTGCGGACCAGCGGCTGTAACCTCCGTTGCCACTGGTGCGACACACCCTTCACGTCGTGGGAACCGGTGGGCGAGCAGCAGACTGTGGCGGAAGTTGTTGCTGCGGTGATCGGGCTGGAGTGCGAACACGTTGTCATCACGGGCGGCGAACCGCTGCTCCTGCCAGAGGTGGCGGAACTCTGCGTGGCGCTTCGCGGCCGGGGCTGCCACATCACGATCGAGACGGCGGGCACAGTCTTCCTGGATGCCCCGGCCGAGCTCGTGTCAATCAGTCCCAAGCTCGCCTCATCGGCGCCGCCGCCGCAGACGCCGGGCAACTGGGCGGCCCGTCACGAGGCAGCCCGCCGCCGCGATGACGTGATCCTTGCGCTGCTGGGCCAGGGCGGCTACCAGTTCAAATTTGTCATCGATTCGCCGGCGGATCTCACCGAGGCGGTGAGCTGGATCGATGATCTCAGCGCGGCCAGGCCGGAGGGCATTGAAAAGAGCCGGGTGCTCTTGATGCCGCAGGGCCGGTCGCCCGCGGAGCTCGCCCGCACCACGGCCTGGCTGGAGCCCGAGTGCCATGCCCGTGGCTTCCACGTCGGACATCGCTACCACATCGAGTGGTTTGGTCACACGCGCGGCACCTGAGCGGGCGCTGCCAGTGGAAGCCCACAAGTTGGAAAACTTATCCCACGGGGGGGGAATCCGGAAAGCCGGGATCGGCTGAAGCTCGACGAGCGTTGGAATTTCGCCCTGTCAGGATCAGAACTACCAACACGCCCCACGGCGAAAGTCCCCGCGAAGGAGACTTCCGCCGGCCCGGCGGTACAGTGCCACAGATGGTAGAGCAAAGCGAAGACGACACGTTGGAAAACCTATCCCACAAGGGGGCAGCGAGGCGGCGTTTGTTACTTTGCCGGGGCGTGGCCGCGGGGACCAAAGGCGAGCACCGTCGCCGCACCGACTGCGACGATCAAGAGGCCCGCGAGAAACCATGGGCTCACGGCCGTCGTAGGCGTATGAGCCCAGGCTAGCGTGGTGAGCGTGTTGATCACCGGCGCACAGCCAAACACCACCGGCATCACCGTGAACGGCTTACCGCCACAGCTGAAGGCGAGGATTGTGCCCAGGGCGCCGACCGCCCCGAGCGACCCCGCCCCGAGGCTCCAGATCGTGCCACCGATATCCCAGGTGCCTTTGTCGCCAAGCGGCACGAGGAGTGAGAGCGGCACGAGCACCGCGATCAGAAAGTAGGCGGCGCCGATGCAGATCAGCGGCCGCAGTCGACTGCCCCCCATCGCCGCCTGGCCGCGGTGCAAGACAGGCCCATACGCGCCCCAGGAAATCATCGCAATCGCCACCGAGAGCAGCACCTCTAGAAACCGCTCCACCTTCTTCTCGACAGTCTTTGGCTGGCCGGCCTCGGCCCGCACGGCATCAATAGCGACTGCCTCGTCAGGCTCTTCCGCTGCGCTCGCCGCCGCGGATGCCTGCGCGGCGACCGGCACCGCGGTGGGCTGTGACTGCGGCTTGAAGACGAGCACAGTCACTGCGCCCAAGATCACGAGAATCAGACCCGCCAGGAACGGCGCCTTGAGCTGGTCAAATGAACGGTTCAGCGCGGCCGAGAAGAGCGTGTTGACCACCGGCGCGCCACCAAAGACAAGCGGCATGACGTAGATCGGCTTGCCGCCGAAACCCAACGCCAGGATCACGCCAAGGGCCCCAAATGCTCCCGCCGTACCCGCCAGCAAGCTCCAGAGCACGCCCTTATTCGTCCAGTTGCCCCGCTCCCCACCGCGGGCCAGGAGCAAAAGCGGCACAAGCACCGCGATCACAAAGTAGGCCAGCCCCACGCACATGAAGGGACGCAGGTTTGAGTGCATTGCCTCGCGACCAAAGTGGAGCACCGGTCCATAGACGCCCCAGCAGAAGGCAGTCAGCGCGATGGCGGCAAGCATTCCCAGAAACTGAAACATCAATCGTTCTCCAATACCTTGAAATTGTGGTGCACACGTCAGGCTGGCGCAGCCCGCACGCTTTCTAGAAGCGAAATCATTCTACTCCCCACATTTTCGACCGTCAGGAGCCGCAAGCAATCGTGGTGCTCAAGCGGGCAGACACGGCGGCCGCAGGGAGAGCAGGGGAGGTCGAGCCGCATCTCGACCAAGTGCTTCTGATCGGAGCGGCTCAGCCGGGGATCCATCGGCCCATGGAGCACAATTGTGGGCGTGCCAAAGGCCGCCGCGATATGCCGGGGGCCGCTGTCAGAACTGATCACGAGAGCGGCCCGCCGCAGCACTGCCTTGGAGAGGCCAAAGGGTAACTTCGGTTCGTCGGCCAAGCTTTGCACTGCCCGATGGTCTGCCAAAGCGACGACGCCACGGGCCTCATCGCGGTCACCGGGGCCGCAGTGCACAAGCACGCGGGCCTTGGGCAGTCGATCGATCGCCAGCTTTGCGAGTGCCGCAAAGCGATCGGACCCCCAGGCCTTTGACGGGCCGTAGGCGCCGCCGTCGTTCAACACGATCAGCGGGCCCTCTGCTTCCGGCGGCGTTCCCGGAAAGAGCCTCGTGAGCACGTTGTCGGCAAGGGCCTCATCGGCCGGCGTAGTGGCAAGCTCGAGGCCCAGCGGCTGCCGCGGCACGCCGATCCGCGCGGCGATATCCATGGCATGGCTGGCGGGCGAAGCCGGCTCAACGCGAAACCGATTCAAAAACCCGCCCTTGGCGGAGCCCCGAGGGGCCGCGAGCGGGTCGGTGAGCAGCAGCAACCGGCCATGCCGCGCGTAGCCAACCCTTCGCTTCGCGCCGCCAGCAAACGCCAAGCAGGCCGACGAGAGCGAATTGGGCACAATCAAGGCAATGTCGGCCCGATCGGCGCGAAGCTGTTTTGCGACCGACCAAAACTGCCGCGAACGGTCGCGGCTGTGGCGGTCGTAGAAGACCATCCGATCGAGCCACGGCGTACCTTCGAGGAGCTCGGCAAACATTGGCTTCATGACCCCGGTGATCCGGGCCGACGAGCCAAAATGGTCGCGGACAGCGCGGAGCATCGGTGTGCTCATGACGAGGTCGCCAACCCAGCGGGGAAGAATCACAACGATATGCATGGCGGCAACCCTACCCCGTTGCCAGTGAAAAACTCAAAGCCAAAAATGAAAACGGCCATCAAAGCCAACCAGGCTCAGCCGGCACAAGCGAGCACTTTCGCGGGCTCGATGCGAACGGTTCGCTGGGCGGCGAGCAGCCCCGCGGCAAGCGCGGCGGCGAGCGTCAGTCCCCACGTGCAGCCGATCCAGCCCAGCGGCACGCCCGCCCGGCCGGCGGCAAACGCTGGCATGACCGCCAAGCAGCCCGCGAGCGTGCCTACAAGCAGTCCCACCAGCACCATGACGAGCGTTTCTAGCACCACAAGCAGACGCATCCGGCCGGCCGTAAAGCCCACAGCACTCATCAGCCCAAGCGCCCCCAGCCGCTGGAGCACGCTCTGAAACTGCACCGCAGCGACCCCCGCCGTGCCGAGCACGAGACCGAGCGTGCCGAGCGCCTGAAAGCCGGCCAGGAATGTGTTCTGAACGGCCTGGAGGCTCCGCAGCCGGTCGATGGCCAGCGTCACTGTGACACTGGCATCGGCCCAGGCGGCGGCAATCGCCTGCGTGGCCTGGCTTGTAGTGGAGTCGTCAGGCCCCGCATCGACCAGCGCGAGTGCAAACCCCGACTGCCGGGGAAAGAGCCGGGTGAAATTCTGCTCCGACACAAGCACATAGCCCTGCAGGATCCCTGGGTCGAGCAGGCCGACGATTTCCAGCGTGGCCCGGCCACCGTCGACCGGCACGTCAAACCGCGCGTTCATGCCACCGAGCTGAAGCGCCCACTGCGCCGTGGCCTGATCGAGGATGGCCGGGATCGGCGCATCCCGGTCGCCCGCGCGATCGAGCAGCGTCCAGGGGTTTGCCTGACCGGCTGCATCGGTCGCCGCATGATCAACGAATCGAAAGCCGCCGCGGTCGATGAACGACGGCCCCAGCCCGAGCCCCGTTGGCTGCGATGGCGCGTAAAGATTCACGCAACTGGCATCGTCACCCGCCGACGACCTGATCCGCGCAATCGTGCACTGCTCGATGATGGAGCGCTGGGCATCCGAAAGGCCGAGCGACTCCCGCGTGTCGGGATCGGCGGGGTCGATGCCGGTCGGCGTGCCAAAGCTAGCGATGTGCGTCCAGCCACCGGTCGGCGATGCGCGGTCGTGCGGCCGCGTGGGCGGATGAACAGCAAACGACGAGACGGACACGATCAGAAACTCCGCGCAGGCCACGATTGCCGCCACCGAAAAGGCCCGCGATCGGCCCTGCATGAGGCCCCGCCAGGCCAACCCAAAGAGCGTGCGCAGTGGCCGCCGCCGGCCGGCGTGCGGCGAGAGCAGCAGCTTCACGACCGCCAGCAGCCCGGTCAGCGCCGCAAAGCCACTGGCAAAGAAGAGCCCCACCGCCGCCTGCGGATCGGCATGACGGCCCCACCAGGCAAGCCCAACCGCCACCAGCGGTCCGACCACGGCCAGCAGCATGGTGATCCAACTGGCGACACTGCGGGTGGCGAGCGGATCGATGTCGCCACCCTTCAAGAGCGACAAGGGCGACAGCCGCGCCGCTCGCCGGGCCGCAACTCCAATCGCAAAGAGCGACACCAGCCCCGCCACGAGTCCGCCGGGGATCGCTGCGGCCAGCATCGGCGCCGAGAAGACTGGGGCCGCTCTACCAAACGCCCCCTTCGATCCGGCGACGACGCCTGTATTCCAGGCGGAGGCGAGCCAAGCGAGCAGGGCCGCGGCCCAGAGTGGGCCCAGAACCGTGCCCACTACAATCCCAGCGATCGCCGCCATGCCCCCCACGCAGAGCAGCAGCCAGATCACCCGCGCCGCCGGCCAGCCGATCGCAGAGAGGATGCCGACATCCCGCCGTCGCGCCGCAACGAGCAGTGAAAAGAACAGCCACTGGAGCACCAGCCCGGCCGCCACCACAAAGCTTGAGAGCGCCAGAAACAGACTGCCAAACGGCGTCGATCCCCGCGCTGCCTGCTGGGCCTGCCAGCGGAGCGGCACAACCTGCATGCCAAGCGACTCTCGATCCATAGTAGCCGCCAGTGAGACGCGGATCTCGTCGGCCGCGGTAATCGCGTCAGCGGGCAGATGCCAGGCCGTTGTGATACCAAACCGGCTGCCCGCCAGCCGTCGACTGGTCTGGAGAGCGACGAATGCCTTGGGCGTCGCGCCGTGTGCCTTCCAGTAGCGGTCGTCTTCGTCATGCGGTGGCGTCGCGCGGATGCGACTGCGGTCGAAGGGAAAGGGGGGATCCCAGTCGGCGATCGAGGCCTCATCGGTGATCCCCTCGACCTCGGGCACGAGGTCCCGCGCCACCGCAGCTCCCCGCATGGCCGCAATGCCGCTGATGCGAAGCCTTGTTGTCGCCTCCTCCACCCGTCCGTGGAGCGTCTCCGGCAGAAAATACCGCAGTTCAAGAACATCGCCGACGACAACGGGCGTGCCCTGCGCCGCGAGATCGTCGGCCATCCAGCGGTCGATCACAATTTCCTCCGGCCCCGGCAGCGGCAACAGCCGGCCCTCGTCATCGACAAGATCTCCGACCGGCAGCGACACGCTGTCAAGGCCAACGACCGTCGAATAGGGAATGCTGGCGGGGCCAGGCTGGCCAGCGACCAGTGGCGTCATCGCAGTGACGAGAAACGCAAGCGTCGGCCGGGCACCCACTGGGCCGAGCACCTCGGCAGTGATCCGGTCGGCCTCGGGCGGCAGAAGCAGTCGCCGCGAAGAGAGTCGCCAGGCATCGCCTTCGCGCGGCCGCTCAAGGCTCAGCCCGACATCATCAAGCGTGGGTCGCAGGGCGGCCCGGAGCGAGTCCGCCGCGACGCTGGCCAGCAGCGTATTCGCGACGGCAGCGTCGCCGCGCACGATCGCCTGCGCCGTCGCCAAGCTGGTCACGGCCAGGGCTCCAGTCACTTGCGTGGGCCGCAAGGAAAACTCTCCGATGCCGTCGGCCGGCAGGATCTCCGCCACCTGCAGTCGCCGGCTCGAAGAATCGGTCGTGCGACGGCCGAGCGGGCTGTCAGACGGCACTTCGCGGGCCTGGGCGATCCGGAGCACAACGGCATCTCCCGGCCTTGCGCCGATCGCTTCGGCAAGCGGGGCATTGATCGCCACCGTGTCTGGCGCCGGGCCAAGCACCGGGCCAGGCGTCGGAGGGGAAAATCCCAGCGCGGCTAGGTCATCACAGGCCAGCAGTGTAGCCCGCACTGGCAGGCCCGCCTGCGTCCCATTACCGGCCCGCTCAAGCGACACCTCCAGCACGATCGCAGGCACAATCTGGGCTGTGGCATCACCGGGCGTCTGCGGCCGCAGGCGGGCAGCCGTCTCTGCCGCGAGACCAGCATGAAAAAATCCGTCTGAAATGACCGCTGACTCGATGCCGCCGAGCCGAGCCAGCGCCAGTCGCTCAAGCCCCCGCTGCAAGCCCGCACCGACACCAAGCGCCCCCGCGATTGTCGCCGCCACCACACCACAAGCAGCGGACAGCGCCGCGAGGTGCGGCCACCATTGCCACGCCAGCCGCAGGGCCACTTCCACGAGCGACCGCACAGGCACTGGTTCAGCACGATAGACCGGGCGCGGCGCGGTCATGGCATGAGCCGTCCATCGGTAAGCTGGCGGATCGTGCCCACGCGGGCCGCAATACCCTCGGCATGGGTCACGACGATCAGCATGCCCCCCGCCTCCGCGGCGAGCTCAATCAGCAGGTCGGCTACGGCTGCGGCAGCCTGAACATCGAGTTGGCCGGTCGGCTCGTCGGCGAGAATCAGCCGCGGCGAGAGCAACAGTGCGCGGGCCACCGCCACCCGCTGGCGTTCACCGCCGGAGAGTTCCACCGGCATGGAGCCGAGCCGATCGCCGAGGCCTACGCGCTTCAGCAGGCGTCGGGCCCGCACTTCGATATCGCGGCTCACGCGGCCGCCGGCAATGGCGGGCAACACGACATTATCGACCGCAGTGCAGCCGGCCAGCAGGTGATGCTCCTGAAAGACAAAGCCAATGCGGCGATTGCGAAACACCGCCCGCGCGGTGGCAGTCATCGCCCAGGGATCGGCACCGTCGAGTTGCAGGCTGCCACCGGTCGGCTCCTCAAGACCCCCGAGAATGGAGAGCAGCGTACTCTTGCCCGAGCCGCTTGGCCCCATGATCGCCAGTCGCTGGCCCGGGCCGAGCGTAAACGATACGCCATCGAGCACGCGGATCTCGCCGGCGGCCGCCAGAAACGACTTCGAGATGCGGTCGACCTCGAGCATGGTGGGCCTGTCAGCCGGTGTGCGTGAGGCGGGCGACGATGTCGGGTGGAATCGCGACTGACTGAAGGCTACCGTCCGGCTGTAGCCCGCACCGCACGGTCACGACGCGGCCCTCTGCCACCAGTCGGCCCGCCTGCTCAAAGACAAACTCATAGGTTACGCTCGACCGGCCGATCGCGTGAACATAGACGGCGATGTCGAGTTCATCGCCAAACTTCGCGGCCAAGGAATAGTCACACGACACCGAAACCCGCGGCCAACTCTGCTCGCTGCCATCCGGTTGCCGCTGGAAGACCTCGACACCGATCGCCCGCAGCAGTTCGTGCTCGGCAGACTCCATCCAGAAGAAGAACGCCGAGAAGTGAACAATCCCAGCCGCATCGGTGTCGCGGAATTCAACGCGACGCCGTGTCTTCAGGGAAGCAACGCGTTCACCGGAGGCTTCGCGTTTCACGCCCGGTCACCTGTTGATGCTGTTGCGGCCGGTGTGTGCCGACCGATCGATCACTCACCCACGAAGGGCAGCAGAGCCATAAACCGCGCCTGCTTGATCGCCCGCGTGACAGCATGCTGGCTGGCGGCAGTGCAGCCACTCTTGCGGCGGCCCAGTATCTTGGCCTGACGATTGACGAGTTTGCCGAGCAATTCGAGATCTTTGTAGTCAACGAACATCGGACGCGGACGAGCACCGTCAATGAAGATCGGGTCGCGGCGCTTGACCTTCAAGCGGGGTTTGGCCTTCTTGCGGGCCGTCTTCGCGAATTTGCCTCTGGCTGGGGGGGGACTCATCAGCTTCCTTCAATACTTTTTAGTTTTACGTGTGAGCGAACAATTCTCAGAATTTTAAAGGTCACGGGAGCCGGATCTTGTCAGACACCAGCTCCCGTGACGCATGTTTCAGAATTCACTCTTGCTGAGTTAGAGCGTTTGGCCCAGCAAAAGAACTGGGTTAGTAGCGATCGCCGCCGCCACCGTAGCCACCACGGCCACCGCCGCCGCCGCCGCCGTAGCCACCACGAC
>JBAXUW010000126.1:0-9716 GCA_037129495.1 Planctomycetota bacterium | reverse complement strand
CATGCCCATGCGCGCCCTCCGGCACCCGCGTCGGCCCGGTGAATGTCATGAACACCGCGCGGAACGTGTAGAAGGCGGTGAGGCCGGCCGTGATCAGCGACATCCAGAAGAGGATCTGCCAGGTTTCTGGGCGGTCAATCGCATCAAGACCAACGGAAACAGGCGCGGTGGTGTGGTCCCAGGTCGAGGAGGCGTCGTTGAAACCAGCCGTTTGGAACGGCCCGGCTACAGCTGCATGGTGGTCGCCAGCGGCCGTGGGCCAGGCCTTGGCATGAAGCGCGGCCAGGATCTCGTCCTTGCTAAAGAAGCCGGCGAAGGGGGCCACGCCGGCGAGTGCCGCGGCCCCGATAAAGAACGTGGCCGCCGTGACAGGCATCACCCGTCGCAGGCCACCAAACCGCCGCATGTCGATGACGCCCCCCATGGCATGCATCACCGAGCCAGCGCCCAGGAAGAGCAGCGCCTTGAAGCAGGCATGCGTGAGGAGGTGGAAGATGGCGGCAGTGAAGCCGAGCAGCGTGCCGGTGCCGAGGCTTGCGAACATGTAGCCGAGCTGGCTGATCGTGGAATAGGCGAGCACCCGCTTGAGATCGTTTTGCACCGTGCCAATGAGCGCGGCCAAGAGGGCCGTCGTAGCGCCGACAATCGATACCATCGTGAGGGCGCCGGGGCAGGCGGCAAACAGCGGCGCTGACCGCGTGATCAGGTAAATGCCCGCTGTTACCATCGTCGCCGCATGGATTAAGGCACTGGCAGGGGTGGGGCCCTCCATGGCGTCAGGCAGCCAGACGTGCAATGGAAGTTGGGCACTCTTGCCGCAGGCGGCCAGCAGCAGAAGGAGGCAGATCGCGGTGCCCACGGTGCCTCCGGCATAGCCGGCCGCGTCGGCGAGCCTGGTCTGTCCGAAGATGCCCGGCATGATCACGCCATCGATTGAGATCGTGTCGTGAAAGTTGAGCGTGCCATAGTTCATCCAGAGCAGGAAGATCGCGATGGCGAGGCCAAAGTCACCGATCCGGTTGACAAGAAAGGCCTTCTTGGCGGCCCGGGCTGCCTCTGGTTTTGTGAACCAGAAACCGATCAGCAGATAGCTGCAGGCACCCACCGCCTCCCAGAAGACATAGACCAGCAGAAAGTTACTCGCGGCCACCAGCATCGACATCGAGAAGACAAACATTGCCACGAGGGCAAAAAATCGTGGGGAGCCAGGATCATCGTGCATGTAGCCGGTCGAATAGATGGCGACGAGCAGTGCGATGCAGGTGATGATGGTGAGCATTGTGGCGGTCAGCGGGTCGAGCCTCAACGCCACCGGGATCGAGAAGTCCCGGACGTCCTGCCCCGCGGTGAGGTCCTGCGGCGTGAGCAGCGGATCGGTGGCAGGGCTGCCGGCGGGGGGCGTGTAGGCGCGATCAAACGACGCCCACTGCCAGAGCGTGGTGATCATTTCGACGGGCCGCACCGCCTCGGCATGGACTCCCTGGAGAGGGCTGACGTCACGGGCAGTCGTCACCAACAGCGCAACAGCGACGATCGCCGAGCCGGCGATGCCAACAATGGCCGGCAGGTGCGCCCGGGATCCGAGCGAGCGTCCCAGCAGAATGGTGAGAATCGCGCCTGCCAGGGGCAGCAGCGGCACGGCGACCAGCAGCGTTGAGGGGGAGAATTCTTGCATGGCACAGCGGGCGGCGAATGGATGTTGGATGGATGACGAGGCGGGAGGATCAACAAAAACGCGGTCGAGCCCCGCGGCTCAGACATGCTCACGTTGGAGCGGTTCGTTTTCATCGGCCGGCGGACGGATGCCGGCAGGAGCAAGCTTGGGGAAGCGGAGCGGCACGGTGTCGATCGAGGGGAGTTCATGGTCGACCGTGCGGCCGACCGTGGATTCGCGGAGCGACTGCCACGCGGCCGCATCGAGGCGGCCGGTGCGGGAGAAAGCCTGGAGCACAAATACCAAGCAGACGGCGGCCTCGCAGGCTGCGACGGTGAGCACAAAAATCACCAGCACGTGACCACCCCAATCGCCGTGGTAGCGGCTCCAGGCCACGAGGCTCACTGAGATTCCCTGCAGCATCATCTCAGCCGACAAAAACATCACGATCAGGTTGCGCCGCGTCAGGATCCCCACCAGCCCGAGGCTGAAGAGAATGGCGCCCACGGTGAGAGCATTTTGCAGGAGTGATAACGACGCACTTGTGTCCATGAGGGAGTTACCGGCTGGTAAAGCGGCCTGCTTCTGCTGGGGTGGTGTGGGCAGCCTCGCCACGGGAGACAACGGCGATTGCACCGACCAGCGCTACCAAGAGCAGCACGCCCGCCGCTTCCACAGCCACCAGATGGCGGCCGAACAGCTCACCGCCGAGGCGGGCCACATGATTGGCCGCAAGCGGATCGACGGCGACCGCTGCCGCAGGCCGCGTTGGCGTAGCGTCGGCCGTGGCAGGCCGCGTGAACGCAGCGTCGGCCGTTTCAGGCCGCGACGGCACACTGCAGCAGGCGGCCGGCGACGCCGAAAGTCTGCCAATGGAGAGCGACAGCACTCCCAGGAGAACGGCGCCGGCGAGGGCCGACAGAAATGGCTCGTTCGACACGCGGTCGTAGGAGGCAAGCCCCGCCGGCTGCGCGAGCATGAGGACAAAGAGAAACATCACAAGAATGGCGCCGGCGTAGACCACGATCGTGGCCACCCCCAGAAACTGTGCCCCCAGCACGAGCAGCACGCCCGCCACGCCGGCCAGCGACAGGGCAAACCAGATCGCCGCGTAGACCGGTGATCGCGACACGATTGTGGCGGCCGCGGAGATCACGGCCACAAGCGACACAATCAGAAACGCCGCCTCTTCGCCAAGGCCACCGAGCCGCCGGCCGGCCGCAATAAAGGCAGCCAGTGCCGCAATTCCCAGGAGGATGCCGAGCCAGCGGGCAGAGCGGTTGTCGGCGCCTTTTGGTAAGAGCAACCAGAGGCTCGCTATGGTGGCAATGATCGCGCCGGCCAACAGTGGTCCAGAAGAAAAGAGCGAGCCGGAAACAACGAGATCGCCGGGGAGAGGATTCACAACGTACCCCCCAGACTCGCCGACTTCATCGGCTCGGCGTCCTTGGTCATGTCGTAGACGCTCAGCAATTTCTCTTTGTCGAAGATCATCTCCTCACGGCTCTTTCCCGTCAGATCGAGCAGGCTCGTCAGTTCGATGGCATCAACCGGACAGGCTTCCTCGCACATGCCGCAGAAGATACACCGGAGCTCGTCGATTGAAAAACTCTCAGGGTATTTCTCGCGGTCGGGCCAGGGGCTGTTAGTCGCCACGATGTCAATGCAGTGAGCGGGGCAGGCGGTGGCGCAGAGGAAGCAGGCCACGCACTTTACGCGGCCCTCGGGATCACGGTTGAGCCGGTGCACGCCGCGGTAGATGAGCGGATTGCCTACCGTCGGCCGCTGTTCGGGAAAGCTCACGGTCACCTTCGGGCTCACCAGATGGCGGGCTGTCGTGGTCAGGCCCTGCACAAACAGCGGAATATAAAGCCGCTCGGCAAGGCCCAGCGGCTTGTCTTCGATCCAGGTAACTGCAGGGTCGGTCGGCTTCATCTCAAACCTCCACCAGTTCATGTTCAGCATCAAGCGGGCCGGGCGTCAGGATCGGCCGGTTATCGGTGCCGGAGGGCGTGAGCAGGCCGGCGGCGATCCAGCCCAGAAAAAACACAGTCCACGGAGCGACGAGCGCGACGATCTGGGCCGGCCCTGCGCCGAGGCTTGTTACCAGTTGCGGCCGAAACTCCTCAATCGTCGCGACAGTCACAAGGTTGGCGATGCCCAGCGGCAGCATCACCTTCCAAGCGAGATTCATCAACTGGTCAAACCGAAACCGCGGCCAGCTCCAGCGGACGAGCATAAAAAAGAGGATGACGCCGAAGATCTTTGTGGAGAGCACGCCGAAGCGAAGAAAGGCACCGAGCCAAGTGACCTCCTGGCCCGAGCCGGTGACTCCCCAGAGGTGCCAGCCGCCGAGGAACATGATCACGATCAGGAAGGCCGCGGTGACCATGTGCAGAAACTCGGCCACCAGAAACAGCAGCAATTTGATGCCCGAATACTCGGTGTGATAGCCGCCCACGAGTTCCTGTTCGGCCTCGGGCAGATCAAACGGCAGCCGCGCCGCCTCGGCGAAGCTGGCGACCAGAAAAACGAGGAAGCCGAGCGGCTGAGCAAACGCGTACCAGATGCCGGTCTCCGCTTGGGCGTTTTGAATCGCGTCAAGCTTGAGCGACCCCGCCGCGAGCACAACGCCGAGCAGCCCGAGGCCGAGCGGGATCTCGTAGGCCAAGAGTTGGGCACTGCTGCGTAGCCCACCGAGAAAACCGTATTTATTATTGCTGGCCCAGCCGCCGAGGAGCACGCCGTAGACCGCAATGCTTGAGAGCGCAAAAACCCAGAGGACGCCCACATCAAGGCCCGGTGCCACCAGAAAGGGGACGGGATCGGGCAGGCCGGGAATATTGAGCGGTGGCAGCACGCTGCCAAACGGGATCGCGGCGAAGATCGCCAGCGAGGCTGCGAGGATCATCACGGGTGCAGCGGTGTAGAGCACTTTGTCGACGTGCCGCGGCGTGAAGTCCTCTTTCATGATGATTTTGAGACCGTCGGCCAGCGGCTGGCCGAGCCCGAACAGGCTGATCTTTGTCAACGGAATGCCGACCCGGTTGGGGCCCTTGCGGTCTTGCACCCAGGCAGCCATCCACCGCTCGACAAGCACGAGATAGGCGGCCGCGGTCATCAGGCCGCCGATCAGGAGGCCGATTTTGACAAGCGCTGCAATGGTGGTGGGAGCAGGCAGAAAGTATGTCATGGATGTCATGGATGTCATGAAGGACCTCATGGCGTCGTTCCGGCGAGTTGGTGGATCCGGAGATCAACGCCAGTGGCGGGGATCTCGCCCGCAAGCGCCGCAAACGCCGCCGAGGATTCAGCGATCTGCCGCCGCACAGCCGTCGGATCGTAGAGCCCGCGACGGCCGAGCATATTCCAATACAGGCGCCCCTCGGGCCAGACGCCAGCCGGCGGCCGCACCGCCTGTTCAAAGGTCTGGGCCCGGTGGGCGACGTTTACCCATGTGCCGGCCCGCTCGGCGAAGCCCGCGGCGGGCAGTCGCCAGGTGGCAACCGAGGCACTCAAGTTTGTCAGCGGTGATTCAAAGAGATCCTGCACCACCAGACATTTCAGATTGGCAAAGGCGTCGGCCGTGGCGGTGTCGATCCAGGCGGCGGGATACGCCCCGGTGATCCAGGCGGCGTCGGCATGGCCGGCCCTCACATGTTCGACCAGATCGTGCCACGAGTGAACCGCCGGATCGAAGACGGCAACAACACCCGCCACTCCCAGCCGGTTGGGGCACTTTTCCGCACGGATCGTGAAGCCGCCGGGGAAGGTCTCGTCGTCACCGACACGGGGAACGTGGCCAACCGCGAGGAAGGCCTGCGGATCGATCGACCGGGCAACCGCACAGAGCATCCAAGCCTCCTCGACGGTCAGCAGCGGCGAGACGGCCACAGCCAGTCGGCCGGCTGCCTTGAGATCAGCGCGGAGACGCGTGACAACCTGCGTCCATTCGATAGTTTCCGCTGGCGACCGTGGGCTGTCGTCACGGCGGCTCGCTCCGATGATTCGCGCGGCGTCGTGGACATGATGCCAGCCATACCGGCCGTCATCGCAGATCCACCACTTGTTCACATGCGGATTCTCGCGGGGTTTGAGCCGGTAGACGGTGTCTTGATTGTGCTCGGTGTGGATTGAGCAACCGGCAGAGCAGCCACCGCAGACGTTGGCCTCCCGCTTCATAAACCAGACCCGCTGCTGGTAGAGGAAGTCTTTGTCGCCGAGAGCGCCCACAGGGCAGAGGTCGACGACGTTTCCGGAGAGCTTGTTGTCGAGCGGGTGCCCTGGAAAGACGTCGATCTCTTCCTGTGCGCCGCGACTGGTCACCATCAATTCGCTCGTGCCCGACACCTCGCGGGTAAACCGCACGCACCGCGTGCACATGATGCAGCGGTCGACAAAGAGCGTGACGGTCGGCCCGACATCGCGGCGCCGGCTTGTGAACGCGTGAAGGTCGGCCCGGCGTTCGGCCTGACCGTGCTGGAAGTGGTAGTCCTGCAGCAGGCATTCCCCCGCTTTGTCACAGATCGGGCAGTCGATCGGATGATCGATCAGCAGCGACTCCTCAACGCGAGCGCGGCTCTCTTTTACGAGCAGGCTCTCGGTGACGATGACGGTGCCGTCCTTGACCGGCGTCTGGCAGCCTGGCACAAGCTTCGGCATCATCGAAATTTTGCCAGTCGCAGCGTCGCGGGTGCCGGTCTCGATCAGGCACATCCGGCAACTGGCTACGACTGACAGGCCGGGATGCCAGCAGTAGTGCGGGATCTCGGCGCCTGCGAGGCGGGCGGCTTCGATGCAGTTGAGCCGCTCGTCGGCGCCGATCTCGATTTCTTTTCCGTCAACAATGACTACGGGCATGACGCTTCCTGATGCGGTTCGGCTAACACTGTCTGGCTAAAACTGTCTGGGGCGGGTTTAGTGGGATCCCACGATCTGCAGGGCAGGAACCGGGTCGGTCACCATCCAGCCGTGCGGATTCGTCTGTTTGATGTAGTCCTCGAACTCGCCGCGAAACTTCTTGATCGCGTTCTTGATCGGCCACGCCGCGCCGTCGGCGAGGCCGCAGATTGTCGAGCCGGGCATCATGCCCATCGTGTTGCCGATCTCCGCCAGCAGGTCGAGATCGCGGAGGCGACCCTTGCCAGCCTTGATCCGCTCGAGCATCCGCAGCGACCAACTCGTGCCCTCGCGGCAGGGAGTGCATTGACCGCACGACTCGTGGGCGAAGAATCGGCAGGAGTTATGCAGGAAGTCGACAATGCTCACCGTCTCGTCGATGACGACGACGGCTGCTGTGCCCAGGCCGAGGCAGCCGACCTTCCCGGGGCCGGCGAAGTCGAGAGGCGTGTCGAGTTCGGACTCAGTCATGAGGCCCATGGAGATGCCGCCGGGAATGACAGCCTTGGCGCGGCGGCCCTTCCAGACGCCACCGCCGCACTCATCGATGAGTTGGCGGGCCGTGACGCCCAGCGGCAGTTCGTAGCAGCCCGGCCGTTCGACATGGCCAGAGAGGCAGTAGAGCTTCGGGCCGTAGCTGCCAGGATCACGGGGGTTGTTTGGGTCGGCCGGCACACCGATCGAGCGAAACCAATCAACGCCGCGGCGGGCGATCTGAGCCACGCAGGCCATCGTCTCGATGTTGTTCACGACTGTCGGCTTATGAAAGAGCCCTTCAATCGCCGGGAACGGTGGCTTGATCCGCGGCCAGGCCCGCTTCCCCTCCAGACTCTCGATCAAGCCAGTTTCCTCGCCGCAAATGTAGGCCGCCGCACCGCGGTGCAGATAGACATCGAGCGAGAAGCCACTGCCCCGGATGTTTTTGCCGAGATAGCCGGCCGCATAGGCCTCGTCGATCGCGGCCTGCAGGCGGTGCCACGACTGCGGGTATTCGTAGCGAAGATAGATATAAGCTGTCGTCGACCGCGTGGCGTAGGCCGAGAGGATGATCCCCTCGATCACCTGGTGCGGGTCGTCCTCCATCAGAATCCGGTTGTTAAACGTCCCCGGCTCGCTCTCGTCGGCATTGATGCAGAGATAGATGGGCCCCGGATGGTCCTTGGGTAGAAACGTCCACTTGAGACCGGTGGAGAAGCCAGCGCCACCGCGACCGCGGAGCCCCGACGCCTTGACCATCTCGACAACGTCGACCGGTTGCTTGTGGGCCAAAGTGTTTTCAAGCGGCGCGTAGCCGCCACGGCTTTTGTAACTCGCTATCGTCTGGCCGTCAGGCACACCGACGGCTTCCAAGAGAACCGGCTGGCAGGTCTGCATGATCAGGTTGCCTTTCTACGCGGTTGCTTCAGCGCCGCCGCGGCGATTTCGGGAGTCATGTTTCTGAGCAGGTCGTCATTGGCAAGAATGCAGGGAGCGAAGTCGCAGGCCCCGAGGCACTCGGCTGGTTCGATCGTGAGCTCGCCATCGGCTGTGGTGCCGTAGGGCTCGATCCCGTTGGCCTCGCAGAGCTGCTCAAGCAGTTGATCACCGCCGCGGAGCGCGCACGAGATCGATCGGCAGACGAAGGCCCGCACGCGTCCGTGCGGCTTCTCCTGATAGAAGAACTGATAGAAGCTGAGGGTGTCTTGCACCTCGGCTGGGGCCAGCCCCAGCACTTCCGCGATCTCCGCAACCGCCTGGAAAGGCACATACCGCAGTTCACTGTTGACGAGGTGGATCGCGGGGAGCGTCAGCGCGCGACGGTTGGGATAACGGGGCGCGAGCGCCTCGATCTGGGCGATCATCTCGGCGGTAAGAATGCGGGGTTGTGCGATCATGGCTATCTGTCGAGTTCCGCGGCGATAATGTTTAAGCTGCCGAGCACGGCCACGACGTCGGAGAGCGTGTGACCGCGGATCAACTGGGGAAAGAGCGCGAAGTGAAGGAGCGACGGCGGCCGGCAGCGGGCGCGATAGGCACTCTCGCCTCCGTCTCCCACGAGGTAGAAGCCGAGTTCGCCGTTGGGCGCCTCAGTGGCTGCATACGACTCGCCGCGGGGCACCTCAAAGCCGCGATTGCTCATCGACAGTTCGAAGTGGGAAATCGTGCCCTCGATCGTGGAATAGACCTGCTGCTTCGTGGGCAGGGCCGTCCGCTGGTCGATCCCCACGTTGACCGGGCCGGCGGGAATATTCTCGATCGCCTGGGCCACGATCTTCAGACTCTCCCGCATCTCGGCCATCCGCACGAGGTAGCGGGCGTAGCAGTCGCCGGCGGAGGCGCAGCAGATTTGGAAGTCGAAATCCTCGTAGGCGAGGTAGGGATCATCTTTGCGGAGGTCGCGGGTCACGCCGCTCGCGCGGGCCACTGGCCCGCTGGCACCGCCGTTGATCGCATCCTCCTTGGAGAGCACACCCACGCCCTTCGTGCGGTCAACGAAGATTCGGTTGCGGGTCAGCAGACGCTCCATGTCTTCAAGCGTCTTGGGGAAGGTCTTTAAAAACCCACGAATCTTCTCGATCACCAGTGGCGTGAAATCATGCGAGACGCCGCCGACCCGCGTCCAGCTGTTGGTAAACCGGGCTCCGCAGAGCGTCTCAAAGATGTCATAGAGCACCTCCTTTTGATAGAAGGCGTAGAGGAAGAAGGTAAAGGCGCCGGTGTCGAGCCCGACGGCGCCGTTGGAGAGCAGGTGATCACCGATCCGCGCCAGTTCCGCGATGATCGTGCGGATCGACCGGCAACGAGGAGTGAGCTCGATGCCCATCAGTTTTTCGACCGCATGATGCCAGGCGACATTATTGGCCAGCGGCGAGATGTAGTTCATCCGGTCTGTGACTGTCACGTATTGATTAAACGTGAGGTGCTCGCCGATCTTTTCAAAGCCGGAGTGCAGGTAGCCCATTTCGGGCATCGCGTCGACCACTCGTTCACCGTCGAGCTTGAGCACGAGCCGCAGCGTGGTATGCGTTGCCGGGTGCTGCGGGCCGAAGTTGAGCGTCCAGAGATAATCCTCTGACCGCGCGTTCCCTCGGGCCGTGGGCGATGTATTTGGATCAGCGTAGGCGATGGACATGATGGATTTCGTCTCGAGCTGTGGTCGCAGATCTTCTCTAGCTGTGGTCGC
>JBAXUW010000125.1:0-9754 GCA_037129495.1 Planctomycetota bacterium | reverse complement strand
CGGCCCGGGCGCCCAAGGGCCCGGGCCGGCCTTTCTCGTCTGAACGCGGAAAAGGACTCGCTGTGGTTGGCGAAACTCCGTTTCGCCCGGTTGAAAAAGCCCCCGAAGGAACTCAATCAACCACCTGGTCAGCCGTGGCCCTTGCTCTTCTTCTTGGCGACCTTCTTGGCAGCCTTCTTCTTCTTCTTCGCCATGGTGATGGCTCCTTGCGACGAGCACCCGCACTTTTACACGACTGGTCCCCCGGGTGCTCTTCAGGAGGGAACAGCCGACGTTTTGCTTTGCATCGTTGCGTGTCACAAGTCGCTTGGAAGCGATCGATAACAACGCAACGCCGCTCTGCAGAGAGTGTTGTGAAGGATAGCCGCGAAAACTGTCAAGAGACATTTCAAAAAATATTTTATTTTTTTCGAAATGGTTTCGTCGCGAGGCCACTCAGTCCGGTGCGCGAGCATGCTGTACGGTCCATGCCGTGAGCATGCTGAATTGCTTGGAGAAGTCTTGCTCGTCAACACCGAGTGGGCTCTTAAAGAAACAGGACAGCCAAGGAATCGCGCCATATTCGCCCGCGCGGTGGGCCCTTTCCACCAGTCGCACCAGATCGAGAACCAGCGGCGCGGCGAGGATCGAGTCGCAGCCCTGCCACGTAAATTGCAACGTCATCGGTGTGCCGAGGAAGCCCCGGAAGTGCACGTGGTCCCAAGCTGTCTTCCAGTCGCCGAGGCTGCGGATGTATTCGATCGATACATGCGTCTGCGGCGGGTAACCGAGGATGGCGGCGAGCAGGTGATCTTTGCTCTGCACTTTGGTCTGTTTGTTTCGGGGGTCGTCGAGCACCTTGCCATCCATGTTTCCGAAAATGTTGTGGCCGACCCAGCTCATCACCTCCAGATGCCGCGCCGCAAACATTGGCGCTAAGACGCTCTTGAGCAGTGTCTCTCCGGTCTTGCCGTCGCAGCCGGCGTGGGCGATCCGGCGTTCTTGGGCCAGTTTTTGGAGAGCCTCCGGCGTGGCACCTGTCGAGGGGGTGAAATTGATGTAGGAGGCGCCCGCGTGGAAGGCCGCCACCGCATAGAGGCTGCTGCCCGGCAGGGGGCAGGCCTGCGGATCGTCGAGCAGCGGTTCGATATCGGCATAGTCGCGAGGGATTGGCCGTGCGGCAGGCGGCTCGGTAGAGGCAACGTTGACCACGACCACGTGTCGGAGGTGCTCGGCTGCGGCGAAGGCCTCAATGTCAGCCCGGACCCGCTCGATCGCCTGCCTGGGCGTCTCCACACGGGCCACGATTGAGGCGTCGGCAAGTTCAAGAATCTTGTCTCCCGCGGCCACGACTGTGCCCGGCCGCAGGCGGGCCTCTGTCGCCGCAAAGAAGTCGGCCGCACCATCCAGCAAGTCGGGCGTGATCGCCCGGCTCTCGGTCCACATGCGGCGGGCCTCGTCGGCCAGTCGGCCGGGCCGGATGTCGTGGCCACCGACGACGATCTCGTCGAAGCCGACGAGATCGAGTCGTGTGAAGGGGTCGAGCGCCGTCACCATCCCCACCGGCGCGATCGCGCCGCGGGCAAGGTTGGCCAGACCGGTGATGGCGGTAGTGGCCACGCCCCCCTTAACGCCGATGAGCCACAGACCGATGCGATTGCCTGCCGGAGGAGCTGCCATCGATAAATTCCTGCTGTGGTTCGGGATGTCGTGCTGGAGGGGACTGGTTGTGGGTGGTATCATTCTTGCCCCGCTCCGATGCGTCAAGCATTCAAGAAGAGCCGATGTGAGCCGACGTGAGCCGACGTGAGTAGCATGAGTAGCATGGAGCAGCCCGCATGAATGCCCCGGAGTCTTCCCGCAGTCTACAATTGGCACAGCGCATGCGAGCGCTGGAGCCCTCCGCGACCCTCGCTATGGCAGCCCGGGCGTCGGCGCTGGCCGCCGGCGGCGTCAAAGTGGTCGATCTTTCGGTTGGTGAGCCCGATTTCCCGACGCCGCTCCATATCTGCCAGGCCGCCGAGGTGGCGATCCGGGCGGGCAAGACAAAATACACCCCCGCAGCCGGCATTCCCGACCTCCGTAAGGCCGTGGCCGCTGACTACTCCCGCCGCTCGGGCCTCTCCGTCACGCCGGCCCAAGTGGTCGTTTCCAACGGCGCCAAGCACGCGCTCCACAACGTCTTTACGGCGGTCTTAAATGAGGGCGACGAGGTGATCGTGCCGACGCCCTACTGGGTGAGCTATGCGGAACTGATCAAGCTCACGGGTGCCAAGCCCGTGCTGCTTTCGACACGGATCGAAGACGACTTCAAGCTGCGGCCGGAAGCTCTGCGGGCTGCGATCACGCCCGCCACCCGGATGCTCCTGCTCTGCACGCCCAGTAACCCCACGGGTGTGGTCTATACGGCCGACGAACTGCGGAGCCTGGCCGATATTGCAATTGACGCCGATCTGGCCGTCGTCTCTGACGAGATCTACGACCAGCTTGTCTTCGATGGCCAGTCGGCAGTCTCGTTTCCCACGCTCAGGCCGGGGCTTGAGTCTCGGACGGTGGTCGTAGCTGGCGTCAGCAAGACCTATTCAATGACCGGCTGGCGAATCGGCTGGACGATCTGTCCGGAGCCGCTGGCCAAGGTGATCGGCAACCTGCAGAGTCAGGAAACGAGCAACCCCTGCAGCGTGAGCCAATATGCCGCAGTGGCCGCCCTGACCGGCCCGCAGGAGTGCGTGACGCAGATGTGCCAGGCCTTCCAGCGGCGGCGGGATCTGATCACGACCCGGCTATTGGCAATACCGGGAGTGCGGCTGCCGCGGATCGGCGGCGCATTTTACGCATTTTTTGACATCCAGCCAGCGCTTGCGCGGGGAAAAAACGGGATCACGACCAGCATGCAGTGGTGCGAGGCGCTCCTCGAGCAGGAGCATGTCGCACTGGTGGCAGGCAGCGCCTTTGGCGCTGAGGGACATGTGCGGATGTCGTTTGCCGCCTCCGAGGAAAAGCTCCAGGAGGGGCTCGACCGCATTGCTCGCTTTCTGGCGTGAGCGCTTGAGCATGAGGGCTTGGGCATGAGGAAACACGATCAGGCACGGGCCGTCGGCATCGTACTGGCAGGGGGCGGCTCAACGCGGCTCGGCCACGCAGCCAGAGCGACCGGCGGCGGCAAGGCTCTGCTGATGTTTCGGGGCCACACATTCCTGGAGCATGTCTTGCTGGCGTTGGTTACCGAAGTGCACAAACTCATCGTGGTCGCAGCGCCTGGGCAGTCGCTGCCGCCGCTCGGCGCGGCGGAACTGGTCTGCGATGCCACGCCTGGCGCTGGTCCGCTGGCTGGTCTTCGGGATGGCCTGCTGGCGGCCAGCGCGGCCGCCGACAACCACGGTCTGCCAGCGCCGGCCTTCGCGGTGGTGGCGTCGTGCGATCTGCCCCTTCTGCGTCGAGAGGTCGTTGGCTACCTCCTGGATTGTGCACGAGAATCGGGAGCGGTTTGGACAGTGCCGCTGGTGCGTGGGCACCGGCAGGTGCTCGTGTCAGTGCTGCGGTTTGACATGCTGCCGCGGATCGAAACCTGGCTGGCCACCGGCCGCCGGGATCTCCGCGGACTCCTCGGTCACGTCGCTGAAAAGACACCGCTGGCTGTGCGTATTGTGAGTGAGTCCGAACTCACTGCCATCGACCCCCGGCTTGTATCGTTTGAAGATATCGATACGCCGGCCGAGCTTGAGCGGCTGCAATCGGAATAGATCTGGCGAATATTCGCCTTCGCGGGAGGGGGTCTCGACTTCTATACTCCCCTTCCATGGCGACGCGACAATCCCGATTTGGAGATGAGAGGCGGCCGCGACGGCGATGGGCCGTCTTCTCGCGTGGCTCGCTCGCCACCCTTGCCATGCTCGGGACACTGGTCTGGTTTGCGCCAGCGGTGATCGTGCTCACCGATCTCCGCGACCGACCGCTGGAGGGTGTCTTTGCCGGCATCGATGGCCGGGTGACCAGCCGCGCGGCCGTCTGGCGGTGGTGGAACGGCATCGAATACCGCGACGTCGTGCTCCGCGACCGGAGTGGCCGGCCGCTGGTAGCGGTGCCGCGGGTGGTGGTCGACCGCGGCCTCCTGAGCCTTCTGCTCAACCCCGCTGATCTCGGTGCGGTGCGGCTGATTGGCGGCGAGGCCCTCGTGGAGGTGCGGCGCGGAGGCAGCACGATCGAGGACGTGCTCGCCCCCTGGCTGGCCACTCTCATGCAGGCACCAAGCGCGCCGGCGTCGTTTGAACTGGAGGTCGTCGACGCCGCTGTTGAGTTGGTCGATCTGGAGCGCCATGAAGCCTGGCGGATCACCGACCTGTTGGCGGCCGGCACCGTGCGGCCCGCTGCAACCGTCGCCGGCTGGACCATCTCCGGACGGATCCGCTCTCCAGGTCGGCCGCTGGGCGATCTCGCCGCGGCGGCCAATCGAATCGCGTCGGACCGGGTGCAGGACTCTGCCGGACCGGGCGGAGCACTGCCGGCGGCACAGGCAGCGACGGCTGGTGATCGATTCGCCAGCGGGCAGCCGAACGGTCAGGCCAGCCGGCTCGATCGCACGACCGTCGCGGCAGGCGCCACTGCCATCCTGGCGCGGGAAGGCGGCTGGTCGTTATCGTCCCCCGAAAGCCCATCAAGCACGCAGCCACGGACCCTCGCCGTAGCGGCAACGCGGCTGCCGCTGGGCGTGACGAGCGCGGCAGCCACCCGTTTTGATCTATCGCATGTGCTCGATGGACTCGCCGATATTCGGCTCGATATCTCGCTGCCGTCTGCGCAAAAAAACGCTGGCGACGCTGGTGGGCAGCCGCGGCCGCAGGGTGTGCGGCCCGGGGCGGGAGCGGTGCAGGTGGCGGGCGTGGTGGCAGGCTCACGACTGGCGATCCGCCGGGCTGACACGCGGGCCGAGCTTGTCACGGTCGAGCAGGGCGAGATGCCGATCGATCTCTCGGTTGACAACGATCGGATCACCGTGCGATCGCTCAAGTTTACCTCTCCCTTACTCAAAGCCGAGGCTGCTGGCCGGATCAGGATGCCAGCCGGTGGCACGTGGAATTGGGCCGAGGCACTCGTGGAAGAAAATTTCTCGGTGGCCGTTGATATCGATCTGGCTGCTGCGGCCCATGCCATGCCGGGAGGTCTCGCCGTGCGGCCCGATGTTCGGCTCACTGGCGGACAGCTGCAGATTTCTGCCGTCTCGCGGGCCGATGGTAACGAGCGTGTGCTCGAGGTACGGGCGGGTGTCCGGGAGCTGGCTGCTGTGCAGAGCGTTGTCATTTCGGCGGAGGATCGTCAGGCCGCCGGCGGCAGTCGCCAGCAGGAGCGGCCGTTGCGGTGGAGTGAGCCTTTCACAGCCTGGCTGCGGGGACGGCGTGGTGCGGTCCGCGGTGACCGATTTCGAATCGAGGAGGCGCGGATAGCTTCACCAGCGATCGAAGTCTCTGCATGTGGGACTGCGGAGTCGTCGACCGTGCAGTGGACGCTCGATCTCGACAAGCTGGTGACGGAAGCGGGTGAGGTGCTGGAACTGGAGGGCGTGAAGCTGGCCGGCATGGCCCGAGGACGGATCGATCTCCAGCGGGTAGCCGCCACGGCCGCTACGCAGGCGCAGATATCTGCGAGTCTCTCAAATTTTGAACTGGCGCGGCCGGGCCGGCCCGCCTGGCGGGATGCCGAGATCGCGATCCGCGCCGAAGGATCCGGCAGCATGGCCGGTGCCGCCGTGCTGATCGATCAGGGGCATGCAGTCGTGTCGGCGACTGATGACCGGCTCGAAGTGACACTCACCGGCGGCGCGCTTGTGAACGTACCGCCGCTTGTGGGCCAGACGATCCAGACTGCCGGACAGACTGCTGGTCCTTGGCTGCGGGCCGCCCCCGGCAGCCAGTCGATCGCAGCGGACTGTTCACTGGAGGGCGATTTGGGCCGCTGGCACGCGCGGTGGGAAGGACTGCTGCCCTCGACAACTCTCCGCGACGTGGAGCTGGGCGGCGGTGTGAAGGCTTCGGCTGCGCTGGCTGCGCAGGGAGATAGCTGGCAGATCACGCGGGCTGGTGGCGAGGTGGAAAAGCTGACGGTGAAGTTTGCTGGTCGGCAGATCAATGAACCTCGCGCCGTGGCCAGTGCCGCGGGGGCCTGGAATCCAGCCACCGGACAGGTGGAGATCGCATCAGCCGAACTCCTGACCCCCACCCTTTCGCTGCGGACCGGTGGCCTCGCCGTGCTGGCCAGCCGTGGTCCGCTCTCAGCCGACGGACGCGTTCCCGCGGGCAGTCTGATCGACAGGCTGCGGGGCAAGGTGCAGTGGCAGGCGGATGTGTCGCGGCTGGAACGCTGGCTTCTGCCGGTGGCGATCGCCGAATACTGGCCGGCGAGCGGCCGGGCTTGGGGCACAGCCGAAATTCTCGACACACCGATTGGCATGAACGTGCTGATTGAGGCCACGGGCAGCCAGCTCACGCTGGCGGCCGCGGCCCCCGCCGCTGGCAGCGGTAGCGAGGGTGCTCCCGCTGCGAAGCGGACCGTCGCCATCGCACCGACCGTGCTCTGGACCGAGCCACGGACAGCCGTCGTGCTGGAGGTGACCTGTCCGCCGGGCCAGCGGGCCGACCAGATGATTGTCAACCAGTTGAAGCTTGAATCGTCGACACTCGCCGTTACCGCGGCTGGCAAGATCGACGACTGGTCGTCGCGGCGGCTGATCGAACTGGGTGGGAGCGTGGCCTACGACTGGGAGCAGGTATCGCGGTTGCTCACGCCATGGACCGGCGGGCGGATGCGGCTGACCGGCGCTGGAGCGCGGCCGTTTTCGTTCCGCGGTCCCCTCAGCACGGCCGTGGCTGAAGGAGCCAAGGCGGCTGGTGTTGCCGGAGAGCAGCTGCAGCTTCCGGGCGATTGGCTGGCCGGGAGCCGAACCACGGGAAATGAACGCATGGCCCAGGTTGTCCTGCCCAGGCCCAGCGCTCTAGCGCGGTCAGGCGGTAGTGTCGCTGATCGGCTGCGGTCGGTCTCTATCGATACCTCGGCGGCATGGAATACCGCCGACATCGGCGGCTTCCAGTTTGCACCCGGCGAAATGCCCGTGCGGCTCTTTGAGGGACAGCTTGCGTTGGGGCCGTTCGACGTGGCCGCCTCGGGTGGCCGGGTCCGCGGGAGTCCGTGGCTGCGGCTCTTGCCACTGCCGGGTGAACTGATCGTGCCGCCGGGCCGCTGCCTCGATCGCGTCCTGCTCACGCGGCAGCTGTGCGATCGCTGGGTGACATGGCTCGTGCCGCTGATCGGCCAGTCAACCCAGACTCAGGGCTGGATGAGCGTCGATGGAGCCGGCGCGCGGGTGCCGCTGGCCGATCCCTTCGGCGGCGAGGCCTCGGGCCAGATCATCTTCGAGAATCTTGAGAGCACGCCAGGAGATAGCGTGCGGCCGCTGGTCAACCTCCTCGTCAAGCTCCAGTCGGCGATCGATCCGCGGTTTGCGTTTGGTGATAAGGCGGTGCTTCTACGCGTGAGGCCGGAGCCGGTGAGTGTCCGACTGGCCGACCGACGGCTCTGGCACGAGGGGCTGGTGATGGATTCTGGCCAGCTCGTGATCCGCTCGGCGGGGAGTGTCGGCGCTGATGGAACGCTCGCGATGGTGGTGGAGGTGGCGTTTCGCGGCGACATCGTCGGCGCGACTCCGGTGGTGGGGCAGCTGTTGCGGACGCCGCTGGCGATCCCGCTGAGTGGGACGGTGCAGCGGCCGCAGTTTGACGCGCGGTCGATGGACGTGATCCTGGCGCGGATCATCGAAAACACCACCGAGGCGGTGATCGGGCCACAGCTCAGCCGAGGCCTGGAAACGCTTTTTGGTAATCCACCGCCGCCAGAACCGTTGCCGCCGGGCGGCGGCCGGTAGCGGTGGGGGGTCGGCCGCAGCTTGATCCACGGCACCAGACACTGCACGGCCATGCAAAAGACTCCATCTGATGAGCTTCCGACCGCCTATTGGATCGTCGACCTCGTTGTCACAGCGGTTGTGACATTGGCGGAGGGCGAGTCGCTCACCCGCGACGATTTCTTCGACTGGCTCTGGCAGGAGAGTGGTGAGGGTGAACTGGTTGGCATCGACGAGGGGGCTGTGACCGTGGCCGATGCCGTCGCGCTGGGACTCGTCGTGTCCGACGTCGTGATCGACGCTGCCGCGGCCCCCGCCGATCGCGACTGGGTGGCCAGTCTCAAAGCAGCGACGGTCGCGTGCTGGTGCGTCAGCGAAGCTGCCGCCCGCGCACTTTCCACGCGGCTTGCCAGCGCGAGTGGCTGTCGGGTGGTTGGCATTCGGCCCGACATGTCTGGTGACAGTGGCGACGACTGGAAAAGCGGCTTCGGCCCGATTGCCGTGCCGGGGTTTGGTGTCATCCGGCCGGCCTGGGAGGAGGGGATCGCACGGACGAGTGACGCTAGCACAACGGTCTTCATCGATCCGGGTGTGGGATTTGGGACGGGCGAACACGAGACAACGCAGCTTTGCCTGGCGAGCTTAGCGGCTTGGCAACGGGAGGGCGGAAGCATCGGGCACGTTCTCGACTTTGGGAGCGGCTCGGGCATTCTGGGCATTGCCGCAGCGGTCTCTGGGGCGGAGCGTGTCGATGCGATCGAGATCGACCTGCGGGTGCATGACACGATTCGGTCAAACGCCCGTCGCAACGACGCGACGCGTTGTGTCTCTGTCGCCGCGCACGTTCCCGCCGTGGAACACCCCTACGATCTGATCTTTGCCAACATCGTGGCAGCGGTGCTCTTGGAGCAGGCAGACATGCTCTGCAGCCGGCTGCGGCGCGGAGCGGGCGACGGGGCCGGGCTTGAGAAAAAAAGCTGCCTCATTCTCTCCGGGCTTCTGGCTGGAGATCTGCCGGAAGTTTTGGAATGCTACGCCCGCGTGGTCGGTGCTCTGCCTGTCCATACATCGCTGGGCGAATGGCAGTGTCTGCGGTTCACGGTGGCAGACAGTCGACACGGATCTCAATCAGCATCTGGCGGAGTAATTTGCCCAGCACGTACTCAGCCCCAGTCTTGGTGATGTGCGATGAATCGGAATACCAGCATTCGGTGTCTGTACCCATCCGCGATACCCCGTCGGCACCGAAGCATGGCTCTCCCATATCGATAACGCGGAGCCGGTCCGAAGGGAGCTGTGCGACGACATCGAGCACCAGGCTGTTGTGGCGTTCATGGGACGCTCGATTGATCCCGATGAGATCCACGGCACGGCGCAGGAGATGGGCCTGGATAGCCCGCTGCTGTGGCGACTCGAAATGCATGGGGAAATCGAGCAGTACCCACAGCGTGGCGTTGATCGACTCGCACTCGCGAAGGACCACGTCGAGCCCCCGCCCCATGATCTCGGGCGGGGTGAGACGCGGCTGATCATCAGCGTGAATGCTGGCGATGCCTCCGGCACCGTGGCGGGGCACATAGGTGCTCCAAGTCGCCGCCAGAATCACATGCCTTGGTCGTTGGTTGCGGATCCATGCCAAAACGTCCTCCTGCCATTGACGATTGGCGTCTGGCCCGATTCTGCCCCAGCGTGAGGGAGGAAACCAGGCGCCGGGGATTGGAGGCGTGGCCCCCGCGACCGCGACAGCACCCCGGATGCCCAGTTCCTGCGCCAACTCATCGAGTGTGGCCGCCACGCAGTGTGCATGACTGTCTCCCCAAAGCAAGAAGCAGGTTCCAGACTGGTTTGCGGTGCCCACGGGCGGCAGATGAAAGGTACCGTCTG
>JBAXUW010000124.1:0-9782 GCA_037129495.1 Planctomycetota bacterium | reverse complement strand
CTTATCCCACGAAAGACAGAAGACTGCGTCGCAAGGATGCGACGGAAAGCACCAGCCGGCGGAGGCCGGCCAGCCTAGGTGACAGGCATCGCCTGCCATCGCGCGCCGTCGCGAACGACGCGGCGATAGAGCGTGTCGCGTTCAACCGGATCGCGGCCCGCCTCGCGGATCAGCCGCTGAATGTGCTCAACCGACAATACCTCCGGCGTTGTGGCCCCGGCGTCGTGGTAGATGAGTTCATGCCGCACGGTGCCGTCGAGATCGTCGGCGCCGTAGGCCAGCGCCGCCTGCGCGGTGCCGATGCCCAGCATGATCCAGTAGGCCTTCACATGGTCGAAATTGTCGAGGACGAGCCGAGAGATCGCGACCGTCCTCAAATCCATGGCTGCGGTCGGCTTGGGGATGTGCGACAGCCGAGTGTTTTCTGGATGGAACGCCAGCGGGATGAATGTCTGAAAACCGCCTGTTTCGTCTTGCAGTTCCCGAAGTCGAAGGAGATGGTCGGTGCGATGGAAGGCGTTTTCGATGTGACCGTAGAGCATTGTGGCATTGCTCCGCAGACCGAGCGAGTGGGCTGTGCGGTGCACGTTAAACCACTCGGCCGTATCGGCTTTATGCTCACAGATCTTGTCGCGGACTTCAGGATGAAAGATCTCCGCGCCGCCTCCCGGTAGGCTCCCGAGCCCGGCGTCTTTGAGCTCCTGCAAGATATCGCGAGTAGACCGCTTCGTGAGGTGTCCAAACCAGTTGATCTCGACGGGCGTCCAGGCCTTCAGGTGCAAGCTGGGATAATGTTCGTGGAGGAGGTGGATGATATTGAGATACCAGTCGTAATTCTTTTGATGGTGCAAGCCGCCGACAATATGCATTTCGGTGGAACCCGCCTCAAACGCCTCCTGGCCCCGGGCCAGGATCTGCTCGTCGCTCATTGCATAGCCGCGGGCCTCACGAAGATCGGCGCGGAACGCACAGAACGTGCAGCGGTAGACGCAGACATTCGTGGGGTTTAAGTGGGTGTTGATGTTGTACCAACCACTATTTCCGTTCTTTCGCTCGCGGACAAAGTTGGCAAGTTCGCCTAGTTCGTGAAGATCAATCCGCTCATCCCAGAGCAGTTCGGCCTCGGCCGCGGTGAGACGTTCACCAGCTAAAACCTTCTCGCGGATTGGCTCAAGCGACGGAGTAATAGCACGGATCATGGGAAAGTCTGGCTCACGTGGAATGGAAGAATCTTGAACAGGCTTGGACCTAACCGCACGGCTCGGGGGTGCGCAACAGCCATCGCCAGAACCGGGGCCAAAACAGGCATTTTAGGCCTTCATTGCCGCGGCAGCTGTCGCCCGCCGCAGCCAGAGGCCGGTGGCCGCAAAGGCGACACCGCTTGTGAGCAGATTGACCCCCACAATCATGCCCAGCAGTGCACCGGCCTGAGCCGGACTGCTCGTCAGCAGGAGCCCGCCCAGCAGGGTCGTTACAACGCCGTCAAACAGAAGCCAGCCCCAGGGGAAATCCCCTGGCATTGCGAAGGCGGCGGCGAGTTTGGCGGCGGCCTCGAAGAGGATCACGAGCCCGAGAAAGGTGACCAACACATGCACTCCCTCCACGGGGATCACGAGCATGGCGGTGCCGGCCACAACCGACAGAGCTCCGCAGAGCAGTGTCAGCCAAAATCCTCGCCATGAAAACGTCGCTGAAGCCGTCGCCAGTTGGGCGACTCCCGCGGCGATCAGCGTGCCGCCACAGATAAAATCGATGAACGTCGCGGCCGCCCAGGGCGCTGCCAGTGCCAGTCCGCCGAGCAAGACGAGCACCGCGCCGAGGCCGAGCGACCATTTCTTGACAGCCGCGGTGGCATCGATCCGCACAATGGTCGCGTGGTCGTTGGGGGCTGGCATAGCTGATGATCTCCTGGAAAGTGGCTACCGCATGACTGTCTCAAGGAGATAGCATACACGGCTCACCTTCTCCCGGTGGCTCTCACCACCACAGATCGGCCGCGATCGCGGCCAGGAGCACAACGCCGATGATGGCGTTGGCGGTGAAGAAAGCAGCATTGACCCTGGAGAGGTCGGTGGGGCGGACGAGCGAATGCTCCCACCACAAGAGCGCAGCAATGGCCATCAGAGCGGTCCAGTAGATGGCAGACAGCTCGGGCGCAACCAGCGGCAGGCTGCCCAGCAGGACTATCGTCGCCACATGCAGCCCCTTGGCGACCGCAAGCGCCCGGGGAACACCCAGCCGCGAGGGAATGCTCTGGAGACCCTGAGACGCATCAAACTCCGCGTCTTGACAGGCATAGATAATGTCGAACCCGGCCACCCAGACCGTTACGGCCAGACCGAGAATCGCAGCTGGTAGGAGATCGACCGGATCGACCAGGAACGCCTGACCCCGCAGGGCGATCCAGGCAGCCACCGGCGCGAGACCGAGGGCGGCCCCGAGCCAGACATGCGCTAGCGCGGTGAATCGCTTGGCGTAGCTGTAGCCCAGCAGCCAGGCGAGCACCGGCACGGCAAGCACAAGTGGCAGCCAGTTGGGTAGGAAAAGCATCGTGGCGGCGATGAAGACGGCGGAAGACGCGACGACCAGCCCCAATACCTCAGCCACGCCGACATCACCCCGCGGCAGGTGGCGGGACGCCGTTCGCGGATTGGCGGCATCAATTGTGCGGTCGACGAGCCGATTGAACGCCATCGCAGCTGTCCGTGCGGTGACCATGCAAAGAAGGAGGCCGACAGCGGGCTTCAGCCAGCCCAGCGGCGCGGCCATGAGCCCCGGATCGATGCCCCGTCGGGCAGCGATCAACGCTGCCATCGCCGCGAACGGCAGCGCGAAGATCGTGTGGCTAAACCGCACAAGCTCCAGGTAAGTCCACAGCCGCGAAGCCTGCTGGTGAGATGCCCCATTCGCCATCAGGTCGCCTCGCCCCAGCGGCGGATCAGCGCGTTGGACACGCCCAGCTGATCGCAGATTCGCGCGACTACAAAATCAACCAAATCCGCGACAGAGCCGGCGCCGTGGTAGAAGCCCGGCGCTGCCGGCAGCACGACCGCACCCGCCTCGTGAATCGCCTGCATGTTTTTAAGTTGCGGCAGCGAGAGTGGCGTTTCACGGGGCACAACAACCAGTTTCCGTCGCTCCTTGAGATGCACCTCAGCCGCGCGGTGGATGAGGTTTTCGCCCATCGAATGGGCCACAGCCGAGAGCGTGCTGCCGCTGCACGGGCAGATCACCATGCCGCCGGTTAGAAACGAACCGCTGGCGATCGGCGACATGAGATTTTTAAAGTGAAAGTAGGTCAGCCGGCCGGCGGCCGGTGCGGGCCGGCCCAGAAGCGTCTGCACTTCGAACCGGTCGAGATCAACCCGCCGGCCCAGTTCCTCCGCGATCACCGCTTGACCAGACGGGCTGATCGAGAGCTGGACATCCCGCCCCGACTCAAGCAAGACCTCCAGCAGTCGCACGGCATAGGCCGCGCCCGAGGCGCCGGTAACGCCGAGCACGAGCGGAAGGTGGCCGGTCGACAAGGTGGCGGACGACTGCATGATAAATCTGACGAATCTCAGGATGGGCGTGTGGCGACGGAGAGCGTGGCGATGCCGAACGACAGTGGTACCATCTCGACCCGCTCGAAGCCGGCGGCGCGGATGAGGCGGGCGAGCGACTCACCCGCCGGAAACTCTTCCACGCTCTGGTTTAAGTAGGTGTAGGCATCAGAGGCGTTACGGGCGACTGCGTTGCCAATCAACGGCAGTACATTCCGAAAATACCAGAGGTAGAAATTGCGGACCAGGGGGTTCAAAGGCAATGAGAATTCGAGGATTGCCAGCCGGCCGCCCGGCTTGCAGACGCGGGCCATCTCCGCCAGCCCACGCGAGGTGTCGGCGATGTTTCGCAGTCCGAAGGCAACGGTGACCAGGTCAAACGCAGCGTTTGGGAAGGGGAGAGCCATCGCATCAGCCTCCACCCACTCAATCGCCGCGCCGGTCTTTGCCGACTTCGCGATCCCGCGGTCGAGCATCGGCCGACAGAAGTCAGAAGCAACCACGCGGACCCCAGGCCCAGCCTTTGCCCGGTAAGCGAGCGCCAGGTCGCCCGTGCCGGTGCAGACATCCAGGATCGCGCCGGAAGGCCGCGGGGGCGGGGCGCGCTTGACCGTGACATACCGCCACCAGACGTCGATCCCGCCAGAGAGCATCCGGTTGACGAGGTCATACCGGGGGGCAATCTCAGCAAACATACCGCTGACCCGGCTGCCACTCTTGTCGACTCCCGGCTCGACAGCGGCAGGGTCGACGATGGCCTCGCGGTGGTCTATCGTTGCCGCTGTTTCAGCTTGATCGTTCGACACTCTTACTCCTGCAAAACCATGCATTGGCACTGTCACTCCCTCTTTCATCGTATGCCCCGGGGGGCTGTGGCGGGAGGGATCGCAGTCGTGATCGACGTTCTGAGGGCATCCACGACGATCATCACGGCCCTAGCCCACGGGGCGACCCGGGTTCGGCCGGTGCTCTCGATCGACGAGGCCCGGGCCGCGGCGACGGCCCCAACAGGCGGCCCCCGGCCACTTCTGGGGGGTGAACGCGGTGGTCTGCGAATCGACGGCTTCGATCTCGGCAACTCGCCGCTGGAATACACCCCCAGCCGCGTGGCGGGCCGGCCGCTGGTGATCACGACGACCAACGGTACCGCCGCCCTGCAGGCCTGCCTACCGGCCACCGAGGTGGTCATCGGGGCGATCGTCAACCGCGCGGCGGTGGCGACTCGGGCCCGCGACCTCGGTTGTCAGCACGGTATCCAAGACGTCCATCTTGTCTGTGCTGGCACTGACGGCGAGGTGACGCAGGAAGACCTCCTCGCGGCGGGTGCCATTCTCGATGCGGCGGCCCACCTGCCTGGGGCCGGCAGTGACACGCTCGATGCGGCGGCCATGGCCGCCCGCGACCTGTTCCGCAACACTGTCTCCACGGTGAGCCTGACGGCCGCGGAGGCCATCGCCGCCTTCTTTACCAAAACGCTCGGCGGTAGCAACCTGATCACCCTGGGCATGCAGGCCGATCTGTCTGCCGCCGCCATGATCGATAGTTTCCCACTGGTTCCCCGGCTCGATCGCGGCAGCTACGCGGTCGCCTGGCTCGTCGCGGATCCGCCAAATCTCGGCTGAGGTGGCCGCGGCGCGGCAGCCTCACTACACTCGCAGCCTGATGCCAGGCAGCCTGGGCTCTCTTCATCCTTCACAGATTCACACGGCCCCACGGACATGGAAAAAAACAACGACCAGTCGCGGATGGACCGGATCGTGTCGCTCGCCAAGCGGCGCGGTTTCATTTTTCAGTCGAGCGAAATCTACGGTGGCTTGAACGGCTTCTGGGACTACGGCCCGCTGGGAGTCGCCCTGAAACGCAACCTCAAGGACGCCTGGTGGCACGACATGGTCTCAGGCCATGACGAACTTATGGCGCTGCCCGGCGCACCCGCGGCCTACGAGATGACCGGGCTCGACTGCACGATCATCATGCACCCGCAGGTCTGGAAGTGCTCCGGTCACTTCGACCTCTTTCACGACTGGCTCGTCGACTGCCGTGAATCAAAACGCCGCTACCGCTACGACCACCTGCATGGCCGCTGGGCGAGCCACCGCGGCAAAAAGGTCTTTGTTGTCACCGATAAATCGGGGGACGAGGCGGTACCGCACACAGTGATGAGGGCCCAGAAATTCTTCGGCCTCCGAGCCAAGCAGGTCGACGAGATCCAGTGGGAAGGGAGCCTTGAGCCGCTGGCCACAAGCATCGCGGCCGGCACGGTCGCCCTGGCCACGGCGTTTGGCCCCGACGCCACCGAACCGGGCACGTTCACCGACCCGCGAGAGTTTAACCTCATGTTCGAGACGCGCATCGGGGCGCTTGCGAGCACTGACGAAGACCGCGCCTTCCTGCGGCCGGAGACGGCGCAGGGCATCTTCATGAACTTCAAGAACGTAGTCGACACGTCGCGGGTCAGCGTGCCCTTCGGTATCGCTCAGATCGGCAAGAGCTTCCGCAACGAGATCACGCCGCGAAACTTCACGTTTCGCTCCCGCGAGTTTGAGCAGATGGAAATCGAGTTCTTCTGCAAGCCGGCCGACTCCGCCGCCTGGTATCGCTTCTGGCGCGACCGCCGCTGGAACTGGTATCTGAGCCTCGGCCTCACCGCGGGCAAGCTCCAGCTTCGGGAGCATGATGCTGATGAACTCTCTCACTACTCGGTTGGCACTGCCGATATCGAGTATGCGTTTCCCTTCCTGGCCGAGGGCGAGTTCGGGGAGTTGGAAGGGATCGCGCACCGGGGCGATTTCGATCTTCGCAGCCACATGGAGGGGAAGCTCGTGCGGCAGGATGGGAAACTCGTCGTGGAACTTGGAGCGGATGGTAAGCCGCGGCACCGCGGCAGCGGCAAGGATCTGAGCTACTTCGACGACGCTACCCGAGAACGCTATGTGCCGCACGTGATCGAGCCGTCAGCAGGGGCTGACCGGGCCGTGCTCGCCTTCCTCTGCGATGCCTACCACGAGGACCATGTGCCCGACGAGGACGGCAAGCCCCGCAGCCGCACCGTGCTCAAACTCCATCCGCGGCTGGCACCCTTGAAGGCGGCGATTCTGCCGCTGGTAAAGAAGGACGGCATGCCCGAGGTGGCGATCGACCTCTACCGAAAACTGAAAGCCTCTATGCCCTGCATGTATGACGAGAAGGGCTCCGTTGGTCGCCGGTATGCTCGGCAGGACGAGGCGGGCACGCCCTGGTGCCTCACGATCGACGGCCAGACGCTCCACGACCGCACCGTCACGCTCCGTGACCGCGACACGCTCGTGCAGAGACGGGTGCCGATCGACGAATGCGTCGACCTGCTCCGAGACCAACTGCGGAGCTAGCTTTGGGCCCGGCGGTCAACAACGAGGGTCAATTGATGCGTCCCGCACTTGCTACTGTCTGTTCGCTTGAGGCGTCGCTCGAAACGATCCTCGAAGAATATGCGGCTGGCCAGTGCGACGCGGTCGATCTCTGGCTCGGCCATGCCGAGACGTTCCTCGAGACTCACTCCCCGCTGGCGCTGGCCGACCTGTTTGCCAACCATGGCATCTCCGCCGTCGCGGCCAGCTACCAGGGCGGCCTGCTGACAAGTCAGGGCGACGCGCGGCGAGAGCACTGGCAACACTTCGAGAATCGGCTCGGTCTGCTGCGGGAACTGGCGATCCCGGTGCTCGTGGTGGCGGGGGATGCCTTTGGCCCGCTGGGTCCTGAGGATCTCGCGAGGCTCTCGATGAGCCTTGCAGAGGCGGCCGCCCGGGCAGCGGATGCAGGTGTGAGACTGGCGCTCGAATTCGACGCCCGGGCCAGCTTCCCCAACAACCTTCAGTCGGCAATGGCTGTTGTCGAGGATGTCGGCCACCCAAGCCTTGGCATCTGTCTCGACTGGTTTCAGTTTTCCGTGGGGCCGAGTAAGCCGCTCGATCTCTCTCTGCTCTCGCCCGAGACACTCGCGCACGTTCAGCTTTCTGACATCGCAGACGTACCCCGTGAGATGGCCACCGACGCCGATCGGATCCTGCCGGGCGAGGGCTACTCGCCCCCAGACCAGCTTGTGCGTCGACTTGGCGAGATCGGCTACACCGGCGCCGTCAGCGTCGAATTACAAAACCCGCGGCTGTGGCGAGTGCCGCCCCGGCAGTTCGGCGAGATCGCGCTGACGTCGCTTCGAACGCTCCTGGGCCAGGCGTCGATGTGAACATCGGTTCCGCTCCAATCCCATTTTTATTTTTTCGGTTCATACTCCCGCAGCAGGTTCGCGCGGGCTTCGATTTCGTCGATTGGTCTCAGGCTGGGCCCCTTGCCGGTAGGCAGGATGTCGTAGTGGCGGGCGCTGGTCAGGATGTCGACCATCTCGTGGCAGAAGCCTCCGTGGGTCACCCAGATCGCGGGATCGTGGCGGCGGAGGTCAACAGGCACAGAGTAGGTCCGCAGCGTCTTGCGGCGGGTCTTGATGTATTGCGGGAAGAACGAGAGCGTGAGTTCCCGCAGACTGCGGTAGATCGGATCGCGATACCGGAGGAACGGGCTGTTGCTCTTGGAGATGGCCCCCCAATGGCGGCCGCGCCGAAACAACGCCATGACATGATCCACGTCGCCTCTCGCCGCCCCGAGGTCGATCAGCAGCGGCGGCTGCCCGCCCAGCCAGAGGGCACATGCCGCGACGAAGGCAGCCTCAATGCAGTGGGCCTTTTCGACCTGTAACACACCTGCCACAGACATCGCCGTCGGGCCGTCGGTCTGATGGTTCCACCGCAGGTTGGCAACAAAATCCTGAATCCGCTCCGGTGTGCGGAGCGCTGTCAGCCGGGCGGCCGCAGAACGGCTCAGCCCGAGTTCAACGCCCAGTTCGAATCCTTGTTTTACCGGCGAATTCATGCGTGCCTCGGCCAACAGACTACCCATCCTGACAGTACGGCTCAACCGGGCGGCGTGCTCCGGCGGCTGACAGTTTTTTTGAGCCGCGCCCAAGACTCGCCAGTCTGGCCACCATTCGAATAGAATTCGAGAAGGTCATTGAACCCGATAGTTTCCTGTCTCTGGAGCATTCGAAAATGTTGCGGCGATCAAGGTGGTTTCAGGTTTTGGTGCTCATCGTTGTCACGGCAGTGGTCTGGTGCCAGCCGCAGACCGCATCGGCCTGGTTCGGACGGTGGCATCACGGCTTCTATCGATCGGGTTTTTATGGAGCCAGCTTCTGCCGATCCGGTTTTTATGGCGGTGGTTTTTATGGCGGCGGCTTGGGCCCCGGCCTCAGAGCGTGGGGCGGTCCTGGATGTGGTCCGCAGTTTTATGGCAATTGGGGCGGCGGCTGGGGAGGCTGCTATGGCTGGCCCCGCACCTACTATCCTTGCGGTTATGGGATCGGCTATCCCTATGGCTACGGCGGCTACGGCTACTCGCCGATCATAGTGACGCCGTTTGTCGGCTCGATCGCTCCGACGTATGGGCCTGCGGGCGTGCTGCCCTTCATGGGTTTTTCGTCAACAAACAGACTCTTCGTCGGCGTGCGAGCACTCGCCGCCCGACCAGCAGCCGTCCGACCAATAGCCGCACCACCGGCCCCCCAGTTTGCTTTTCGGGCCACGGCTCCCGCCATTGCCGTGCGACCAAGTAATGGTCTGGCGAAACTGCGGGCCGCGCGGCTCGTGGCTGTCGGCGATCGGCACCTTCGCGCGGCTGTGACAGACCCCACAAAACTCCCGGCAGCGCTTGATGCCTATCGGCGGGCCGCAGCGATTGCCGCCGATCAGGCTGAGACGTTTGTCCGTCAGGCGATCGTGCTCACCGCGCTCGACCGTGATGCTGACGCCGCCCAGGCCATCGACCGGGCCGTCACCATCGACGCCCGGCTCGGCACCGATGTGGGAGCAGCCCTCGCGGCAGAGCAGCGGCTCCCGCCCGATCCAGTGTTTGGAGAGCGGCCCGACGACGGCCCCAAGACACTCGCCACGCGGAGCACCGGTCTCCTCGCCAAGATCTTCCGCGACGATCCAGCCGCTGCGGGCGTGCAGATGGCTGCCAAGGCCGGCCCCAACTGGATCACCGCCCGATGGTCGCAGCAGTTGGGCGGTCAGGAGCCGTTGGCACCGGTCGTTGCTGTCGCAGCGAAATAGAGCGTGCAGCAATCCTGTTCGGCACGGCAGTTGCTGCCGCCTTGTGGGATAAGTTTTCTAACTTGTCCGTGTCCAGGTGAGTGTCGCTACCCGCTCT
>JBAXUW010000123.1:0-9906 GCA_037129495.1 Planctomycetota bacterium | reverse complement strand
AAAACTTATCCCACAGGGGGAGGAAGGCAGCAACTGCTGTGCCGAACAGGATTAGCTGCATCTGCTTTTCACTTCAGCCGGCGGGCGGATCGAAGTCGCCGGTCTTGTCCCGCCACACACAGTGGATGTGGTTGGCGGGATTGCCCTCGGCATCGGGCTGTACGTTCACAAACTCAATCACGAACGTCGGTCCCTCAACCTGGTAGCCGTGCCCCACGCCCGGTTCCAGGCTCCCCGACCAGGCAAAACGCACGGCATCCCAGCCCTTGCCTGCTGGCCCACTGGCGGCGGCCTTGATCAGCGTCAGCCGTTCGGCAGCGACGTCGGCCGTCATCGAGCCGCAGTAGACATCGACGAGTCGGCGGAGAATCTGCCGCTGGGCGGCCGAGAGTTCTGCGAAGCCGATGCCAACCGCAGCGTCGTGCGGAGGCTGCGGCTCGCCAGCAGCGCGGAGCTCTTTCGGCGGCTTGGTCGCGATCACGGCCTTGACCCGCTGCGGACCGTCGAGAGCGCGGACGAGTTCGAAGGCGATTTCCTCCTCGTCGCGAAGCACCCGCGTGCCCGTGGCGGGCAGTCCTGCCAGCGTTGTCCTCACCTCTGCCGGGTTGGCCCCCATCAACTGCGGCGTCGAGTCGACGATCCGGCCGTCGCGGACGACGAAGTTGAGCGACAGGTGGTGCCCCTCCACTGACAAGGCCCAGCCTCCCTGGGCCGCAGGTAAACCGAAGATCGTGAAGAAATACCGCTGGGGATCCCGGACGTTTTTCGCCTTCTCCGCCTCGATGATCCGCAGGATCTCATCCAGCTGCATGATCGCGGCCGACTTCTCATACCCCGACTGCGACACTGCCGACTTCAGAACCTCCATGGCCAGCCGCTGCTGCGCGGGATTCATATCCCGCAGCGACAGCCCCTTGCGATCGAACTTGGGAATGAAGTGCCAGTCGGTCCGTCGCTGGTCGTCGACCGGACGCAGCGCCCGCTCCCGTTGTTCTGGCACGAGCGAATCGATCCAGGCCGCGACAGCGGGCACCAGGGCGGGCGCGACAACGGCAGCCCGCACCAGCGCGCTGGCGACGCCCACACTCAATAGAAACAGGATCGCGGCGAGACTGCGACAGATGGTGACGCGACGCATGGCGAAAACTCCTGAAGCCGATCACAACGGCGGCGTCACTCGTGGCGGCGCGGATCGCGGTCGTAGTGAGACTGATCAATGTGCACATGCACGGTTGGGCATGCCCGAAAATACTCGACCCAGGCTTGGTCCGACACCTCCGCTCCGTCGAGATAGAGATTCCAGAGCCCCGGTAGACGCTGGAGCGCCGCCAGGCCGTCGTCGCCGATCGGCACGTCGATCAGGTGCAGCGACCGCAGGTGCGGCAAGCCGACGACCGCCTCGCAGACCTCCGGACCGGCCAGCAGCGGCGCTCCGAGCCGGAGGCTTTGCAGCCCTTCGACCGCCGCGAGGTGTCGCACGCCCGCGGCCGTGCAGGCGGCCTGCGGGACGTTGAGATCGCGGAGCAAACGACACTCTACAAGCCGACCAAATCCAACGTCAGTCAGGGGAGAGTCGCGGAGCACGAGCCGCTCTAGGCCCGAGAGGCTGGCGATGATCTTCACGGCCGCGTCATCAGCCCGGCCCTGCTCGAGCACGAGTTCGCGGAGTCCTGAGAGTCCGCGGAGTGATTCCCAGTCTGCAGCCGTCAGCGGTACGGCAGCGGCAATCCGCGTCGAGCCACCCGCCCGCACTGCGGCTACCTGCGCCGCGATGCTCTCACCACGAGCGTCAAGCGACACTGCCGGTGTCGACTTCCAGCAGCCAACGATCGGCACACCTGCCAAGACGCAGAGCACGGCGCCCTGCAGCCATGCCATATCCGGGCTGGTCCATCGACTGTGAGGCGTCGTCCTCGGCAGGGCATCTGGGTGGAGTCGGCCGACCATGGAATGAATTATGCAGGCCCGTGCAGTCGCGCTGCAAGACACGGTCGGTCGTGCGGCTTTCGTTGGTGGTGTACTATGTCGGTCTGCCTGCCCGCCGCATCAGGACCGCATCAGGACACCACCCATGAGCGATCACCCATGAGCGATCTACCCATAAACGATCTAGCCGACCCGTTTCGCGAACCGCGCCGCACCACTGGCGTGCTCGGCCTGCCGACCGACAAGGAACTGATTCCACTGATTCTCCGGCATGAGGACGTGCGGAAGGCGGCCAAGGACTGGCAGACTTTTAGCTCCGACGCCCCGTTCCGCGTGCCGATCCCGTCGGAGGAACACCTGCGGAGCGTCCGGCAATTACCGATCGAGACCGACCCACCCGACCACACCGACTACCGCAAGCTCGTGGAGCCTTTCTTTCTGCGGGCGAAGCAGCCCGATTTTATCGCCCGCGTGGGGGCGATCACCGATCGGCTGCTCGCCGAGGCAGTCGGACGCGACACGATTGACGCGGTCGCCGAGTTTGCGCTGCCGCTGCAGTCGCGAACACTCACGGTGCTGCTCGACGTGCCCGAGGCGGAGGCCGAGCGGTTTATCAGTTGGGGCGTGCATGTCTTTCACCACGGCGGGAACGGCGCGGAAAAGGCTGCTGAACTCGAGCGGTATCTCGGTGAGCAGTTCGACCGTGCAGCGGCAGACCCTGGCCATGATTTTTACGGCGTGCTCACGAAGGCGTCGTTCCGGGGCCGGCCACTTGAGCGGGCAGAATTGCTCGGCTTTGCAAACCTGATGTTCGCCGGCGGCCGCGACACGGTGATCCATAGCGTCGCCTGCGTTCTTGGCTACTTGGCGGAGCATCCCGACGCACTGGAATACCTGCGGGCCGAGCCGGGCCGGATCGTCCTGGCCAGTGAGGAGTTTTTCCGCGTCTTTATGCCGCTGACACACATCGGCCGCGTCTGCCCGGTTGAGACCGATGTCCATGGCCTCACCGTGCAGGCGGGCGACCGCGCATCGCTCTGCTGGGCGTCGGCCAATCTCGACGAGACCGTCTTTGAGGCCGCCGATACGATCCGGCTCGATCGCCGGCCCAATCCCCATGTTGCCTTCGGCTTCGGCGGGCATCTCTGTCTGGGCGCCGCGCACTCCCGCACGGTGATGCGAATGCTTCTGGAGCGGGTCTGCACACGGATCGCCCGCATCGAACTGGTCTCGAAGCGAGATCGCATTGAGCACACCACCGCCTACGACCGCCAGCTCGGCTACGACGAGCTTGTGGTACGGATGCACCCGCTGGCATGACCGGCCGCTATGGCCGCTATGCCAGAACCTCCCGGATCGGCTCGACATGCTCAACGCCGACGAGCTTCTGATCGAGGCCGCCGAAGAAGTAGGCGAGCCGGTTGGGATCGAGGCCGAGTTGATTGAGCACCGTGGCATGCAGGCTCTTCACATGAAAGCCGGGCTTGCCGTCGTGCTCAGGTGCGATCGCGGCTGAGCCCAGCTCGTCAGTCTCACCGACGCTCACGCCCCCCTTGATGCCGCCCCCCGCCATCCACATCGTGAAGCCGTAGGCATTGTGGTCGCGGCCCGTGCCCGCGGCGTATTCCGCGGTTGGCTGTCGGCCGAATTCGCCCCCCCAAATCACGAGCGTCGAGTCGAGCAGGCCCGACCGCTTGAGGTCAGTCAGCAGGGCGGCCACCGGCTGGTCGGTATTGCCCGCGTGGAAGTTGTGGTTTTTTTCGAGGTCGCCGTGCGCGTCCCAGTTGTCGTCGTTGTGGGCGCCGCCAGAATAAAGCTGAATAAACCGGACGCCCCGCTCAACCAGCCGTCGTGCCAGCAGGCAGCGTCGGCCGAAGTCGGCGGTTCGCGGCTTGTCGAGCCCATAGAGCTGCTTGGTCTCCTCAGTTTCGCTGGCCAGATCAACCGCCTCCGGGGCATGCTCCTGCATCTTCCAAGCGAGTTCGTAGGCGGCAATGCGGGCCGCCAAGTCGCTGTTATCGCCGCGCGAGAGCAGGTGGGCCGTGTTGGCGTCGCGAAGACCGTCGAGGAGAGTCCGCTGCGCCTCCAGCGGCATGTCGTCGGGCGGCGCAAGGTCCAAGATCGGGGCCCCCTTACTCCGCAGGAGCGTGCCCTGATAGGTCGCTGGCATGTAGCCGCTCGACCAGTTCTTCGCGCCCGAGATCGGACCGCCGGTGGGATCGAGCATGACGCAGAATCCAGGCAGGTTTTCGTTGACGCTCCCGAGGGCATAGTTGACCCACGAGCCCAAACAGGGCGCGCCCGACTGGATCTTGCCCGAGTTCATCTGCAGCATTGCCGACCCGTGGATCGGCGAATCGGCGGTCATCGAGTGAATAAATGCGATGTCGTCGACGTGTTGGCCGACATGTGGAAACAGGTCGCTCACCCACTTACCGCACTGCCCATACTGTTTGAACTTCCACTTCGGTCCGACAACCCGGCCCTGGCTCTTCTCGCCGCCGCGGCCCTTTGTCTTGACCTCGATCGTCTGCCCGTCGAGCGGATAGAGCTTGGGCTTATAGTCGAACGTGTCGACATGGCTGGGGCCGCCATACATGAAGAGGAAGATCACGCTCTTGGCTTTCGGTGCCCCCGTGAGCGGGTCAACAAAGTGAGGCGGCTTGGCCGCAAGCGGATTTACAAACGCAGCGCCGGTGGCGGCCTGCGTCTGCCCGGCAAAAAACGCCTGCTCAAGCAGGCCCGATAGCGCCAGGCCCGTAAACGATGCCCCTGCCTCCCAGAAAAACTCCCGCCGCGTGCGACGGCAAAACTGGCCGGCATGATCGTGGCTGGATGGCATGGCGAATCTCCTTCAACTTCGGGCAGGTCAATTCTGGGCAGGTCAATCGAGATAGGTGAATTCGTTGAGGTTGAGCGCCAGCAGGCAGAAGAGCTCCAGCGCCCGGCCCGGGCTAACGCCATCGGCATCGTCGAGCTTATCAATCAGCGCCACGCCCTGGGCCACCTCATCGTCGCTGACGGCCCGCGTGAGCGCGATCTCAAGCGCTCGGCGGACTTGCGCCGGCAGATCGGCGGCGTCTGGCCCGCCCGCCTCGTGGCGGACCCGCTCCGCAAAGATGCGGGCCTGCTGCTGCAGAAACTCGCCGTTCATCATCCCGAGCGCCTGCGTGGGCTGCGTGGTCGCAAACCGCACCGGGCAACTGGCGTCGGTATCGGCCAGATCAAAGTCGGCCAGGATCGGCGTGATCAGCGACCGCTTCAGATGGGCGTAGACACTCCGTCGGGCCTGCTCCTCAGCCGGCGAGCTACCCCAGCCGGCGCCCGGCCGCGACTGGCCGGCCATCACCTCCTTCGGGATCGATGGGTAGACGCCAGGCCCAAACATCTTCGGGTTGAACGCCCCGCTGGCAACGTGGATCGAGTCGCGGATCTCCTCGGCCGAGAGCCGCCGCATGTCAAACCGCCAGAAGCTTTCGTTGAGTGGATCCTCAAGCATCGCGTCGGCATTGCCCGTAGACGCCGCCTGATAGGCCTGCGACAGGAGGATCAGTCGGTGCAGGGGCTTGAGCCGCCAGTGGCTGGCGATGAGTTCGGCGGCCAGCCAGTCGAGCAGCTCCGGATGCGTGGGCGGATCGCCCATCATCCCGAAGTTACTGGCACTGCGAACAATGCCCCGACCGAAGTGATACTGCCAGATCCGGTTGGCGAGCACGCGGGCCGGCAGCGGGTTGTCGGGCGACACGAGCCACTTTGCAAGCGCTGTACGGCGGCCCGACGTCTTTGCACTCGCGTCTGGCGTGGGGATCACTGGGAGGCCGGCCTTGAGGATCGAAGGAAATGCTGGTTCAACCCTGTTTTCCGGCTTCTTTTCGGCATGCGGATTGCCGCGGTAGAAGACAAACGTCTCGGGAGCCTGGGGGCCCCGCTCCGTGACGACAAGCGCCTCGTCCACCGCTACCTTTTCTTTTTTCAGCGACTCAAGTGCCTTGTGCTTGACGTCGTAATCCCGCTTGCCATCGGCGCCGAGGAGCCGCTCACCGTCGGTCTTCATCGCTTCCTCGATCTTGAATTCCTTGTTCTGATTTATGGTGTCCTGATGTGTGTTCTGATGTGTGTTCTGATTTGTGTTCTTGGCATGTGGGCGGGCTGAGAGTGACCGGGCCGCAAACCCGGGCCCTGACCAGGAGACGGTCAGCCCCTTACCGTGCTGGCCCTGAAAATAGTCGAGCCGGATCGGCAGCCGGCCAGCCTTCAGGGGCACAGCGCTGGCCTGGGGTTGGCCCTCGCCGTGGACGCCGTCGTGCTCCACGATCGCCCGGCCGTCGATCGACAGCCGTGAGCCATCGTCGGAATCAAGCGTAAACGTATATTTGCCGTCAGCGGGGACTTTAAGAAACCCGGTAAACACATAGCCAAATGAGTCGGGCCGTAGCGACGGGGCCACAGCGATCTCGAAGAGCTGGCCCGGCACGGGACCCTTGTCCTCGGCCTTGAGGTCGTCGAATACAGGCAGCTTTGTCCACGAATCGCGATAGAACCGAAACTCGAGGTCGTCAAGGTCACCACCCACGGTCGGGGTGGCAGACATCGCCTCCCAGGCCGCACGAAACTTCTGCTCGATCGCGGTGACTGCCTGCTGGGCCTCGTTCTGCCGACGCTTTAAGTCTGCGACTTTCTTCTCGTAGGCCTGTCGATCAGCGTCAGTGTTGAAGAGCGGCCGCTCGATCTGGTCGCCACCACTGCCCATCGGCGTGATGTTGTGAAAGAAGGCCAGCAGGCTGTAGTAGTCTTTCTGCAGAATTGGATCGATCTTGTGATCGTGGCAGCGAGCGCAGTTGACCGTGAGACCGAGAAACACCTGCCCGGTCGTCGCGACGATGTCGTCGAGCCAGTCGTAGCGAAACTGTTCCCGGTCGGCCGGCTCGTCGTCCCAGACGCCCAGCCGGTAGTAGCCGGTCGCGATCAGGGCATCAGGGGTGGGCTCAGGTAGTTCGTCACCAGCAAGTTGCTCGATCACAAACTGGTCGTAGGGCTTGTCGTCGTTGAGCGACCGGATGACGTAATCGCGATACCGCCACGCGTGCGGCTTGTTGCCGTCGCGTTCGAAGGAGTTGGTGTCGGCATACCGCACGAGATCGAGCCAGTGCCGGGCCCAGTGTTCGCCGTAGTGCGGGCTCGCGAGCAGCCGGTCGACCACCTGCTCCCAGGCCCCGGGCGAATTGTCGGCGAGAAAATCCTGCATCTCTTGCTCACTCGGCGGCAGGCCGGTGATGTCGTAGGTGGCGCGACGAAGGAGCGCTGTCTTGTCGGCCGCCGGCGGGACCCGCATTCCGCGCTGGGCCAGACCAGAGCGGATGAACGCGTCGATAGGGTGAGACGTATGCTCCACGGTTGGCACTGCCGGCCGCTCAAGCGGGCGAAACGCCCAGTGTTCCTTCCACTCTGCGCCCTGATCGATCCAGGTGCGGACCGCCAGGATCTGGGCCGCGGTGAGCCGTGCCCCCGCGGGCGGCATCTGCGTATCGGGATCGGTGGCGGTGATCCGCGAGAGAATCTCACTCTCGGTAGACTTTCCCGGCGCAATCGCCCGACTGCCGCTGTCGAGTTCGGCAGTCGCCGCTTCCAATTGGTCGAGACGCAGACCTGCCTCCTGCGTGTCTGGCCCGTGACAGGAAAAACACCGCTTGGCCAGCAGCGGCTGAATAGATTGCGAGAAATCAACCGGCTCGGCGCCGATGGCCTCAAACGCACAGAGGGCAAACACGCTGCAAACAAAAGCTGCCCAGGTTTTTGTCGGCCAGTCGGAGAGAAGGCCAAGGTTGACGCCGAACATGCGATGCCTGTCGGGACGGGCCGTTGAACACCAGGGACTGCCAAATTCTAAGCGACACTTATAAACTGTCAACAAAGTGTTCCTAAGATCTTTTTCCGAGGCATTCAAGAATGAGCAGCATGGTCAGAGAAAACCGGATCGAATCGACGCTTCTTCGTCGGATCAACGAACGGCGGTTGCTCGAGGCTATCCAGGAGCATGGCCCCTCCTCTCGCGCCATGCTCACGCGGGTGTCGGGGCTGACGGCCCCGACCGTCTCGAAGGCGGTCGATGCATTGCTCAAGCGTGGCTTCGTGGAGGAGGTCGATCCACTCAAGCAGTCGCTCGGCCGGCCCGGCCGCCTTGTGCGGATGGCGGCCGAGTCGGCGGCAGTGCTCGGCGTGGTGGTCGACGCCCAGGTCTGCTGTGTGGTCGCCGCCGGCCTCGACGGCAAGGTCTCCGAGGCACAGACTCGACGATTCTCCACACCTGCCTCCTATGCCGATCTGCTTGATGCGGTCGAAGGAGCGTGCCGCGAACTGCTCAGCAGCGTCACCGGCCGCGTGCATGGCATCGGCGTCAGCGTGCCCGGCCTCGTCAACGAACGACTCGAAGAGATCGTCTTCTGCCCCAACCTGCATCTCCTCGACAAGCGGAATCCCGCCCACGACCTCGAGCGGCGGCTTGGCCTAAAATGCCTGCTGCTCCAGGAGACCGACGCCCTGTGCATCAGCGAACGGATGTATGGCGATGCCCACGGACTACACGACTTCGCGATGCTCGACGTTAACACCGGCCTTGGCCTCGGCGTGATGAGCGGCGGCGAGGTGCTCGCCGGCCATAGCGGCATGGCGGGTGAAGTTGGCCACATCACCATCGATCCGGAGGGGATCCGCTGCGGCTGCGGCAACCGCGGCTGCCTAGAAACCCTCGCCACCGACATGGCGCTCGTGCGACTGATCGCGGAGAAGTTGGGTCGACCGCTCTCGATAGACGCAGTCGACAGACTCATCTGTGAGCGGCCCGGCGACTTCCAGCACGAGATCCGCACCGTCACCGAATACCTGGCGATCGCCATTGCCGCCGTCATCAATATTTTTAATCCCACCACGCTCTTCGTGCACGGCACGCTGTTGGTGGGTTCCGAGGAGCGTCTGGCCCGCGTGCTTGAACGCGTGCGGCAGCGGACGCTGACGGCGTCGCTGGCGGATTGCACAATCGTGGCCACACGATCGAGCAAGCGCCAGGCCGCCATCGCCGGTATCATGCACCACCTCACCAGCGCCTGCGCTCCCTCTATCCGGTAGGGGAAAAGGGCCGCCCAAGAAAGACTTTTATGACCAACGCCCCCCAGTCCCCCTTTTCGCTCGCCGGCCGCGTGGCTCTGGTGACAGGCTCCTCCACCGGCCTCGGCCTCGCGACGGCCAAGTGCCTCGGTCTCGCCGGCGCGAAGGTGGCGATCAACTATGCCAACTCCAAGCCGCGGGCCGAGGAGGCCCTCGCCCAACTGCGGGCCGTCGGCATCACAGCCGATCTGTTTCAGGCCGATGTCACGAGTGAATCCGAGATCGACGGGATGTTTTCAGAGGTCGAGCAGTCGCTGGGTCCCCTCGACATCGTCGTCGTCAACGCAACGCCCGCCCAGCCGCTGAAACCCATCGAGGAATACGACTGGGCCTTCTACCAGCAGATGCTCGACTTCTTCGTGAAGAGCCCCTACCTGCTGGCCCGCCGCGGCCTACCCGGCATGAAGCAGCGTTGCCACGGCCGGCTCATTAACATCACGAGCGAGGTCTTTCATCTGGGCGTCTCCCCCTTCTCCGCCTACGTCGCCGCCAAGGGAGGGCAGACGGGCTGGTCACGAAGCATGGCCCATGAACTTGCGCCGCACGGCATCACGGTCAACATGATCGCACCGGGATGGATCCCTGTCGAGCGGCACGAGACCGATCCGCAGTCGGAGAAGGATGCGTATCTGGCCGCGATCCCGATGGCCCGCTGGGGCAGACCCGAGGAGGTCGGCTGGGCGGCGGCGTATTTTGCCAGCGACGAGGCTGGCTTTGTGACCGGTCAGACGATCGCCGTCAACGGCGGCAAGACCGTCTGGTAAGTGGAGGCGATTTTTTAGAGCTTGCCGGTCGTCTTCCACAGTGGAGGCGAGTTTT
>JBAXUW010000122.1:0-10011 GCA_037129495.1 Planctomycetota bacterium | reverse complement strand
TCGAGCGGCTTGTAGCCCCACTGATCGCTCTCGCCGCAGGTGATGCCCCCCTTCACGCCGCCGCCGCAGAGCCAGTTGGTAAACACGAACGGGTTGTGATCGCGTCCCTTGCCAGCCTGGGAGCTCGGCATCCGGCCGAACTCGGTCGTCCAGAGCAGAAGCGTGTCCTCCAGCATGCCCCGCTGCTCAAGATCCTTGATGAGCGCCGCGGCCCCCCTCGCCATGCCAAGTGACAGCGGCCCGTGATCCCGCTCGACGTCTTCGTGCGAATCCCAGTTGCGACGGGGAAAGCCGTTGTCGTTACCGCTCCAAACTTGCACGAAACGCACGCCCCGTTCGAGCAGCCGGCGAGCGGCTAGGCAGCGGAGCCCGAAATGATGCGTCTCCTCCTCGGCATTGATCTGGCTGGGCCAGCTCGTCCTCGCCCGGTCGATGCCGTAAAGCCTCTGGATGTGCGCCGGTTCGCTCTCGAGATCGAGGGCCTCCGGGGCGGCCAACTGCATCCGCGCGGCCAGCTCATAGGTGCGGATCCGTGCCTCCAGCCGGCTGTCGCCTGCGCGGCTCTCCAGGTGATGGTGGTTGAGCAGGCCGATCAGATCGCGGGCCGCCGCGTCGGAGGAGCCGCTGACGAACGTCGCAGCCTTGTGCGGCCGTAGGTCGGTCACGGGCTCGTCGCTGGCCGCATGCACGACCGTGCCGCTGTACTGCGACGGGAGAAAGCCGGCATCCCAGTTCTTCACGCCGTTGGAGCCGTAGCCGCGGTGGTCAGGGAGCACGACGAACGTCGGCAGGTCGTCGTTTATCGATCCGAGCGCGTAGCTTACCCAGCAGCCCGCACCGGGAAAGCCTGGCAGCACGAAGCCGGTGGTCTGCAGCAGTGTGGCAGCGGAGTGCACGCCGGAGGTACTCACCATGTTGTGGATGAAGGCCATCCGGTCGACCACGTCGCCAAGCGGCGCCGTCACGTCGGAGAGCAGCTTGCCACTCTGGCCATAGGGTTTGAAATCCCAGATCGGCTTCAGCCACGGCCCGAGGCCGTTCTGAAACGCCTCCACGGGTTCGCCGAAGTCGCTTGGCTGGCCGTGGTGCTTCACGAGGTCGGGCTTGTAGTCCCAGAGGTCGATGTGGCTGGCCGCCCCCGCCATGAACAATTGCACCACCCGCTTCACCTTCGGCGGATAGATGCAGGCCGGGTGCAGGGCAACGCCCGGCGAGCCGAGTCCCGCAGCCAATGCCTCGCGGTCGCCGGCCAGCATGGCCGCCAGTGCGATGCCGCCCAAGCCGCCGCCGGAACGGGCCAGCCATGCGCGACGGGAGTGCGCCGCAGAGGCATGCGAGGAAGCGTGAAATGACGAAATGTGTGTCATGCGATCAATTCAATCAACGAAGGAGAATTCGTTCAGGTTGAGGATGGCGCGGCAGACGTTGGCCAGGCCGTGGACCTTGACAACCTCGACCATCGCGGCAGCCTCCTCGGCATCCGGATCCCGGCCGACCGCCAGCGAGAAGGCCCGCCTCACCTGCGCCGCCGGATCGTCCCCCGCCTCCCGCACCACGCGGTCGGCGAACTGTCGGGCCTGCACCACCATGAAGCCGTTGTTGAGTAGGGCCAGTGCCTGCAGGGCCGAGATGCTCTCATTCCGCTTCTCGACCCGCATCGATGGATCAGCGCAGTCGAGGCAGGTCATGAAGGGCTGCGTCTGGCTGCGGGCGATGAATCGATAGACGCCCCGCCGCCATGTTTTCTTATCCTCCGGATCGGCAAGGTCGTAGCGGTAGTGGGGCGAATGCATCGGAAACTCGACCTTGAAATCCTGCCAGCCCGGCCCGCCCATCGTGAGATCAAGCGTGCCAGCTGCGGCGAGCACGGCATCGCGAACCGCCTCGGACTCGAGCTTCCGCCTGTTTTGCCGCCACAGATACTGGTTGCCCGAATCGATTGCCGCGCACTCCTCCCGTGAACCGCTCACCTGCCGGTAAGCGGCGGTCGTGACGATCAGCCTGTGCAGGTTCTTGAGCGAGCCGCCGCCGTCGCGAAATTCGCCCGCCAGCCAGTCGAGCAGTTCAGGATGCGTTGGCACAGCGCCCATCCGCCCAAAATCGCTCGATGTTTCGACGATGCCCCGTCCAAAGTGATACTGCCAGACGCGGTTGACGACGCTCCGCCACGCGAGCGGATTCTCGGGGCGGGCGATCCACTTGGCCAACGCCATGCGGCGGTCGCCCTCGGCATGGTCCGGCGGCAGATCAAACCGGGACGGAAGCATTTTCAACGCGGCAAGCGTCCCGGGCGCGACTTCGTGCGTGGGGGCGAGCACATTGCCGCGGGAGAGCACGTGGATCGTCCGCGGTTTTCCCTGCCGCACTTTCGTCGAGGCTGCGTACACAACCGAGAGCTGTGGAAGCGACTTCTGCTCGGCGTCGCTGGCGGCAACCTTCTGCTTCACCTCGTCGAGTTCGACCGGCAACTTGGGATCGACCGTCTTCGCCACGAGCGCCTCCCGTTCCTCACGAAGCGGCTTCGCCTTATCGACGAACTCAGCCGGGCTCTCGCCATCGATCAGGTTCAGCCGTGACCACCGCGGCGGCGCCTCGATCGAATCGAGCGACGTCACGACGGCCTTCGCCGCGAGGTTCGCGCCGTCGCTGCCGAGCACCTGCAGTTCGGCCAGCGCGAAAATAAAATCGTTCAGCCGCGGGGCGAGCTTCGTTGCCGTGGCACGGACATACCGACCTACGCCGCTGGCCGTGTGCGACTGCGGCTTCGTGCCCGGATTGGGCACGTCGGCATCGGCGAACGCGGCGAGCGTCATCACACCAGAGAGAAACTCTGGGTCGCTTGCCACCTCCACGCGATATCGCCGTGGAAATCCGAAGCCGGCCCCGATCTGATTGAAGTTGTCGAAGCAGGGATGGAGCACGATCTCCTTGATGGGAAGCTCCCGTCCCAAGTCGACCTGCACCCACTTCACCGTGTCGGCCGCGGCCGCGATCCCGCTGTGGTAGCCGTAGGCTTGGCCGAGATTGCCGTCGGTGAGCTTGGGTGCCTCTGTGATCAGTTTGTCGAGTTCGACCAGTCGCGGCCCGGCCGCCTTTGCAATCTCCGCCTCGATCTCTTTCTTGCGGGACTCAAGCGACTGCTTCTTCGCGTCGAAGGCCACATGCTGCCGCATCAATTCCGGATCGGCTGAATACGTGCGGTCTTCCCGGTCGATGGCGGCGAAGACCGCCTGCAGGGAGTAATAGTCGTCTTGCGTAATCGGGTCAAACTTGTGGTTGTGGCACTGGGCGCAGTGGATCGTGACGCTCGTGAATGTGCCGATCGTGTTGGCGACCATGTCGTCGCGGTCGAGGTGGCGGGCGATCTTGCCATCGGTCTTCGTCTCAGGCACCTCGCGGTGGCCGATCAGGTCCCACGGACCGGCGGCGATGAATCCGACTGCCTCCTGCCCGTCGGCCGTGTCGGGAAAGAGCACGTCGCCGGCAATCTGCTCTTCGATGAACCGGGCGTAGGGCTTGTCGGCGTTGAGCGACCGGATCACATAATCCCTGTAGGGCCAGGCGTTGGGGCGAGGCTGGTCCTTGTCGTAGCCGTGCGTGTCGCCGTAGTGAACGACGTCGAGCCAGTGCCGGGCCCAGCGCGCGCCATACTGCGGCGAGGCCAGCAGTCGGTCGATGAGTTTTTCATAGGCGGTCGGGTTGGCATCGGCCACAAAAGCGTCGACCTCTTCGGGCGTTGGCGGCAATCCAGTCAGATCGAAGCACAGCCGGCGGATGAGCGTACGGCGGTCGGCCGCGGCCGAGGGGGACATTTTTTTCTCGGCGAGCTTGGCCCGGAGGAAGAAATCGACGGTGTTGCGTTCGGCCTCAACGCCTGGAACCGCTGCGAACGCGGCGACGCGGGCCGGCACTACCGGCCTCACGATCGGCTGCCAGGCCCAGTGGTCGAGCCTGGGATCGCGGACTGCGGTAGACAAGGAGTCGTCGGAATCGGGCCAAGAAGCGCCAGCATTGATCCAGGCGGTGATGGCGGCGACCTCCTCCTTCGTGAGCCGATCGCCCTCGGGCGGCATCATCTCCTTCGACGTGGTCATAATCCGTCGGACGAGTTCGCTCTCACGGCCCCTGCCGGCGACGATCGCCGGCCCGAACTCGCCCCCCTTGAGCATCCCGGCCCGCGAGTCGAGCCGCAGACTCGACTCCTGGGCATCGGCCCCGTGGCATTCCACGCAGCGGGCCGCGAGGATCGCCAGGGCGGAGGCATGTGTGCGTTGACCATCTTCAGCCAAGGCATGCAGCCCGATCCCGGCAGCGAGAGCCACTGCCAGAAGGCAGACAAAAACTATCGATCGCTGCTGCTGATTCATCGATGGTTCTCCGCAGAAGCATGAGCCGATGGAGGCACTATTGGCACTTGTTTAGGATTCTCTAAGTTCGGCGTTTGCAGTTTTTGCAAGTTTTTTTGACGGACTCAAACTGCCCTCTGAAAAAAGGTGAGGCTCCTTCAAAGCGGATGGAGCTTAACCCCCATTCACTTTGAGCAAGGAGGCTCACCATGGATCTTGTACCCGGATTCGGTGTTTTGTTGCAATGAATGGCACCGGCGATGACGTCGCCTGGTTTCATGAGCCTTTGCACTTTGATGAACGGTTGGGTGTTTTCGGGCCGGGGCATCGTGACGCGGATGATTGTGGCGGGCACCCAGCGGACGCGGTTCCAGAAAGCTGATCAGACTGCTGGGACACGCTGTCGCAATGGCTGTGTAAACTGCAAAAACCGAAGCTAGACTGGATCGGACGGCTGTTGCTCATGCGCGGATGCTCAGGCGCGATCGCCCGTGGCCGTAGCCTAATATGCCCTCGGTTCCTCTCGAAAAAACACTGCATGACTTTGGGCCGTGTCAGCAACGCGGCTCAAGCGAAAAACGGAAGCATTTGTATCGATTTCATTACGATTTCGAACTACGATTGAACTGTCGCAACGGGCACAGGCCAGAAGGTCAACGCGTATCGAGATTTTCATGGCATCACGACCACGATTCTGGAGAGGCTGCCTCGTCGCGTGTCTGATCGCGGCCACCGCGTTCTCGCTGGTGGCCTCGGCCGAGCTGCCAGCGGCCCCGGCTGCCGCCAGCAATGCCGCCACCATCGATTTCGAGCGGGACATCCGGCCGCTGCTCGTCGGCCGCTGCGGGGACTGCCACGGGCCCGACACACAGGAAAACCGCCTGCGGCTCGACGTGAAGCACCGCGCACAAAAGGGGGGCGACTTCGGTCCCGTTATCGTCGCCGGCAAGAGCAGTGAGAGCGAACTGATCCGACGGATCGGGAGCACCGACGAAAAGAAGTGGATGCCGCCCGACGGCGACCGGCTCTCCGCCGCCGAGGTCGACATTCTCAGGCGATGGATCGACGCGGGCGCCGCCTGGCCCGAGTCTGACGCCGACCGGCAGGCCGCTGCGACTGATCGCGATCCCCGCCTCGACCACTGGGCCTGGCAGCCGCTCGTGCGGCCGGTGGTGCCGCCAGATTCAGCGGCCGCAACACTGGTGCGGAACGACATCGACCGGTTCATCCAACTCAAGCTCGCCGAAATGAATCTGGTGCCTGCCCCGGAGGCCGATCGCCGCACGCTCATCCGCCGGCTGTCGTTCGACCTCCTCGGCCTGCCTCCCACGCCCGAGGAAGTGGCCGCGTTCGTCGCGGACGAATCGCGCGATTCCTATGAAAAACTCATCGATCGCCTGCTCGCCTCGCCTCACTACGGCGAACGCTGGGCCCGCCACTGGCTCGACATCGCTCACTACGCCGACACCCACGGCTTCGAGCGTGACCAACTCCGCCCCAATGCCTGGCGGTATCGCGACTATGTGATCAAGGCGTTCAACGCCGACAAGCCCTACGACCGATTTCTCCGCGAGCAAATCGCCGGCGACATTCTAGCGCCCGACGACGCCGACGCAGTCATCGCCACTGGCTTCCTAGCCGCCGGGCCGTGGGATTTCGTCGGCCACGTTGAGACGAAGAGCGACATGCTCCGGCGACAGGCCCGTGCCGACGACCTCGACGACATGCTCACGCAGGTGCTCACGAGCGGCTGCGGCGTGACGATCAACTGCGCCCGCTGCCACGACCACAAGCTCGATCCGATCCCGCAGCGCGACTACTACTCGCTCGTATCCGTATTCGCGGGGGTTAAACGGGGCGACCGGCCGATCGACACGGAGCGGACGCGGGCCGATCGGCAACTTGCCGCCGTCGAGGCTGACATCGCACGCCTCCTCGGCGCCGGCATCGATCTGGCCGACATCGTGGGCGGCGGCGATGGCCGCGGCACTGGTACCCAGGGCTCAGGGATAGACGTGGTGAAGGGGGAGACTGCGACGGCCGGGCTGAACTTCCTCAAGACCGAGATGCCAAACCTACTTTTGCCGGCGGTGCCCGCCGCCAGCACGACCCAGGCGGCGTTCAAGCTGCCGTTCATCAAGGGCGTCTTCGTGCCGCAGGGCAGCAAACAGGACGGCAAGCCGCCAAAGTCAGATGCGACACCAGCCGAGGTGAAGCTCACCAAGGAGATTGTGATCACCGACCTGCCGCCGTCCAGCGGCCAGTCGTGGGACCGCATCCGTAACGGCAAGGTGAGCCATCAGCCACAGGCAAAGGCCTACGGCATCGACTTCACCACCGACGGCCACTCGGTGCTCGGACTGCACTCAAACAGCGGCATCACATTCGATCTCGTTGAGATTCGCCAGGCCCACTCGCTGGGTGCCGTGCGGTTTACGGCTACGGTGGGCTTTGGATCGGCCGAGGCCGACCCGAGTTCGAAGGCCGATTTCAGCCTCTACCTCGATGCCGAGCGGAAGCTATTCCGTGCCGGCATGCGCAAGGACCAGGCCGTGAACGTGGTGGTGGAGATTCCGGAGTCGGTGCGATTCCTCACGCTCGTGACCACCGACGGCGGCGACGGCATCGGCATGGACCAGCTCTTCCTCGGTGACGCCAGCCTGCGGCCGGTGGCGAACACGGCATTGTCTCCGCCCGAGATCGCCAAGCTGGAGCAGTTGCAGGCAGAGAGCGGGCGGCTCCAGCAGACACTCCGCGATTCCTCCGTGTTGCCGGTCGTCTATGCGCTCACGAACACGCATCTGCCACGACCCGTCCGCGTGCAGCGGCGTGGCAACCTGGAGGACGAAACCGAGGAAGTCGTGCCAGGAGCCTTGAGCTGGAATCCGCAGCGGCCCGCGACACTCGGCGACAACACCACGCCCGAAGGCCAACGCCGCCGCGGGCTTGCAGAGTGGATCACGGCGCCAGCAAACCCGCTCACGCCCCGGGTGATCGTCAACCGGCTCTGGCACCACCATTTCGGCACTGGGCTCGTCGACACGCCGAGCGATTTCGGCCTGGGCGGCGGGAAGCCATCGCATCCGCAACTGCTCGACTGGCTGGCCACCGACCTGATCGACCACGGCTGGTCGCTGAAAGCGATGCACCGGCTCATCTGCACGAGCCACACCTACCGGCAGCGGTGCGTGGACGTGCCGGGCGCCCCGGCGGCGACCGCGATCGATGCCGACAACCGGCTGCTCTGGCGTCAGAACGCCCGCCGACTTGACGCCGAAAGCCTCCGCGATGCGACGCTTGCTGTGACTGGGTCACTCAATCCGGAGATGGAGGGCCCCGGCTACCGAGACTTCAAATACACCGAGGCCTACGCGCCGGCCTACGAATACATCACGCCCGACTCGCCGGAGCTCTGGCGGCGGAGCATCTACCGCTTCATCGTGCGGAGCACGCCGCATGCGTTTATGACCACGCTCGACTGCCCGAACCCGGCGAACCTCGCGCCGGCACGGCTGGAGACGACGACGGCGCTCCAGTCGCTCGCGCTGTTGAACAACGACTTTATGCTGCGTCAGGCGGGCCACTGCGCGAAGCGGCTTGAGAACGACGCTGGCACCGATCCGGCGGCGCAGGTTCGCCGCGGCTTCGCGCTGGCGCTGGCGAGGCAGCCCATTGATGCCGAACTGGCAGCGGCGGTCACTCTTGTCGGGAAGGCGGGGCTCGTGCAGTTCTGCCGGATGCTCTTCAACGCCAACGAGTTTGTCTACATCGATTGAATCTCCAACAACTCGGCCTTCAACAAGCCACCCACCCTTTCCGGTGTAGCCATGCCTTCATCACCGTTTCCCTGTGACCTGCGCCAAGCCCCCGTCTCCCGGCGGAATTTTCTCTGGGAGCTCGGCGGTGGCCTCGGGGGCGTGGCACTGACGGCGCTTCTGGCGGAGGAACAGGCTCGCGCGGCGACCGCGGCCGGCACGAACCCGCTGGCCGCGAAATCGCCTATGTTTCAGGCCAAGGCCAAGGCGGTCATTCAGATCTTCTGCCCCGGGGGCCTCTCACACCTCGACACCTTCGACTACAAGCCCGAGCTTGAGAAGCGGGCTGGCACGCCCTTCGACCCCACAGGGAAGGTCCAGTTCTTCGCCTCGAAGCCGGGCAACTGCACGCCGAGCTTCTGGAAATTTCGGCAGCACGGCGAATGCGGCCGCTGGGTGAGCGACCTCTTTCCGAGGCTGGCGACACAGGTCGACGAGATGGCCTTCATCCATTCGATGCAGAGCAAGACGGCGTTGCACGGTCCGGCCATGTTCATGGCCAACAGCGGGTTCATCGTGCCGGGCTTTCCAAGCATGGGCGCGTGGGTGACCTATGGGCTGGGAAGCGTGGCCGAAGACCTGCCCGCGTTCGTGGTGCTCCCCGATCCCCGCGGGCTGCCGCCCGGTGGACCGATCAACTGGGGCGCCGGCTTCCTTCCGGCCATCCACCAGGGCACCGTCATCGAGACCGCCGCGGGCCGGCCGCCGATCGCCGACCTCTTTCCGCTGCAATCGCACGAGGGCATCACCGCGGGCGAGGCGGCGGGCCGCGAATTCCTGGCCGCGCTCAACAGCGGGCACCGCGCTCCCCGGGCGGACAACAGCAAACTCGACGCCCGGATCGCCGCCTACGAACTGGCCGCTCGGCTGCAGCTCTCCGCCCCGGAGGTTACCGATCTCTCGGCGGAATCGGCGACTATGTCGCAGCTCTACCAACTCGACCATCCGGAGATCGGGCCCTTTGGCCGGCAGTGCCTGCTGGCACGGCGGCTCGTGGAGCGGGGCGTGCGGTTCGTGCAGATTTACTGCGGCGCCGAGAACACTTCCTCCAAGAAGATTCGGCCCAACTGGGATTCCCACGAAGACCTCGTCCGCGACCACGGCTACTGGGGGCCGGTCCTCGACGGCGGCGCCAGTGCGCTCTTGGCCGACCTCAAGGCCCACGGGATGCTCGACTCCACGCTCGTGATCTGCTCGACCGAGTTCGGCCGGCAGCCGGCGGCCGAGTCGAAGGGCCGCGACCACAACCCAGGCGCCTTCACCGTCTGGATGGCCGGCGGCGGCATCAAGGGAGGCACCGCCTACGGCACCAGCGACGAACTCGGCTCCAAGGCGGAGGAAAACCCCACCTATTGTTACGACCTGCACGCCACGTCGCTGCATCTCTTGGGCATCGACCACCAGAAGCTCTCGGTCTACAACAACGGCATCCAACGGCGGCTCACCGATGTGCACGGCCACGTGATTCATCCCGTGCTGGCCTGATGCGATGTGACGAGCATGTCTAGAAAAGATGGATCGATGTTTGCCGTCTTCCGGGCCGCCGACGATTGGACTGCGCACTCACTAAGCTAAGAGTTGCTCATAAGCGGATGCTCAGGCGCGCTCGCCCGTCGGGGCCGTTGTCTGACATGCCCTCGGCTCGCAAGCTCGCCTCGGTCAAGCACATACCAGGGGATTTACAGACAGGTAAGTATGTTGCACTAGCGCGCAACGCGAGACCGTGGAGCAAACGATTCACGAGCCGTGCCGTTATCGGGATGAATATTGCATGCCGGGGACTGTCGAACTGGGGCTCACACCTCGGCAAGCGGTGCCGTGGCGTCACCGAACGACTTCTCGTGGACCCC
>JBAXUW010000121.1:0-10112 GCA_037129495.1 Planctomycetota bacterium | reverse complement strand
TAGAAAACTTATCCCACGAGGAGACTTCTGCCGGCCCGGCGGTGCAGTGCCATAATTGGTCGAACAACGGATTGAAAAGCTCTGAAAACTTATTCCACAAAGGACAGTTACGAGGGAGCTACGTCAGATCCGAACAAGGAGTGACACGGTCCCGGCTTATATCCCTGCGGCGCCGGTGGTCTCTCTCTGCCGTTGTTCCTTCTTGGCGGGAAACTCAACCACGACGAGTTCCTTGGCCTCGGGATCGTAGGCATATTCCTGGTAGTAGGGGAGCATCGGCAGCATGAGGCCGTCCGGCTTTCCCTTTTCGATGATCCGGTCCATAAACTCTTGGTAGTCCTTCGGCTTCCGCGCATTTTCAGCACTGAAAAACGACATCTTCTGTTCGACGGCGAGGATCGAGAGTTTGCCGACGCTCGTGCGGTAGGCTGCGGCCGCGACCTCAAGCCCGTCGCCCTGGATCGACATTTCAGCCCGCACGGCCCCCTCTTGAAGCGCCTCGGAAAGCTCGAGCACGTTTTGCGTTTTCTTGTTGAGCGTCTGGCGGGTTTGGATCGGTGCGGGAGCCGCAGCAACCGGAGCCGGCGGGGGCTGCTTCTGCTCCCCTGACCCGCTGAACCCAATCAAGAGCAGCACCCCTGCCAGCAGTGCCAAGATGATTTTCCAAGCATGTTTCATTGATCTCTCTCCACGAGTCTGTCTGAGCGAAGTCCCTGTGACGCCCACTCCGAAGTCCCTGTGACGCCCACTCCTAGTTACGATACTCATACTTATACTTGCCCGGCATCGGTACCGGATAGCGGCCCTCCGCGTCGGCGACGACCAGCGGCGGCGATTCCGCAGTGAGGCTGTCAACTCCGGCGGTGAGGTCGTCAGGGCAGTTGAGCATTTCTTCATAGGTAACCGGCTTGCCGGTATGCGCCGCAAACCGGCCCATCGCCGTGACCAGGCTCGCCTCTGCCCCCCGCACCGCCTCGTTGTAGGGCTCGTTGGCGATGATCGCCGCCACCAGATGCTCCCACTCGCGGCGATAGGGATTCGGTTCGGGCTGCTCGGCCGCCCAGACGACATTATCCTTATCGACCCGCTGATCCTTGTAGATTGCACACCGCGCCGGGGAGTGGCCGGAGGTCGAAATCGCAAATGCCGCCTTCGAACCCTGCCCCCAGAGGCCAAACTTACTGTCACAGTCCTTCATGACCTGGCAGGTGTAAAAAAACTTTGCCCCATCGTCAAACGTATATTCAATCCCATAGTTATCAAAATTCTGGTCGTCGATCTTGGCCCGGATCTGCCGGGCACCGATCGCCATCGCCTTCACGGGCCATGCCCCCTTCATCCAGCAGGCTTCGTCGATGTGGTGAACGCAGTAGTCGCCGAAGATGCCACCGCTGGCCCAGAGGAAGCTGTGAAACCGCTTGGTCTGCCAGAGTAATTCGCTCATGCCCTGCGGGCCGGGCGCGAGATCAAGATTGTGAGGCGGATTGTGCTCGCGATACCCGTAAAATGAAATCAAGTCGCCCGCCTCGCCGTTTTGCAGGCGGTCGCGGAGCTCCCGTCGCCGGTCGCAGTGACGGCACATCAGACCGACCCCCACCTTCAGATTCTTTTCATTCGCCTTCGCTGCGAGTTCGATGATCCGCTTGGTGCTCGGGCCGTCCACCGACACCGGCTTCTCCATAAACGTGTGCACGCCCTTCTCGATGGCGTAGGCGAAGTGCGGCGCGCGAAAAGCGGGCGGCGTAGCACACAAGGCGATATCGCCAGGACGCAGACAGTCGATCGCGGCCTTATAGCCGTCGAAGCCGATGAAGATTTGATCCTCCGGCACGTCGACTCGTTCCTTAAACTGTTCTCCGAGCGACCTCCTCACGATGTCAACCCGGTCGCGAAACACGTCGGCCATTGCCACCACCTTGATCGGCGCCCCGGGCACGGAGAGCGCATCGACCGCTGCACCACCGCCACGGCCGCCACACCCGATCAAGGCCAAGCGGATCTCGTCGCTGCCGGCAGCGTGGACGTGCGGAATCACCCGCCCGGAGAAGAGCGGGCCCGACAGAGCTGTCGCCGCCAGCGCCGCAGTTGACTGCGTTGTGACGCCCAGGAATTTTCGGCGGCTTGTACCACCGACCACCCTCGGAGTTGTCTGGCTGAAACCTGACTGGCGTGCGGGAGACTGCATAACGGATTAACTCCTTGAGGTGGCGGAAGGCGGTTGCGCGTGGCACTCTACGCTACTCAGGCGGATCAATCGCCCGCCTAAAGGCCCACGCCTCTAATTCTGGCAGCGCCCTGTGTGGTTGTCAAAGGCTGCCAGACGCCGCCAAGTACTCGGTATACAGTCTCGGCCGCGACGGTCTGATCGATCATCAGCAGCACGTGGTGAATGAACTGCCGCTGCAGTTTCTCCTCCGGCTGCTTGGCGACCTCGTCCACCGGGAGCTTCACCAGCAGCTTCTCAATCCGATTGTTACGGCCACCGCCGGCCGAACCATGCCGCGATTCTCCAGCGGCGTCAAGCTACCCGCTTTCACGATTCGCTTCGCCCGTCAGCGTAAGCCAACCAGCGCTGGAGCAACCACCAATCAAGCGAGCCCTAGGGCGGCGAGCTTTCCCCGGATCGAGTCGGCGAGTCTCGTGCGGTCAGCCACCTGGCTGTCGGTCGCCGGCTGACGCGACAAACCCATTCTGAAGCCACGGGCTCAAGCGCCGACCCGAAACCCCTCTGGAAAATCGGGGGCCTGGATCAGCGAATCAAAGATCTCTGTGACCTCTCGCTGCAACACCGTTGCCGCGGCGAGGTCACTGGCCCCGACGGTGTCGTAGACCCGCCGCGTAAGCTCCGGCACTTGGCCGCTCGAGGCGAGCGTACCGCCGTCGCAGCCAGCCAGAAGCATCGGCACGATGGCCGGATCCCAGCCGGTGAGGAACGAAAAATCGGGCCGGATCGGCCGCACGGCCGCAATCAGGCGGCCCATCTGGGAGATGTCGCCGCTGGAATCCTTGCTGCCGATGATCCGCGGAAATTCCTCCGCCAGCCGCCGCACAGTGGGCACGTCGATGGGCGAGGCGAGCATCGGAATATTATCGAGCGTGACGTCGATGGGGCTGTGGCGGCCGATCTCACAGAAGTAGGCAGACACGCTCTCCGGCGAGAGCCGGTAGTAGAAGGGCGACACGACCGCGACCGCGCGGGCTCCGGCCTCCAGGCAGTGTTCGCAGGCCGAAATCGTCTCGGCAACGTTCGCCTCGGCAGCGCCGGCAACCACGGGCACCCTGCCTGCGGCCGCCGCGCTAACGACCTGCACAATCCGCCGCCGTTCTTCGGCCGTAACCCTGACGAACTCCCCCGTGGAGCCGTTGGGATAGAGCCCGTGCAGACCCTTCTCGATGAGCCAATTCAGATAGCGGGCGATGGCACGAGTCTCTCAACCGACGTGCTTGAATTTCTCAGTGAGCGGCGACTGGTCATGCGTGCTGTTCATGCGTTCTGAGTTCGCGTGGGCGAGAGGAGAATTACCGCCCGCTTCCCGTCGGTAAAGTAGGGATCACCGGTGAGGTTGCGGTGGGGCAAGTCATGCTGGCAGGCCCCCACGCCGGCCACATATCCCGCCGCCTCGACGCGACCGGCCAGCGTGAGGTCTTCGATCACGTAGTCGCGCGACTCATCGATATTCGGATCGATCCGATGGGTGGTGAGGTTCCAGGCCTGCGTGGTGAACCGCACGCCAATGTCGCGACTCACCTGCCCCACCCACACCGGCCGCCCTTGAAATGAGAGCGTTGTCAGCCAGAGCCGCAGGTGTAAACGCTCGTTGATGGAGTGCCGCGTGCGTTGCAGGGCGATATCCTGATCGCGGCCAAAGAGATGCAGCGGACTCACCGGCGAGTAGCGGTAGTTTGAACCCCAGAGAAACGCCCGCACGGTCTTCCAGCATGTGGCCAGCGTGACTGTCTCGCTCTCGTCCCAGCGGGCAGCGAATCCGCTGAGCAGCGACAAGAAGTCGCCAATCAATACGAGATTCACGGGGTCGCCGCGGCGGGTCTGCCTGGCGTTTGTCGTGGCCGGGGGCATGGCCTCCAGCCGCGAAACCAGCGTATCAACCGTGCACGGCTCCACTGTTGCCGCTGGCCGCAGACTGTCGAAATCCCGCCCCAGATAATCAGCGGCGATGCCGGGCACAGAAATGGTGAAGAAGAATCCAATCGCCGCCGGTAAATCACGCGGAATGAGCGCGGCAGCGGAGCCCGCACCAGCGGCGATCACACCGACGACGCCTGAAATGGTCTGTCGGATATTCTCCATCGTCATCAGTCGCACATGCACGACCTTCGTGCCCAAGTCGAGCGTCGTAAAGACAAAGCCCTCGGCGGTCTCGCCCGGCCCAATCGGCCCGAGCCGAAACGCATGGGCCCGGAAGAAATCATCCATGCGGCTGTTGTTGAGATACGCCGTGATCAGCTTGAGCGGCACAAGAGCAAGGAGCGGGAGAAACACCCAGCCCAACGCGCCGAAGGCCGACAGTCGGCGAAACACCGAGAAATGATTGACGCCAGCGGCCTCCAGCGACGTGAAATATTTCGGGTCGATGCTGACCATCTGGAGCCGCAGGCTCGCTGACGACCGGTTCACGATCCGCAGGAAGACCGGTTGGATGCCCCGTCGGGCGACATCCACGCCAAAAAAATGCCGGCTCTCAAGCGGGGTCAGCACAGCCACGGTCACCGCGGCCTGCGGATTTTCCTGCGTCTCAGCCCGCTCCATGAACGTGCCACCGAGCGGAGTGGGGTCGTACGGAGTGGTGACGAGTCGCCAGAGGCGGCCGCCAATCGCGCGAAGACGCCGGAGAGGATCCATCACAGTCGAGCTCCACTCGCTCCTTGGTCCGCGTGCGTCTGCGTCATTGCTCAAGCACGATCCGGAGCATCCGTCGCAATGGTTCCGCCGCACCCCAGAGCAATTGGTCGCCGACCGTAAAGGCCGACAGGTATTCGCCCCCCATCTGCATCTTGCGGAGCCGACCCACCGGGATCATCAGGCTCCCGGTGGTCGCGGCGGGCGTGAGTTCACGGATCGACGCCTCCTGGGTGTTCGGCACCAGTTTCACCCAGGGATTCGCTTCGTCAATGATTGTCTCGATCTCGTCGAGCGGGATGTCTTGCTTGAGCTTGATGGTCAGCGCCTGCGAATGGCAGCGCATCGCACCAATCCGAACACACAGACCGTCGACAGCGATCGCGGGCTTCGCAGCCGGGCCGAACGCGGGGCCGCGGCCGAGGATCTTGTTGGTCTCCGCGGCCCCCTTCCATTCCTCCCTCGACTGGCCGTTGCCGAGATCCTTGTCGATCCAGGGGATCAGGCTGCCGCCGAGCGGAACGCCGAAATTCCGGGTCTCATCAGCCGTCATCGCGTGCTGGCGGTCCAGCACCCTTCGGTCGATTTCGAGGATGGCCGAGGCCGGGTCGTGGAGCAGCGGCCGGACCTCGGCATGGATGCTGCCAAACTGCGTGAGGAGCTCGCGCATGTGTTGCGCGCCGCCGCCCGATGCGGCCTGGTAGGTCATTGACGTCATCCATTCGACGAGGTCGTGCTGAAACAGACCGCCCAGCCCCATCAGCATGCACGACACGGTGCAGTTGCCGTCGATATAGTTCTTCACGCCAGACCAGAGGGCATCCTTAATGACGGAAAGATTGACCGGATCGAGCACGATGATCGCGTTGTCGTTCATCCGCAGAGTCGAGGCCGCGTCGATCCAAAACCCGTTCCAGCCGGCAGCCCGCAGCTGCGGAAAGACAACGCTTGTGTAATCGCCGCCCTGGCAGCTGACGATAATGTCGCACCGCTTGAGCGCAAAAATATCATGGGCGTCGTGCAGCGACTGTTCGTTCCGCGCAGGTGCGGGAGCCGCGCCGCCGGCATTCGATGTGGAAAAGAACACCGGCTCGACCAGATCGAAATCGTTTTCCTGCTCCATGCGCTGCATCAGCACCGAGCCGACCATGCCGCGCCATCCGACCAGACCTACCAGCTTCATGTGCCTTCTCTACGAACGTTTTCTGAACGATTCAAATGCTGGCGGCCTACGAATCCGCTCCCGCTTTACCGTCTGCCGACCCCCGCGAGCTGGCGTCGGTGTAGAAGGTAACCTCTTACTTTACTCTCACACCCGTCGCCTGTCAGCGGCACGTGTGGCGAGTTTTCCTCCGCGCGGCCGGCGTCTCTCAGCTTAGCCGGCGGCCTGTTCGGACTGTTATGCTGACCGCGTGCGGTCTACAATCTGAGCGGCCTGAGGGAAGTCTTTCAATGATCAATAGCGAGAGCTGGAATGAAAGTTTTTTCTGCCCATCGTCGCCGCGGCCAGGCTGCTGGATTCGCGGCCGTTAGCTTCCTGACGATCGTAACGGGTGCGGCCCGATGCGCTGACACACCCCAGCGGCCGCCAATGGCAACGAGCCTCGCGCCGCAGGAGGCCGCTGGAAGCATGACTTTGCCGCCGGGCTTCCACGTCAAGTTGTTGGCTGCCGAGCCCGCCGTACAACAGCCGATCGCCATGGCGTTCGATGATCGCGGCCGGCTCTGGGTCGCCGAGGCCTATTCGTATCCGCAGCGGATGCCCGACGCCGAGGCCCGCGACCGCATCCTCATCTTCGAAGACACCGACGGCAACGACACGCTCGACAAACAGACCGTGTTCCACGACAAGCTCAACCTTGTCAGCGGGCTCGAGGTGGGATTTGGCGGCGTCTGGGTGGGGGCGGCCCCACACTTCATGTTTATTCCAGACCGCAATGGTGACGACAAGCCAGACGGTCCGCCAGAGATTCTGCTCGATGGCTGGGGCTGGCAGGACACGCACGAAACCCTCAACTCCTTCACCTGGGGACCGGACGGCTGGCTCTACGGCTGCCACGGTGTCTTCACGCATTCAAGCGTCGGCAAGCCAGGCACGCCCGACGGCGAACGCACGAAACTCAACGCCAGCATCTGGCGATATCACCCCACGCGGCAGCTCTTTGAGGTCTTCTCCGAGGGCACGAGCAACCCGTGGGGTGTCGACTTCAACGATCAGGGCGATGCCTTCGAAACCGCCTGCGTGATCCCGCACCTCTATCACGTGATCCAGGGCGCCCGCTACCAGCGGCAGGCGGGGCAGCACTTTAATCCCCACACCTACGACGACATCAAGACGATTGCCAACCACCGCCACTGGACTGGCGGCCAGTGGAATGACTCTCGCGCAAAGTCTGATGCGGTCGGCGGCGGCCATGCCCACTCGGGCGCGATGATCTATCTGGGCGGCGTCTGGCCGGCAGAGCATCGCGGCAAGCTGTTTATGAACAACATCCACGGGGCCCGGCTCAACGAGGATCGGCTCACGCCCTCCGGCTCGGGATATGTCGGCGACGGCGAGCCCGACTTCCTCTTCGCCAACGACATTTCGTCACAGTTCATCGCACTGCAATCCGGACCAGACGGCCAGGTGACCATGATCGACTGGTACGACGATATCCAGTGCCACCAGCAGCGCCACGAAGGCGTTGACCGCAACACTGGTCGGATCTTTAAGGTGCTCTTCGGCGACTCAACCGCCGCCCAACTGGTCGGCATGAATCTCGCCAGGAGATCTGACGCCGAGTTAATCGGCCTGCTGACGCACCAGAACGACTGGTATGTCCGCCACGCACGGCGGCTTCTGCAGGAACGGCAGGCCGCCGGCAGCCTCGCTGCCGAGACGCCCGCGCAGCTCGCCACCGCGATTGAGACAGCGGCCTCCGCCCCCGCAAAGCTCCGCGTGCTCTGGGCGCTGCATGCCGTCGGCGGCACCAACGAGCAGCTCCTCTCTCGGCTCCTGTCGGATCCTGAGCCGGCCGTACGCAGTTGGGCGATCCGGCTGGCGGCTGAAAGCGGGCAGGTGGCGCCGGCGATCCGCTCACGGCTCGCGGAGCTGGCAGCCCAAGACCCGTCTCCAGTCGTGCGGCTGGCAATCGCCAGCGCGGCGCAGCGGATCCCGCCGGCAGACCGCTGGAGCATCGCCACGGCGCTGCTCGGCCATGCGGAGGATGCCGGCGACCACAATCTGCCGCTCATGGACTGGTATGCGGTGGAGCCGCTCGTGCCACTCGATCCAGTGCGTGCGCTCAAGCTGGCGGCCGCGTCGCGGCTGCCGCTCGTGGCCAGATTCATCGTGCGGCGGGCAGCCTCCGAGGAGGCAACCAGCGGTTCGCTCGTGGAGGCAATCGCCGCCGCCACCGATCAATCGCGGGGCTGGATGCTTGAGGAAACGCTGCAGGCCCTGGCAGCCCGCGGCCGGATGGCGAAACCGCAGGCCTGGATACTCGGCTACAAGACGCTGGCAGGCTCTGCCTCAGAGCCAGTCCGACGCCAGGCGGAGCTGGTCGCCCTCCGATTTGGTGACAGTCGCGTGCTCCCCAGATTTCGCGGCGTGGTCGCAGACCGCCAGGCGGATGGCAGCCAGCGGCGGGAGTCACTCGCGGCCCTCGTAAGCGTGAAGGATTCGGAACTCCCGGCCACGCTCCACCCCTTGCTCGATGACCCTGCGTTTGCCACAGATGCCACACAGGCGCTGGCCGTGTTCGACGATCCCGCTACGGCCGCCGCGATCATCGATCGCTATGCGTCGTTCCCACCACACGCCAAGCAGGCTGCCATTGCCACGCTCGTCGCCCGGCCGCACTGGACGCTTGCCCTGCTCGATGCGATCGAGCAGGGCAAGGTGCCGCGGGCTGATCTCTCGGCATTCACAGTCGGCCAACTCGCCAAGCAGGCCGATCCGAAGGTGATCGAGAAGCTCAATGCGGTCTGGGGCACTCTGCGAGCCACTCCGGCCGACCGCAAGGGGGTGTTCGACAAGTATCGGCAGGCCTTTCGCAACGAGGACTTGAAGCTCGCTGACCTGTCGCAGGGGAGGCAGCACTTTGCCAAGACCTGCGGCTCCTGCCATGTACTCTTCGGCACCGGAGGCAAGATTGGCCCGGAGCTAACAGGCTCCAATCGCGGCGACCTAGAATATCTGCTGGCGAATCTGCTCGACCCGAGCGCCGTGGTGGGCCGCGACTACCAGACGACAACGATCGTGACCAACGATGGCCGATCCGTTGCGGGCATCGTCGTGACAGAGACGCCGTCGAGCGTGACGCTCCAGACCCCTACCGAGCAGATCAAGATCGATACGGCCGACATCGACACCCGCGTGCTGTCGCCACTCTCACTGATGCCGGAAAACCAGCTCGACCAGCTGGCGCCCGAGGCGGCGCGGGATCTGATCGCCTACCTCCGCAGCCCGACGCAGGTCCCGCTGCCTGACTAGGAGCGACCTCATCGGTCTCTTCCTTCCCGGCTGCCTGTCCTCGTGTGGCCGCTGCCGCCGCGCCGACTCTATACTTCGTCAAAGACTCATCAGACTGCGTGAAAGACTCACCAAAAGCGGCCCGCATAACCATCGAAGAACGCTCTCAGACTGAGATCGATCGGCTCACTCCCCGCGCACGGATTGCTTGCAGGATGGCGATTTTTGACTGAGCTAGAGGATGGCTTGAGCGCTCGCCTGCAGCTATTCGGCCCCGGCCGCGAGGTGTTCGATTGTGGCCAGATGCAGGAGCGGACAAATATCAAACTCCGCCGGCATCCCGTCATCAGCAATGTCGACGCCGACGAGGATATCGTTTTTGAGGAGTAACGCCATCTCCGGATGGCGGACGTCGTAGGACCTACCGCTCGACATCACGAGCCGAAATGGCCGAAAGGGCTGCGTCTTCAGCAGCGTGCGAATGCCTTCGGGGGACATGTCTAACCTCCGCTGCCAAAGCGGCAGAAACGCGTGAAGTGGGAACGCCTGTTCAGTAATTTTGAGTATGCCGCCAAGTGCATGAGGCGTCAAGCAACCGCTGCCGTGTTCACGGCGGTTGCAGGAGAACGCCAACCTCAACACAGAGAGCTGGCCAGCGCGAAACCACGAGAGCTCACACGACCGCTAGTCACCGTTGGGAAGCAAGACACTATTCTTTCTGTGTGGGCTGCCCGGGCAGCGTCGCCGGGGGTTTTCCAGCTTCTTCGCGAACCAACCAGCTCGGGGCCCCGCCAGTCG
>JBAXUW010000120.1:0-10215 GCA_037129495.1 Planctomycetota bacterium | reverse complement strand
CATCACGTAGCCACTACCGCATCACTCCGGTACTCGCGGCAACGCCCACCATGCCCGAGCCGCCCTGCTCGGTGAGGTTCGGCAGCATCCAACTGCCGGTCTCAGCCGAACGGCGGGCCTGTGCCTCCGCCTTACCATCGAGAAAGAAGAGTGTGCCGCCACGAAGTCTGCGTTCGATCCGCGGCCCCAGTTCCACCCCGACGATCCCCGACTGCTGAATTCGTCCGAGTGAGGTTTTCAATTCCAGCACCTCGCGGCCTAGTTCGTGCTGGCTCGAAACCCCAACGCCGCCGACCCACTTGGCCGGACCTTCCTGGATCACCGTGGGATCAGCCTGCAGCCCGGCCGACACATCGATCCCGTCGATGCGGCTTCGCAGTTCAGCAGCGAGTGAGTCGCTCACGAGCTTTCCAGAAGGCCCCCGGACCCGGAGGTCCACGGGCAGTCCCAACTTTGGTTCCGGTAGTTGGGAATCAGCCGTGATCCCACGCAGCGACGCCGCAATCGACTGGTTGCCTTTAAAGTCTTCAAGCCCCAGTCCATCGAACAAAAGTGGGGTATCGGATGGCTTGACATCTGCAGCCGTGGCCGTAGCGACGGCCATCAACAGCAGGATGAACGTGGTCATTCGCATGCCCGATCACCTCGCGTTGAAGATCACTCGTCGCTACTCGCGCACCGTGTCAGTTTCCAGCGCCGCCGTCGTCGGCTGACCAGGCTCACTCGACTCCGCAGGCTCGTCAGGACCTAGGTCGGAGACCTCGTCTGTCGCCGCCGGTGCCAGTTCATCGCTTCCAGGCGACGGCACCTGTATCACGGTCGCCTCAGTGGTGGCCGGTGCCTCGGCGGCTTGCGGCGACGCGGCGACGGTCGTGGCCTCCGGCGGTAGGGCGGCATCCTCGACCGCATTGGCCTCGATTCGAAGTCCGTCGAGGATCTGCCGGAGGCCCTCGACCTGAACTGTGAAGGCCTGCGTGGCTTCGTGCAGCATCGCGCGACGGGTGGCCCGATCACGGTCGGCGGCCGCATCAAATTTCTGCTTCTGCTGCTGGAAATCCTCCGTTTGAGCAAGCAATGCCCGTTCCATCTGTGTCATCGCCGCGTTCACCTGACGGACCATCACATCACGGGACTCTGTCTGCTGATTGTTGTCCGCGGCCATCTGCTCGAGAATCTGCTGCCGCATCTGGGAGAGACTGGTGGTGGCCCGCTGCAGTTCCTGCCGGACCTGATCGGCGGCGACCCATTGCCGTGCCATGTCGCTGCTCAGCGCCTGGATGCGGTCGATGCCAACGAGCGAGGCCGACTCCATCTTCGCCAGCCGCCGCTCCAGTTGATCGAGAACGACTGTCTGTCCTGCCAATCCCCCCTGCACCTGGGCAAGGTCTCCGCTTGTGGAAGTGGTGAGCCTATTGATCTCGACGATACTCTCATGCACAGCCGCTTCAACGGCGCTGGTCTGATGAACCAGCCGCCAAACCACGGTTGTCAGCATGAATGAGAATGCCGCCACAACGAGACTCACGGCAGGCAGCAACCGGATGTGGCTGCCAATCGTACGGACATCATCCTCCACGGAGGAGATACGGTTGTAGCGTTCCATAGGTTTCCCCCTGTGCATCGAAATCAAGCTGCCGCCTAAACCCCAATGGTTCTTCGGCGCATCAGGAAATCCGCTTCACATGCTGCGGCCTAGCCGTCCCAAACGGATCGATCGATACAGCCTCTACGTCTTCCTAGCCTCTCCCCGTGGGATCAGTTTTCCAACTTGTCGTCTTGCTGCCCCCAGCAGGATGACTCCCGTCGCCTTTGCCTCCCTAGGCAGCGACACGCCCCGGCGGCGCTCCAGTGGCGACGCGATCCGCAGCCCCAAGACGGGTGCAGGCTAGGACGGCCAGCACCTGCATGGCGACCTCGAGCGCCGCGGCACCCGCTGTTGCCGTGATCAGCGGACTCCGCCGAGACCGAACCGCGGCGAGGAAGTCGTCGTGTTCGCAGGCGATGGCATTGGCATCAGGCACGGCCAGCGTTTCCCGCGGCAGGATGTCGGTGAAAAACCGATCCTTCAGCGCACCCCTATCGGCCGGCGGGATGGCAGCCGCAGAAAACTCGCCGCGCTTCACGACGGGCGATGCCGCCACGATCTCGACAGTCTTCGCATTAAAATCAGCCGCGACGATCCCCTGCGTGCCCCAGAGTGAGACCCGGCGAATGAGCACGGGATGAATTCGAGAGGCGGAAAGATCGGCAACCAATCCGGAGGAAAACACGAGTCGCGCCCGTACCACATCCTCGTGGCCGCCCGTGGCGGTGAGGCCGTGAGCCTCGACGCGGTCAAGCTTCCCGGGCTCCAGCGACAAGACGAGATCGATGTCGTGGATCATGAGATCGAGCACCACGCCCACGTCGAGCGAACGAAACGTAAACGGCGCGAGCCGCGTTGACTCAACCGCGACAACACGGCCACACCGCTGGGCGGCCATTCGCCAGGCGGGATTAAACCGCTCTACGTGCCCGACGGCCACTACGCGACCGTGGCAGTGAGCGGCGGCGACGATCTGCCACGCCTCGGCGACCGTGGCCGCGATCGGCTTCTCGATCAGGAGATCGAGGCCGTGTTTGAGCAGCGGCAGTGAGACCTCCGCATGCAAACAGGTTGGGGCGGCGACCACAACCGCATCGACCCGGCCAACCAGTTGTCCAGGCTCGGCCAGGCTGTCGCAGCCATGCGCCTCTGCGACCCGTTGCCGCGACTCGGGGAGTGGATCCACCACCGCTACAAGTTCGACATCGGGCCGGCCGGCCAGCAGCCGGGCGTGAATCGTTCCGAGATGCCCGCATCCCACCACCGCTACCTTCGTCCGCGTCATCATGCTGCCTTTCTTCGCTCGCGGGCGCGTCCGTGCCGCCCATCTCGTTGGAGGGCCAAAAATTCTAGAAGCTGCAACACCTCAGGGAGCAGCATGCCTTGCGACCGTAAGATCTCCCGAGCGGGTTCCAGGCCGACCTTCGCGCGGTAGAGGAGCCGGTGGGCCTCGGTCACCGCTAGAATCGTCTCGTTCGTAAAGCCACCCCGCCGCAGCGCCACGGAGTTTAAGCAGCGCGGCCGTGCCGGCAGACCCTCGCAGAGCATAAACGGAGGCACGTCATGGAGCACCCGGGAGAGGCCAGCCACGAACGCCCAGCCGCCGATCGTGGTCCAGTGGTGCACCGCCACGGCGCCAGAGAGCGACGCCCGGGAGTGCACGCGGACATGTCCGCCTAACAGCACGCCGTTCGCGAAGATGCAGTGGTCGCCGACCTGACAGTCGTGAGCCACGTGGCTGCAGGCCATCAGGAAGTTACCGTTGCCAATGGAGGTGATGCCCTCCTCCTTTTCCGTAGCGCGGTTGATCGTGACCCCCTCACGAATGGTGTTGCGATCACCGATCTCGACCCGCGTTTGCGTGCCGCGATAGCTCACATCCTGTGGATCACCACCGATCACAGCGTTGGGAAAGAGGTGGTTCCGCTCACCAATCCGGACGTCGCCCATGATCGTGACACGGTGCTCGAGCACGGTGCCCCGCCCGATCACTGCCCCAGCCGACACGCAGCAGAACGGGCCGATCCGCACATCTGTGGCAAGTTCCGCACCAGGCTCGACGACGGCCGACGGATGCACCTCCGCCGGCAGGCCGTGCAACACAGGCTCAGGGGAGGCAAAGTCGCCTCGCATCGGCACTGTGGCGTTGTATTCATCCATGCGGAGGGTTCTTTCCAGAGCAGACGCGATTCAGGCGGAGGCAGCCTGGAGCCGGTATGCAGCCAACCTCGCCGCCAGCGCTGCATTGAGCCTGTGACCGCTGCGACAGGCCCGGATGTGGGCATAGATCGGCCGGCCAGCGAGCGACAGATCGCCCACGAGATCCAAGACCTTGTGACGCACGCATTCGTCGGGCCAGCGGAGCGTGTTGCCGATCAGCCCCGCGGGACCGAAGACGAGCAAATCGCTCGGGGTAGCGGAGAGACCGCGGCCGGCGGCACGCAGTTGCTCAGCATCCTGGAGGGAAAGAAACGTGCGAGCAGCAGCAAGGCCTTCGCGATACGCCTCTGGCGTGATCCGCAGGGAGAGCACCTGCCGGCCGATCGGCCCAGGGCCGTAGTCCAATTCATAGTCGACCGAGAGACCAGCAAACTGCGGCGGTGATGCCTCTATCCAGGAGGTAGTATCTCCCACGCGAATCAAGGAATCGACGACGATCGGCTCGACGGATTCCCCGAGATCCTCAATACCGGCGGCATCGATTGCCTCCACAAAGGCGAGCGACGAACCGTCGAGACCAGGCATCTCCTCGTCGTGCACCCGCACAAGACAGGAGTCAACATTGAGTCCCGCGAGCGCACTCAAGAGGTGCTCCACCATCTCCACGCGGGCCTCACCAGCACACAGGTTGGTCCGGCTTGCCGCCTCTATCCGCTGCGCTACGACGGCGTGAATCGCCGCCGATCCTGGCAGATCAGCCCGGATGAACACCACGCCCTGTCCTGCCGCCGCCGGCTCAAGTTCGACCCTGTTCTCTCTCCCGCTCCAGTAGCCAACGCCCGTGACTGACACCGGCCGCCGAAGCGTGCGCTGCAATCGCAGAGATCTGGCGTTGTGCATGTAAAACCGCAGCGGCCGACCCGCGACGACTCCAGGAAGGAAGCCCAAGACAGAAGACGCTATCGAGTCCGCACTGGCACAGCACCGGGCCGTCCGGTCTGATCTGCAACGGCGGCCCCGTTGAGCATCTTGAGGATATCGGGGGTGATATCGTTACCCGCCTCGAAATGAACGATTGGCTTGGTGATGCCCCTGAGAATCTGGTTGCGATCAACCGAGTCCACCGGGTCGCCATCGAATCGGAACACCACGGCGATGGCATGCTCCCGGGCAAACTGGCCGACAGCCTTCTCGATCTCGGTGTAAACCTGAAGATAGACCTTCGCCTCGCGATCCATGAAGTCTTTCTTCTGGAGTTGGGCGTTGACATTGAAATCACCCTGTCCTTTGGCGATCTCCGCCTCGAGCTTTTTATATTCCGGCGTGCCGGCGTTGAAGCCTTTGAGTTGCTCCATCAGGCCGTTGATGCGGTCGCGATCCCCCTTCAGGGCATTCTCGGCAGCCATCACCTCGTCCTTCATCTTGTCCATGGCGCCCTTGAAGCGAAGATGGTTCTTGAAGACGTAGCCAACGTCGATCACGGCCACGTGTGCCCCCGTCGACGCGGAGTGGGCGGGCTGCGACTGAGCCTGCGTTGCGGCCATCGGGGCCTGTGCGAAGGCGGGGATCTGCATGAGGGCCACGGTTGCCGCAGACACGATACTGGCGAGTTGCCTGTTCACGGATTGCACTCCTTGCTGGTTGTTTCGGAAGCTCTCGCCCGCGACGCTGACCGATCGCCGCCGCACGATGCTGTGTTCAACTTTTGAGTCACGGGCGGGAGGATCATGCCGAACGAGCCCCGCTGACTCAAGGCCAAAAAACTGGCGAGTTTTTCAAACTTGCCCTTCTCCTGTGGAATAAGTTTTCCAACTTGTCCAACTGGGCAGAAGTCTTTCGTGGGATTCATTTTTCCAACTTGTCCAATCCGCCTTGCTGCCCGTTGTGGCACTGCACCGCCGGGCCGGCAGAAGTCTCCTTCGCGGGGACTTTCGCCAGATGGCTTGCTGGTCGTTCAGACCCTGACAGGGCGAAATTCCAACGCTCGTCGAGCTTCAGCCGATCCCGGCTCTCCGGATTCCCCTGAGCTCTCCGGATTCCCCTGAGAGAGAGGCCGTTACTGCCGGACGATCACGCGGGAGCCCTGGCCGAGGATGTCGGCGAGTTCTGCAAGATCACGGTCGGAGACGATCAAACTCGCGCCCGGGATTGTGCTATCGGAGGCCGTGGTAGGGTCGGCGAGCCCCTGAATGCTGAGCCCGTCGGCAAGTCCGATCGATCGGGGCTCCGGCTGCGACCAGGCCACCTGCGTGGCCGGGCCAGACTGATCGGCAGCCGGATCGGACTGCTGGGTGGCGATGACCGGCAGTGCGGAGCCGATACGTTCGCGGACCTGGCGGCCCACCATCACCGGGAAACTGCCCGCGTAGCTGCCACCCACCCGCAGGCTGAGCCGCCGACGCGACACACTCACCACCGCATCAAACGGCCCGCGGACAAGCTTGAGTGATTCTCCCGGTACGAGCCGGGCCGGATCTGACACACCGTTGATCTTCGCCAACAGCGGCCATGGCACCGCCAGCGGCGCGGCGATCGACATCAGCGTCTCACCCGGCTGCACGACATGCGGCGGCAGCAGCAGGTCCTTCTGCGAGTAGATCACTTCGCCAGCCAGCTGCCCCAAGAGGTGCTCGAGCTGTTGGCTCTCTTCGAGCCCCAGTGATGGCTCATCGTGCCAGGCCGACAACACCGCCAGTGCCTCGGCGTAACGTCCGGCAGCAAGCTTGTCGTGGGCGTCAGCCCAGGCCGACGCAAAGGCCGCAGACGGCATCGGCTCCCGGCCGACACCAGCGGGCGGGAGCGGCATCTGCCGCGAGGCAGCGGCGTCAAAACCAGATGCGGGCGGTGCCTGAAACGACGCGGCTGGAGCGGCGGCCAGGGCGGTTGCTGCTGGTGGCATTGCTGCCGCGAGACTCGCCGGGCCAGCCGGATCGGCCACCGGTGGCGGGGCCGAAACAGCATTGAGATAGGTAGGCGCGGCATCGCTTGAAAACGCTGCCGGCGGGGCTGGCTGCAGGCCCACTGCCTCTGAGAGCCCAGAGGCAGGGATCTGCGTGGCAGGCGGCCCAACAGCCGGCGGGGCAGAAAATGCTGGCACTTCGATCGCCGGCGGAAATACCGGCGTCGACGCCAGATCGGCCCCAACGGCATCCGGGGCCGCCAGCGGCGTGCCACCGGGGCCTTTGTTTACGACCGACCATGCCCCGTAGAGAATCGTGCCCAGAAGCACGAGCACCACCAGCGGCTTGAGCGAATCACCCGAGTCATGATTACGTTCTTGACGGGCATTAGACCTTGACCGGTTGGCCATGGCAGGGGTTCCAAGTGGGGGCCGGCAACGCTGCTGTGTCCGAACGACAGCCGATACGAACACGAGGCGAGGAGGATACGCCGCCGCCTCTGCCAGTGCCAGATCGTTTCCAATCGCAAAAAATAGAAACTCGAATCGTCATTTGAGGGGGGTTCCGCGTATATTCTCGGGGAAGGTCGAGAAGATCGCTCCAAATCCACCCCAGATCACCCGCGCGGGCGGCGAGCCGTGGGAAAGGTGTCTTGATGCATGCCATGCGGAGCCGATCAGCCGACCAAATGCGGTTGGGCGATGTAGTCGCCATCGTCCTAGCCGGAGGCAAGGGGGCTCGCCTCGAACCGCTCACCCGCGACCGAGCGAAGCCGGCCGTGCCCTTTGGCGGCAGCTACCGCATCATCGACTTTGCCCTCTCAAACTGTCTCAATAGCGGGCTGCGTCGCGTGCTCCTGCTCACGCAGTACAAGGCCAGAAGTCTCGATCGCCACATCAACGTCGGCTGGCACCGGTTCTTCTGCCGCGATCTCGGTGAGTTTCTCGATGTGCTGCCGCCGCAGCAGCGGGTGGATGAGAACTGGTATCTGGGCACGGCTGATGCCGTCTATCAAAATATCTACTCGCTGGAGATGGCAGCGCCCCGGCTGGTCGTTGTGCTCGCCGGCGACCACATTTACAAAATGAACTACCAGTCGCTGATCGACGCTCACGAGACCAGCAACGCCGACGTCACTATCGGCGCTCTCCCCGTGCCGCGGGAAAAGGCGCACGAATTAGGCACCATGGAAGTGGATGCTTCAGGCCGCGTGCGAGCGTTCCACGAGAAGGTGGCCGCACCACCTACCATCCCTGGCAACGACGAAATGTGCCTGGCCTCGATGGGTATTTACTGCTTCTCAGCGCCGTTCCTGCTCAAACAGCTCAAACAGGATGCCCACGACCGCATGAGCCGCCACGACTTCGGCCACGACGTGCTACCGGCCGTAATCCATTCCCACGGAGTGCATGCCTTTGCGTTTCGCGACGAAAATAGAAAGCGTGATGCCTACTGGCGGGATGTCGGCACGATCGATGCCTACTTCGAGGCCAACATGGACCTCATCGGCGTCGACCCGCAGCTCAATCTTTACGACGAGCAGTGGCCGATCCGGACGCATTATCCGGCCTATCCGCCGCCAAAGTTTGTCTTCGCAGGAGACGGCCCGGATGCTCGCCGGGGCGAAGCCACTGACAGTCTTGTCTGTTCAGGGGCGATTCTCTCGGGCGGTCGCGTTACCCGGTCGATCATCGGTCCCGGCGTTCGGGTCAACAGCTTTGCCCGCGTGGAAGAGAGTATTCTCTTCGAGGGTGTCGATATCGGTCGCCATGCCCAGGTGCGGCGTGCCATCATCGACAAGGGCGTCCGCGTGCCGGCGGGTATGTCAATCGGCTTCAGCGCCGAGAAGGACGCCGCTCGGGGCTTGACTGTTTCGCCCCAAGGCGTGACCGTAGTAGCTAAAGGTCATTTCCTTACTTCAGATTCCCACCTCGCCAGCATCGGCTGACCAGTTCATTCGTTTCCCTGACCGCACATGCCAAAACGCAACCTTTTTGTGCTACTCATGATGTTCGCCATCGCCGGCGTGGCATGGTTGGCACGGGACCGCGACGGCCACGGTCGTCGCTTTGCCGAGGTGCTCGGGACAATCGAGCGTTCTTATCTTGAACCAGTGAATCAGCAGAGCCTGTTCGACGCGGCGATGGAGGGGGTCTTCTCGCGGCTCGACGAACACTCGGCGTTTGTTACGGGAGAGCGACGCGAGCAGTTTGAGAGTCTGCTCGACCAACAGTTTGGCGGCGTGGGTCTGGAACTGGTTGAGGGGGGCGATCCTCGCACCATTAGCGTGGTGAGCCCTGTGCTCAGCGGACCGGCTTGGCAGGCAGGCATCGCGACGGGTGATCAGATTCTGGCGATCGACGACGTGCCGACCCGGCAGATGAAACTCACCGAAGTATTTCGCCGCCTCCGCGGCAAGCCGGGCACCGCCGTGGGGCTCTCGATCGCAGCGGCAGTGGCGGCGGCGTCGACTGACAACTCGCCCACCGCCCCGGCCCGTGACGTTCAACTGGTGCGTGAGGTCGTCAAGACGGAGAGTGTGCTCGGCGACCGTCGCCGCCAGGACGGATCATGGGAGTGGGCCATCGAGGGCGAGCCTGCCGCCGCGATCATCCGCATTCAGACGTTTGGCGAACGGACTGCCGACGAGGTCCGCCGGGCCGTTGAAGCCATCGCGACACAATTCATCGACGGTGCAGACAGAGCCGATGAAGACCGAACTGGCCAAGTGGCTCCTCCGCACGGCATGCTGATTGTAGACTTACGGGGCAATGCCGGTGGCCTGCTCACGGCCGCGGTGGATGTCTGCGATATCTTTCTCGACGACGGCGTGATCGTTTCGACACGTGGCCGCGGCGTTCACAACGCTGTCCAGGCCGGTGATGACGCCGTAGCCCTCGACATCCGGCGGGCTACGCGGGGCGTCGCCCTGGCTGACCTCCCCATGGCCGTGCTGGTGGACGGACTCACCGCCAGTGCAGCGGAGGTGATGGCCGCCTGCCTGCAGGACCACGGCCGGGCAATCGTGGTGGGAAGTCAGTCCTTCGGCAAGGGCACCGTACAGTCGATCCAGCCGCTCTCCGACAACAGCGGCTTAGTGAAGCTCACCACGGCGGAATACCTGCGGCCCAGCCGCGTCAACATCCACCGGCGAAATGACGACGACTTCCATGACACTTGGGGCGTCCGTCCCAATAGCGGCTGCGAGATCACGCCCAACGGCCGGCAAATCGAAGCCGTGCGGGCCTGGCGCCAGGCCCGCGACGTCGTGCCCGCAAAGGCCGGTGTCGTAGGAGCCGAGCCCCCGCAGTCGCATGCCACCCTTCCTCGCCAGATAGATCTGGTACTGGCAGCCGGCCTCGAAGCGCTGACGGCGCGGCGACAGAGCCAGCCTTAACGTCTTCGTAGCGATTCCAGCAGGGAATCCGGACAGGGAATCCGGACAGGGAATCCGGACGGGGAATCCGTAGAGCCGGGATCGGCTGAAGCTCGACGAGCGTCGGAATTTCGCCCTGCCAAGGTCTGCACTGCCACAGAGCCCCACGGCGAAAGTCCCCGCGAAGGAGACTT
>JBAXUW010000012.1:0-32775 GCA_037129495.1 Planctomycetota bacterium | reverse complement strand
CAGTTCACGCCAACTCGCGGAGGTATTCGAGAGTGTAGATGCCGCTGGAGTGGCCGTCAGAGAACTCTATCGAATAGGCATATTGACCGACAGGCTTCATGCCCGCGATCGCTAGCGGCGCCACCTCTTCAGGCTTGAGCACAGTGAGCAAGGTCTTCAGAGCTGGTGGTGCCTGCTCTACCCGCTGTACCCGCTGTTCGCGGCAGGTCGCGCAGGGACAGGCGTCTCGCAACAGGCGCGGCGAATAGGTGCCCTTTGACCCATCGCTCCAGGCGACCTCAATGCCGCCCTGAGCGATGCGGCTGATTGATTGGGGCACGGGGTGTTTCATGTTTATCCCTGGTGTCTGGTGAACGAGTGTCTGGTGGTGCGGTGGTCGATGATCCGTCGCCCCTTGCCATCAAACCGGGGCAGGCTGCCGCTGGGCACAGTGACCACATCCACCCGCAGTCCGAGCCGCACCTGGAGCTCAACCACCAGGCGGCCGGGATCCTCGAGCCGATCCTCGATTTCAAGCTTTAACACGTCGAGGCTTTCGCGAGTCGAGACGGTGAGCCGGTATTCGACGATCTCCGGAAAGCTGCGAACAATGCCATCGATCGCCCCCGGGAAGACATTCACGCCGCGGACCACGAGCATGTCGTCAACGCGGCCGAGGATGCCCCCTTCGAGCTGCACCCAGGGACTGGCCCCCACTCCGATCTCCTCGGGGGTCGGCCATTGGGGCCGCACAAGGTCTCCGGTACGGTAGCGGATTACTGGCGCACCAACGCGGCCGAGCGTTGTCAGCACCAGTTCCGCAAGCTGGCCGGGCCCGGCGGCGCGGCCAGTCTCCACGCTTAAGAATTCAGCGTGAAACCAGGGCTCGATCACGTGGAGACCGCGGCCCGCGAGATCGCCCACGCCCCACGGCCCCACCTCCGTCGCGCCAGCATGGTCGAGCACATCCGCTCCCCAGGCCTCGCAGATGCGGGCCCGCACTGTCGGAATCGAACCGCCCGGCTCGCCCGCCACGATCACGAGCCGCACCGGCAGGCTCGCAAGATCAAGCTTGTGTTCCGCGGCCACTTCCGCCAGATGCAGGCTGTAGCTGGGAGTGGCTACGAGCACGGTCGCCCCAATCGAACGCGCAAGCTCCAGCCGTGCGAGCGTCGACATGCCGCCCGTGGGAATGGCCAACGCCTGCCGCGCGACAGCGGCCTCGAAACCACTCCAAAACCCGGCATACGGTCCAAACGACGATGCCACCAAGACGCGATCCCCTGGCCGCACACCACCGCGGTCGAGGATCGCCTCCCAACAGGCCATCCACCATTGCCAGTCGGCGGCTGTGTCGAACACCGGCAACGGCCGGCCGTGGGTGCCACTCGTCTGATGAAACCGCACATAGTGGTCCGGTGGCCAGGTGAGGTTTCCCGGTTCACAGGCGGCGGCTGCCGCCTCGACGAGATCCTCTTTAAAGGTGAACGGCCAGTCGGCCAGGTCGTCGAGCGTTGCCAGTTCCGACGACACCCGCGCGAGCTTGGCAGTATAGAATTTGTTGTGCGGCAGGATCTCCCGCATGAGCCCGCGGAGCCGCTCAAGCTTGAGGGCGTCGAGCTCATCGCGAGCAGGGTGCGTGTGCGGGTTTGTGTGGAAGGAGGATATCGCGTGCATCGGAAAAGTATGGCATGGAACCTTGCTTGCGCGAAACAGTGATTGCTGAAAAGGTGTCAGGACTCTTTTCCGCAAAGCACCTTGGCCGGCCCTGCCGGCCAAGGCCGTGTCGCCTTCGGCGACCGGGAAAAGAGTCCTGACGCCTTTTCTCTGATCCGTCACAGACCGCTACACTTAAAGTTATGATCCTGTGCGTTCAATCGCCGCTGCTGATTCCGGTCATGGTGGTCATGGTGGCAGAAGTGCTTCTGTCGCCGGCCGCGGCATGGGCAGAGGCAAAGACCGCGTCGGTCGAGCAACTGGCCCGTCTGGTGCGGCCTTCGATTGCCGTTATCACGTTCACCGGCCGGGACGGCAAACAGGAGGGGCTCGGCACCGGGTTCATTGTTGACGCTGAGGGTCTTATCGCCACCAACCTGCACGTTGTCGGGGAGGGGCGTCCGCTGGCAGTGCAACTCGCCGACGGATCGCGGCATGCCGTGACAGAGATCACGGCCTCCGATCGGGCGAGCGACCTTGCAGTTCTACGGATCGAGAAGCCCGCGAAGCCGCTGGTGCCGCTACCGCTTGGCGACGACGCCGATCCGCCGGACGGGCTGCCGGTCGTCACGGTCGGCAACCCGCACGGCCTCGCCTTCAGTGTCGTGGGCGGCGTCGTCTCGGGTGTCCGCGAGGTGGAGGGCCGGCCGATGCTCCAACTCGCCATGCCAATCGAGCCGGGCAATAGCGGCGGCCCGGTAGTCGATCCCGACGGTCGCGTGGTCGGCATCGTCACGATCAAATCGCTAGTCACCCAGAACCTCGGCTTCGCGGTGCGGGTGGCGGCACTCAGGCCACTTCTCGAGAAGCCAAACCCCGTGCCAATGTCGCGCTGGCTCACGCTCGGCAGGCTCGACCCCGCCCGCTGGACGACGCTCTTTGGTGGCCGCTGGCAGCAGCGGGGCGGCCTGATCGCGGTGGCCGGCGCCGGCTCGGGCTTCGGCGGACGGTCTCTTTGCCTCACTGAGCGGGAGGTGCCCGCCACCCCGTTCGACCTCGCGGTGAGCGTGAAGCTTGCCGACGAGGCGGGGGCGGCCGGCCTCGCGTTTCACGCTGATGGGGGCGACCGTCACTACGGCTTCTATCCCTCCGGCGGCAAGCTGCGGGTGGTGCGGTTTGACGGGCCGACCGTGTTTGAGTGGCAGGTGCTCCGCGAGGTGACGTCGTCCCGCTACCGCTTGGGCGAGTGGAACCGGCTGCTTGTGCGGGTGGGCCGCGGCGGGTTCACCTGCCACGTCAACGACGAGGAGGTGGCGGCAGTGGACGATGAACGTCTCACGGCGGGCAGGGTGGGGCTGGCGAAGTTTCGTGATACAGAAGCGGTCTTCCGTCACTTTCATGTCGGGGCCGCGAGCACCGCACCGCGGTCGGACGCCGCGCTGGTGACCCGGCTCGAGAAGACGATTGAGACGCTCCCCACGCTCGAACACGCTACGCCGGCGAGCCTTGCCCCACTCGTGGCCGATGCCGCGGCGGCCGCCGAGGCGCTCCGCGAGCGGGCACTGAAGCTTCAGCGCCGCGGTGACGAGCTGCGGCTTCTAGCCGCCGACCTGCGAACGGCCGACGCCGTCTCTCGGCTCGCGGCAGAAGTCGGCAAGGGGGAGGAGTGCGACCTCTTGCGGGCGGCGCTTCTGATCGCGCTGGTGGACGACGAGGATCTCGATATCGACGCCTACGTGCAGCAGGTCGAGCGGATGGCAGCAGAGATCTCGGCCGCGCTGCCGGCCGACGCCGACGAGGCGGCCAGGCGGGCGGCGCTTGAGAAATACCTCTTCGCCGAGAACGGCTTCCACGGCAGCCGCACCGACTACTACCACGCCGCCAACAGCCACTTGAGCCGGGTGATCGACGACCGCGAGGGGTTGCCGATCACACTCTCCATTCTTTACATGGAGCTGGCCCGACGGCTGGGCCTCGACGTCGTCGGAATCGGCCTCCCGGGGCACTTCGTCGTCGAGCATCGGCCGCGCGCCGGCCCGCCGCAACTCGTCGACGTCTTCGCTGGCGGTGCGCCACTGTCTCACGAGGAGGCGGCCGCGAAGGTGCTGGCGATGACGGGCGAGGAACCGCGACCGGAACAACTGTTGCCGACCGGTCGGGTGCAGATCGTGCAGCGCGTACTGAACAATCTGCTGGGCATCGCGCGGGCATCGCGCGACCGCGAGGCGATGCTGCGGTATCTCGAGGCGCTCGTAGCAGTGTCGCCGGACGATACCCGCAACCGCGGACTGCTGGCCGTGGCCCGGTTCGAGGCGGGTCGCCGGGATGCGGCGATCGAGAGCCTCGACTGGTTCTTTGCCCACGAGCCACCGGGTATCGACTTGGATCAGATCAGCGAACTGAAGCGGAGTTTTCGGGATGCCCCGATCCCGCCGCGGTAGCGGACGACTGACGTCGCAAGTCGTCGAGGCTCACACCACCGCCACGGCATCTCGATCCGCTGACGTCGCTTCGCTAGACTCCCGGGATTTTCTCGCAGCCTCACAGGAGCATGGTTCGATGCACAAGGTCGTGATTACAGACTTCATCGCCGACGATCTCGCGACCGAGCGAGAGGCCCTCGCCGGCCTGGCCACGGTCGAGGCGTTTGACGCCCACCACGAGGACGAGTTGGCGGGCCGCATCGAGGATGCCACCGCGATCATGATGTATCACAATCTCCGGCTTTCGCAGCAGACAATTCAGCAGCTGAAAAACTGCAGGCTCATCGTCCGCTGCGGCGTGGGCTTCGACAACGTCGATCATGCGTTCGCCCGCGAGCGGGGGATCGCCGTGGCCAACGTGCCAGACTACGGCACCGAGGAGGTGGCCGACTCGGCGATTGGAATGATGCTCGCCCTCACCCGCGGCATCAACCAGTTGAACGTCCGACTCCGCGACCAGCCCGATCCATGGATGTATCACGTCTGTGCGCCGTTGCGTCGCCTGCGGGGCCGGACGTTCGCGATTATCGGCCTGGGCCGGATCGGGATCGCCACTGCCCTGCGGGCCAAGGCGATCGGCATGGATGTCGCCTTCTACGACCCCTTTCGCCAGGATGGCTTCGACAAGTCGCTTGGCGTCCGCCGCGTGGAGTCGGTCGAAGCACTCTTTCGGCAGGCCTTTGTGCTCAGTCTCCATTGCCCGCTCACCCCCGAGACTCGCCACCTCGTCAACGCAGAGTCGCTCGAGCTTCTCCCCCGCGGAGCCTACCTCATAAACACAGCCCGCGGCGGCGTGGTCGACACCGCAGCGCTACCCGCCGCCCTCGCCTCGGGAAGGCTCGCCGGCGCCGGCATCGACGTGCTCGTGCAGGAGCCCCCGTCACCGGACGATCCACTCCTCAGCGTCTGGCGAGACCGCAGCCATCCGGCGTTTGAGCGGCTGATCGTCAATCCACACGCCGCCTTCTATTCCGAAGAAGGCCTGCTCGACATGCGAGTGAAGGGCTCCGACGCCTGCCGTCGCGCGCTCCAGGGTCAGCCGCTGCGCAACGTGGTGAATTGAGCGGCCGTCCTCCAGAGTGAACGGAGATTTCTATCTCGTCCGCTCCGGCACCTCTGAACGCTTTGAAAGACGAAGCGGACAAGTTGACCCAGAAGAATGCGTTGCAGGGATGCTGAAACTCCGCCACAGCTTAGAGCCCTGGGATGCCCTGCGAAGGCGCATTTTGCCGCGGCGGCTGCAGCCCCTGCATTGGCGACGGCGGTGGGAGTGTTAGCCCGCCGGCGGATGGCGGCAGCATTTGCGGCGGCGGAGCCGGAATCGGCCGGGGAACGACCGGCTGCGGTGCCATTGGCAGCGGGGGCGGGGCGGGCAGACTGCCGGCGGCGAGCCGGGCCTGTTCCGCGCGGGCCACCACCGACTCCGGCGGCGTCGAGGCAGCGACGGTCATGGCAAGGTCGACCACCCGCTCGTCGCGGATTTCCCACGGCCAGATGTTTTCGGTCACAAAGTCGAGCGGAAACACCTCATACCATGGGATGGGAAACGGCTGCCGCACCGTCAGCGTCTCGTAGCCGTCTTTGACCAGCCGTATCTTTCGCGTACCGTAATAGACGAAGTCGTTCGAGACCGGGGTGGTACCGATCTGATAATCATCGACATAGACCAGGGCCCCCGGCGGATTGCTGCGAATCGTCATCCGCCGCTGCACGCACCCCGCGGCCGCCACCACCAAGCAGCCGCATAAAGCTGCCCAAAACCCAACGGAAGATCGATTTCCTGTAATTTTGGAGCTCATGGTGGCCCTCTGCTGCTGGAACCTCGGAGAGTCGGGAAAGTAGGTTGCCGCTCTGCTCGCCGCCAGCCCAGTCGAAGCCCTTACGTATCCTGCCCGGCCAATCATGTCTCGCCCTGGCCGCCCCGGCCAGCTAGAATCCGATCGTTTCCGCTCCCGGACCCCCGGGCACCCGAAGGCACCCTGCGCGTGGGAAAAGTTACGAGCTTGGTCTACAGCGATCGGACTGACATCGGTCGCCGTCGCTCAAATAATCAAGACTCTAAGGCCGTGCTCCCGGCGAGCCCGCAGCAGTTCCGCACCCGTGGCTGGCTGTTCATGGTGGCCGACGGCATGGGGGCCCACGCCGCCGGCGAACTGGCCAGCGCCATGGCTGCCGAACTGGTGCCGAAGATCTACGAGCAACGCTCGGAATATTCCCCGCCGCTCGCCATGCGGATGAGCCTCGAGCAGGTCAACCACGAGATCAACACAAAGGGAGAGAGCGGCTACGAATTCAAGGGCATGGGCACGACCTGCACCACGCTGTCCCTCATGCCCCGCGGCGCGATCGTCGGCCATATCGGTGACAGTCGCTGCTACCGGATTCGTGGCACCCGGGTTGAACAGCTGTCACGCGACCATTCGCTCGTCTGGGAATTGGAATTGGCCGGCGGCATGTCACGGGAACAGGCTGCCGAAGCCGCCCCGAAAAATATCATCACACGGTCGATGGGGCCGCATGCCCATGTCGATGTCGATCTCGAAGGCCCGTTTCCGGTGGCCACCGGTGATGTGTTCCTACTCTGCAGCGACGGGCTCTCGGGACAGGTCAGCGATGAGGAGATCGGTCTGCTCGCCGGGCAGTTGGAGCCACCCGCCGCCACGGCCGCCCTGATCGGCCTCAGCCTGGTCCGCGGCGCTCCCGACAATGTTACCGTGGTCGTGGCCCGGGCCGGCGAGGAGGAGGCCACCAACAAGTCGTCGCTCAAGGGTGAGGCCTGGCCGCTGAGCGAAGAAACCACCACCAACCTGCGTCAGGCAAAGCGTGCCTGGCTTGCCCTCGCTGTCGCGGCCGTCTTCCTCCTGGTGGCGCTGATGTTTAATCCGAAAAGCCTGCTCACCGCAGAGTGGTGCAGGGATTCGGAAGTAGCTGCCGCAATCTGTATGTTTGGCAGCATCGCCGCCCTCCTGTCGATGATCGGCACGTTACTCTACGCCATAAGTGTCTTTTTAGCGCCCACGGCCTCGCGAGGGCGGCTGCTTCAGGCCGGTGATTTTCTGGGCAAGGGTCCCTACAGAAAGTACGACTGCACCCCGACTGACCGGCTGATCGAAGGGATGCTCAAGAGCATCGAGCAGGCTTCCCAAGAACTCATGCCCCCCGACCGCGAGCGGACGACGGCCATCACGGCCCGAGCGCGGGAGCAGGCCATGTCCGGAGCCTTTCATGAGTCACTGACGGCCGTGGCCGAGGCCCTCGCCATCCATACCCGCGCCGTCGAGGATGCCCGCGGTGACGAGACGATCCGCACTCCGGCGTCTACCACGCCCGGCCACTGACAGTTCCCCACGGCAGTCACAGCTCCTCTCGAACCACCCCTGCCGGTTGCCATGAAGATCCTCACCCGCTATGTACTGAGCGAACTGCTGCAGGTCTTCCTGGTGGCGCTCTCCGCCCTCACGCTTTTTATGCTCGTGGTGGGCCTCGTCAAGGAGGCACAGCAGCAAGGGCTGGGCCTGTTGCAGATCGTCGCGCTGGTGCCCTACGTGCTGCCGGAGGCGATGCGGTTTGCCGTGCCAGGCACGATGCTCTTCGCCGTGGCGAGCGTCTTCGGCCGGATGTCGGCCGCCAACGAAATAACGGCGCTCAAGGCCGCAGGCATCACGCCAATGGCCGCGATCTGGCCGGCGGCAATGCTGGCCGTGGCCGTGAGCCTGGTGTCGGTCTGGCTCAATGACGTCGCAGTGTCTTGGGGCCGTGACGGCGTGCGTCGCGTGGTGGTCAGCAGCGTCGAGGAAATCATCTATGGCCGGCTCAAGCAGCAACGGTCGTACAGCACTGCTCAAGTCTCGATCAACGTCAAGGGCGTCGACGGCCGACGACTCATCCGGCCGACGCTCTCATTCCAGCCCGGTGGGTCGAGCCCGCCGGTGACGGTGTCGGCCGCCGAGGCCTCGCTCCGCGCCGATGCCGCGGCCGGCACGCTGACGATCACCTGCCGCGATGGCACGGTGCATGTGGGGGACGTGAAGGCGGTCTTTCCCGACACGATCGAACGGGTCGTGCCGCTCGATGCCGTCAGCCGGAAGGGCAGCACGTCGACGAGCCCTTCCGAGATCGCCATGGCCGACTTCCCCAAGGCCCGCGTCGACCAGCTCGCCAAGATCGATCAGTTTGAGCAGGTCGCGGCCGGCAAGATCGCCCTTGGTATCATTACCGGCCGCATGGAGCAGACGCTGCCCGCCTCCGTCGAGCCAGATCTCCAACAGGCCACGTGGGCCCGCTCTCGGCTGACTCGCATCATCATGGAGCCGTGGCGGCGGTGGGCCAACGGCTTCAGTTGCCTCTGCTTTGTGCTCGTGGGCGCGCCGATGGCGATCCGGATGCGAAACTCCGACTTCCTGACCAGCTTCTTCCTCTGCTTCTTGCCGATCCTCCTCGTCTACTATCCCGTCGTCATGCTCGGCGTTTCTCGTGTGAAGTCGGGATCGCTCCCTCCGCCAGCCGTCTGGATGGGCAATGTGCTGGTAGCCCTCTGGGGACTCTGGCTCCTCCGCAGCGTCATCCGGCGGTGAGCATAGACTTTCGGCTTTCCCACTCGGCTTTCCCACTCGGCTTTCCCCTAAGGAGTTTTCCATGCCTCGTCCCGTCACGCTGTTCACCGGCCAGTGGGCCGATCTGCCGCTGGAGGATCTGGCCCGCAAAGCCCGTGAGTTTGGCTACGGAGGCCTCGAACTCGCCTGCTGGGGCGACCACTTCGATCCGACCAGGGCCCTCGAGGAGAGTGGCTACTGTGCCACCACTCGCGACACACTCCAGCGGCACGACCTTTCCGTCTACGCTCTCTCCAACCACCTTGTGGGGCAGGCGGTCTGCGACCGCATCGACGAGCGTCATAAGTCGATCCTCCCGCCGCATGTCTGGGGCGACGGTGCTCCGGCTGGCGTCAATAAGCGCGCTGCCGAGGAAATGAAGCGCACCGCCCGCGCTGCCCAGAAGCTCGGCGTGTCGGTGGTCAACGGCTTCACCGGCTCCGGTATCTGGCACCTCCTCTATTCCTTTCCGCCTGTGCCCGATGCGATGCTGGATGCCGGGTATGCTGAGTTCGCCGACCGCTGGCACCCAATCCTCGACGTGTTTGGAGAATGTGGCGTGCGCTTCGCGCTCGAGGTTCATCCGACTGAAATCGCCTTCGACACGATCACGGCCCAGCGGGCGCTCGAAGCGATCGGCCGCCGCGAGGAGTTCGGCTTCAACTTCGATCCCAGCCACCTGCATTGGCAGGGCGTCGACCCGGTCGAGTTTATTCGCACGTTCCACGACCGCATCTACCACGTCCACATCAAGGATGCTGTCACGCTCTTAAACGGACGCACCGGCATCCTCGGCAGCCACCTCAATTTTGGTGATCCGCGGCGGGGCTGGGACTTCCGCTCGCCAGGCCGTGGTGGCATCGACTTCGAGGAAATCATCCGGGCTCTCAACCAGATCGGCTACGAGGGCCCGCTCTCAGTCGAGTGGGAAGACTGCGGCATGGATCGCGAACAGGGCGCCGCTGAGGCGTGCGAGTTTGTGCAGCACCTCGACTTTCCCCCGAGCCGCAGGAAGTTTGACTCGGCCTTCGCTGAAGAAAGCTGAGCCAGGGCCGAGGTCCTCTTCTGCATAGTTCCCTCTCTTGCGTGTTTTCCTCCGAGGTCTGCCGACATGCGCGGGCTCCATCAATTCTCGACCAACTGCGGGCGAAAACGGCTGGCGGCGGTCGCCGCCGGGCTGTTGCTTGCGGCCCACAGCCCGCAGCTGATGATCGCGGTGGCTGTGGCGGCCCCTGCCGCCGTGCAGTCGCTCGCCCAGATCGACGACGCGTGGGCTGCGGAAGTGGCCGGGCTGCTCTGGCGGGCCGAGGCCGGTGGCTATGGCGAACTTGTCAAGGCAATCCGTGGCTGGCAGTTGCCTGACTTAGGGGAGCGACAGTTCGTGCTCGCCATTCCTTCTGAGCCACAGACCACGCCGCCCAACTGGGCCGACACGCCGGGAGCGCAAACGATCTGGGAGGATTTTCTAGCTGCGCGGCAAGCGCGGGCTGCCGGCACGTTTACGGTCGCCGTCGCGGCCAGCCAGTCGCACGACGGCCAGACAGGCGAGGCGATCCGACTCCTCTACCGAGTGCTTCGTGATGATCCCGATCACAAGCGGGCGCGGACGGCGGGCGGCTGGGTCAAGCGGCAGGGCTCGTGGGTCTGGCCGGAGACCGCCCGCCACCTCGACCAAGGAGAGGAATATTCTGCCGCCTTCGGCTGGCTGCCCAAGGGTCGGCAGCAACGTTATCAGGCGGGCGAACGCTACGAAAACGGCCGCTGGAGGAAAGCCGTCGCTGATGCCAATGAGCCGACTGAATCACTCCGCCGCGTGACTGGGAAACAGCCTCGCGACCTGGAGCAGCGCGGCTGGAAGTTTGCCTCCGACCACTGGCAGATCACCGCGGCGAGCGCAAGCAGCGGCGTCGCCAGCCTGGCCGCGCAACTGGAAGACACCCGCACCGTCTGGCTGCAGGTGTTTGGTGCGTTTCAGTACGAGCCAGCGGAATGGGAGCAACGGCTGGAGGGCCGCGGGCAAAGAAAGCCACTCGATCCCTTCGCCGCCACGCTCGCCGTCGATCGTCAGGCCTACATTGCGGCGCTTGAAGCGGTGGAGCCAATGATCGGCCGCACGCTCGGTATCTATTGGACGCCCACGCACACCGCCTGGTTTTTCGAGGGCGAGGGGCAGCAGGCGACGACGGTGCATCACGAGGCCACGCATCAACTCTTCGCTGAGGTGCGGAAGACGAGTCCGCTCGCGGGCGAGCGGTGCGGCTTCTGGGCGATCGAGGCCGCAGCCTGCTACATGGAGAGCCTCGAAAAGACCGACTTTGGCTGGACAGTGGGCGGCCGCGACCGAGGCCGGGCGCCGATGGCACGGGAACGGCTGCTTGAGGACGGCTTTTACATGACGCTTGAGGAACTCACCTCGCTTGGTCGTCGAGACTTTCAGGCCGACGAGCGACTGCCGCAGATCTACAGCGAGATCTCAGGCCTCGCCGACTTCTTTATGAACGGCCAACGGGGCCGCTACCGCGAGGCGTTCGTGGAATACCTCGTGCGAATCCACACCGGCACGGTCGAGGCCGACACGCTCTCCCGACTCTGCAAGAAGAGCTACGCCGAACTCGACAACGAATACCGCCACCACATGGCGAGGTAGGAAAACAGGCCTCCCACGAGGGAAGGAATCCGGAGAGCCGGAAATCCGGAGAGCCGGGATCGGCGAAAGCTCGACGAGCGTTGGAATTTCGCCCTCTCAAGATCTGAACTACCAACACGCCCCATGGCGAAAGTCCCCGCGAAGGAGACTTTTGCCGGCCCGGCGGGGCAGCGCCACAAAACGTAGCTACACCGATTGGACAAGTTAGAAAACTTATCCCACGACGCATTGGAAAGCTCTCAAAACTTATCCCGCGCGTTGACGGCGGTTCCGGCGGGCTTCTACACTGCCCGCAATCTTGAACGACTGCTGGCTCTCATTCTGGAGAAGACCCTTCCATGGCTGCCCCTTCCGCTCCCGTTGCGTGTGCGCCCCACAGCGCCGACATCGACCGCCTCGCGATCGACACAATCCGGACCCTCTCGATGGACGCTGTCGAGGCCGCCAAGAGCGGCCATCCCGGCACGCCGATGGCGCTGGCCCCCGTCGCCTACACCGTCTGGAAGGATTTCCTGCGGTACGATCCGGACGATCCCGCCTGGGCCAACCGTGACCGGTTTGTGCTCTCCTGCGGCCATGCGTCGATGCTCTTGTATTCGCTGATTCATCTGGCGGGCATCCGCCGGGCCGGTGGCACGGCCAACGAGCCAGCCGTATCGCTCGACTCCATCAAGAAGTTTCGCCAACTCGACAGCGTCTGCGCGGGCCACCCCGAACACCACATGACCTCGGGCATCGAGACAACCACCGGCCCACTGGGTCAGGGCTGCGGCAACTCAGTCGGCATGGCGATGGCCGCGCGGTGGCTGGCCGCCCATTACAACACGCCCGGCCATACCGTCTTCGATTACGACACCTACGTGCTCTGCAGCGACGGCGACCTGATGGAAGGCATCGCCTCCGAGGCCGCCTCGCTCGCTGGCCACCTCGGCCTGGCGAACCTCTGCTGGATCTACGACGACAACTCGATCACGATCGAAGGCGAAACCCATCTCGCCTTCAGTGAAAACGTCGGCCAGAAGTTTGAGGGGATGGGCTGGCGGGTCGAGCACGTCGCCGATGCCAACGACACCGCCGCGCTGTCGCGAGCGCTGAATGCCTTCAAGGCGGAACAGCAGAGGCCGACACTCGTGATCGTGAAGAGTGTGATTGGCTACGGGGCTCCGAAGAAGGCTGGTTCGCACGAGGCGCACGGTGCGCCCCTCGGCGCTGACGAGATCAAGGGCGCTAAGGAGGCCTACGGCTGGCCGTCGGATGCGCAGTTTCTGGTGCCCAAGGAGGTACTGGAGCAGTTTGCCAAGACGCTTGGCGTCCGAGGTAAAAAGGCTCGCGAGTTCTGGCAGCAGACGCTGGCCGATCAGGCCAAGTCGCATGCCGCCGTGGCAACAGAGCTGGCTGGTTTCCTTGCGGGAAGACTGCCCGCCGGCTGGGAATCGGCCATCCCCTGCTTCCCTGCCGACGCGAAAGGGCTCGCCAGCCGAGTATCGAGCGGCAAGGTAATCCAGGCGCTCAGCGCTGTGATCCCGTGGTTTCTGGGTGGCTCCGCCGATCTGGCCCCCTCGACGATGACGCTCGTGCCGGGGGCAGGCGACTTCGGCCACGGCTCCTATTCAGGACGCAACTTTCACTTCGGCATTCGTGAGCACGGCATGGCGTCGGCCTGCAATGGCATGGCACTGTCCGGCCTGCGGCCCTACTGCGCCACCTTCTTCATTTTCCTCGACTACTTAAAGCCGGCGCTGCGACTCTCAGCGATCGGTGACCTCGGTGTGATCTACGTGCTCACGCACGACTCGATCGGCCTCGGCGAAGACGGCCCCACACATCAGCCGATCGAACAGCTCGCCAGCGCCCGCGCCGTGCCGGGCCTGAGTGTGTTTCGGCCGGCCGATGCCAACGAGGTGGCAGAAACCTATCGCACCGTCATCGCGCGGGGCAATCGGCCCGCTGTGATCGTGCTCTCCCGACAGAACCTACCGACGCTCGATCGGGCCCACTACGGTTCGGCTGCCGGCGTGTCGAAGGGCGCCTACGTGCTCAAAGAGGCCGTCAGTGGCAAGCCACAGTGCATCCTGATCGGCACCGGCAGTGAGGTGCAACTCTGCCTGGATGCTGCCGAGAAGTTGGCCGCGGAGGGCGTGCAGGCCAGCGTCGTGAGCATGCCGAGCTGGGATCTGTTTGCCGAGCAAGACGCCGCCTACCAGGAGAGCGTGCTGCCCAAGGCAGTGACTGCGCGGGTGGCCTGCGAGGCAGCCTGCGGCTTTGGCTGGGAACGATGGATCGGCCTGCAGGGCCGATTCGTGGGGATGAAGAGCTTCGGCGCCTCAGGCCCGGCTCCCGCCCTCTACAAGCACTTCGGAATCACCGCGAACGCCATCGCCGCCGCGGCGAAGCAGACCATGGCAGCGAAGTAGCTCTGCCTGCAATTACGGCTGGTGGTGTGAGTCGCCAATGACGGCGTCTTCATCGTCGATACCGGCGGCGACCTTGCCGTCATGATTTTTGAAGAGATGATCGTCGCGGTGGAGATCCTCCGCCGTGATTCGCTTCACGTGACCGTCTTCAAAGAGCACGTGGTGAATCCCATCGGGATGGTTCGTGCTCCGCTCGCCGCTGTCGTCGGGGGCGTCGGCCATCAGCGGTTGGTGGGCTCGGCGGCGGTCGCGGTTTGGTTGGAGCGTGCCAGAGGCATCGCGATGGCCGAGCGTGTAGCCATAGTCACCCCCCATGATCCGCACGAGTTCTTCGAACTGCGGCGTACCGGCAGCCGCGCTCAGTTCCTCAAGCGTCGGCACGCGAAACATACCGCTCTTGGAGAGCGCCGTATCAGGACAGACAAGCGTGCCGTCGTCGGCCACCAGTCGCTGCTCCGAAACGAGCGTCGGTGCATAGAGCCCCGCCCGTGAAAGGGGACCGGAGCCCGGGGGCGTCGGGAAGACACGGTGGGAGTCTGCATAGCCCTGAAGCGCGCCTGCTGTTTTCAAGAGGTTGCGTTCTACCCGCCGCGCCCGCGCCTGGGCAATCGACTCGAGCAGCAGCGGCGCCACGAGCAAACACGCAGCGAGGGCCGTGGCGGCTATGATAGCCCGATCCACCCAAGCCCGGCCCCCGCGGCCCTGCGGCAGGGAGTGATCAGGCGAAAGACCTCGCGGGGTCGGTATTGGGCGGGCGGAAGCCGCCTGGGCAGCGGCCTCCTGGTCCACAATAAAAAGCAGCGTACGTCCAGCCAGACCGGCAGGAGGAGGCAGCACCTCCCGATCGCCGGCCAACGGCTGCAGGGCCTGCTGCAACCGCGCAAGATCTCGACGCAAGTCCGGTCCCCGCTGTGGGTCGGCAAGGGCCATTTCGATCTGCTTCGATTCAGACGGTTCGAGGGCCCCCAAGAGGTGGCCAATAAGTTCTTCTCGCATAAAAAACACGCACGTCATTCTGGCGTTACGACGAACCTTCAGTGGGGCGTCAGGTTCGTTTTTATCGCTGGTCCTATCGTCATTTATCGCTCATTGCCGCTCTGCTGCCATGATTCGTTCAGTTTGAGGAGGGCAGCATGCAGACGGCTCTTCACCGTTCCTACGGGAATCCCGAGCACATCCGCTGCCTCACGGTATTTCATGCCTTGGTGGTAAACGAGAATCAGGGCGCTCTTCAGCGGGTCGGGAAGCTCCTCGACCGCCGACCGTACCCAGTTTCTTGCCTCTTCGTCCTCCATCCTTTTATCAGCCGTCTGATCTCGCCCCGAGAGCATCTCCACAAGCGAACCGATGTCGTCATCGCCGCCCGTCCGTTGATCGAGGCTCACCATCCGGTGACGACGATTCCGACGTTGGGCATCGATGGCTTGGTTGGTTGCGATCGTGTAGAGCCAGGGGCGAAACCGTCGCCCATCCTCAAAACTTTCCCTCTTCAGGTGAACTTGCAGGAACGTGGTCTGAAACACATCCTCTGCCATCTCGGCATTGCCCAAATAGCGGCGGAGGTAGCTAAACAGTTCTTGTTCATATCGATGCACGAGCGACTCAAACGCGACCGCATCGTCAACTGTGCGAACCCGACCGATTAATTCCTCATCCGTGGTTCCCACCTCACGTGGCAATGGACTGGCGACCGATCCGCCGCCGGATCCATCGTCTCGCCCTGCTATGGGGTGGGATTCGTGTAGTTCCATCTTCCCTACGCCGTCGCGCCGCAGAAGGTTCGCTGGGAAAAAAAGCTGCTTCAAAAGTGTCTGGCAAGCCCCCCCAGGCGTTGGGGCCAGACCGTTGCTGAGTATAGCCACGAAACGAGACATTTGACTTTTCGGCCCCAGATCCCGACATTCCCCTCCGGCGTCGACAGCAGTGCCTACTCGCTCGAGCCAGTCTTAAGCGGGTCACCGATCTATGGAAAACAGCCCAACATTTCACCGTGCCTCAGGCTACCGCTGGGCCACCCCCGGCGATATCAACGCCTTTTTTGGACTTTCCCTCGACAATCTAGCCGATCTTGTGCTCGCAGTCTCGCTTCTGGCGGCCGTTTTCGACTACCCGGCACAGTTTGCCCTCTCCCACTTTGTGCCCGGCACGGCAGTCGGCGTGGTGGTGGGCGACCTGATCTTCACCTGGATGGCCTTCCGGCTCGCCCGACGAACCGGCCGCTCCGACATCACCGCGATGCCGCTGGGACTCGACACGCCAAGTACGTTTGGCATGGTCTTCTTCGTCCTGGGGCCGGCGTATGCCGCGTCACTGGCAGGAGGCATGGAACGCGAGGCTGCCGCCCGCCATGCCTGGCATATCGGCATGTGTGCAATCGTGGCCAGCGGGGTCTTCAAAGTGCTCTGCAGCTTTGTTGCTGATTCTGTTCGCAGGCTCGTGCCCCGGGCGGGCCTGCTCGGAAGCCTGGCGGCGATCAGCTTGGCGCTGATCACATTTCTACCGCTTTTAGAAATCTTCGGCTCACCGGTTGTCGGACTCGCCTCGCTCGGCATCGTGTTGGCGGCACTCACAGCGCGCATCCCGTTTCCAGCCCGCATCCCCGGTGCCCTGGCCGCCCTGTTGGTCGCCGGCCTGATCCACTGGATCGGCACCGCCACTGGCTGGATTCCCGGCGACGATTTCCACGCTGCCATCGATCCTGCGGCTGCGCTCTGGCCAGTCGAATGGCTGTCGGCCCTCAGGCTGGAGTGGTTGGAAGCGTGGAGAGACACGGTCAAATATCTGCCAATCGTGCTCCCGTTCGCGCTCGGCACGGTCGTCGGTGGCATCGACTGCACCGAGAGCGCGGCGGCAGCCGGCGATGAATACAACACTGGTCGCGTGATCGCCGTTGAAGGCCTTGCCACGATCATCGCCGGCGCCTGCGGCGGCGTGATCCAGACCACACCCTACATCGGCCACCCGGCCTATAAGGCCATGGGGGGCCGCGCGGCCTACACGCTCGCCACAGCCCTGTTCATCGGTGTGACAGGGCTCACCGGCACATTTGCTTATCTCTATCAGGCGATTCCGGGGCCAGCGATCCTGCCGATCCTCGTCTTCATCGGCCTGGAGATCACGGCGCAGAGTTTTCACGCCACGCCGCAGCGGCACTATCCGGCGGTGGCGATCGCTTGCGTGCCGGCGCTTGCGGCGCTCGTGGCAATCCAGACCGACAAGCTCATCGCCGCGGGAGCGGCGCCGACCGGTGGCCTGGCCCGCGAACTGTTCTCGATCCGGCTCCTATCGTCGGGCTTCATCGTGACGAGCCTGCTCTGGGCGGGCATGCTGGCGGCTCTTATCGACCGAAAGCTCCTGGCGGCCGCGGGCTGGTGCCTCGCCGCCGCGGTCGCCACGCTCTGCGGCGTGATCCATTCGCCATTTCCCGACGGCCGGGTCTTCCTCCCCTGGAATATCGGCCCCCTGCCCGTCGAGGCGGCCGGCCGGGGCCCCCTGGAACTCGCGGCCGCCTACGCCCTCTTGGCTGGGATCTTCGCGGTCTGGCACGCCTGCCACCGAAGCTGCCCGCCAGATGACTGAACAAAAAGGGGACGCAGCTAATTCTGTTCAACGCGGCAGTTGCTGCGTCCCCTTTTTCTTCTCGTGTTACAGCCGGGCGAGGATCGCTGCGCCCATCGCCTGCGTGCCCACAGCCGGACCGCTGCCGGCAATGTCGGCCGTGCGGATGCCGTCGGCGACCGTCTTTTCCACAGCAGCTTCGATCGTCCGCGCCTCGGTCTCGAGGCCGAATGAATGGCGGAGCATCAGGGCGGCTGAGAGCACCTGAGCGCAGGGGTTGGCCTTATCCTGGCCGAAGATGTCGGGTGCGGTGCCCCCCGACGGCTCATAGAGCCCGTAGCCTTTGCCGTGGCGGTTGACATCCATGCCCAGCGAAGCCGAAGCCAGCATGCCGAGCGAGCCGCAGATGACGGCCATCTCATCAGAGAGGATGTCACCAAACATGTTCTCTGTGAGCAGCACGTCGAACTGGGCCGGCCGCAGGACAAGCTGCATCGCTGCGTTATCGATGTACATCATCGCTAGCGTGATGTCGGGGGCGGTGGCCTGGATCCGCTCGCCGACGACCTTTCGCCAGAGGACGGAGGTCTCAAGCACGTTCGCCTTATCGACCAGCGTGATGTGACGGCGCCGTGCGCGGGCGGTGGCAATCGCGACATCGGTAATCCGCTCGATCTCCGACTTGCGGTAGACCATCGTGTCGATCGCCTCGATGTCTCCGCCCTCGATCTCGCGGGTCGATTGAGCGCCAAAGTAGAGACCGCCTGTGAGCTCGCGGATGCAGACCATGTCGATGCCGTCGGGAATACGGTCGGGGCGGATCGGCGAGGTGTCGATGAGGTTTTTGAGAAGCAGGCCGGGGCGAACGTTGGCAAACAGCCGGAAATGCTTCCGCAGCGGCAGGAGCGACGCCCGCTCGGGCTGTTCTTTGGGCGGAAGCTTCTCCCACTTCGGACCGCCGACCGAACCAAAGAGGATCGCGTCGGCCAACCGGCAGGCCGCGAGCGTCGAGTCGGGTAACGCCTTGCCATGACGATCGATTCCGGCGCCGCCCACGTCGTAGAGCGAAGCGTCGAGCGTGTGCCCCGACTTGGAGAGCACGGCCTCGAGCACGGGCAGGGCGACGGCCATGACCTCCGGGCCGATGTAGTCTCCAGGGAGAATTGCCAGAGTGAGTTTCATGCCGGGATGATATGCCATCCGCCGGCTTCATTCCAACCCGTACGCGCCGGCCACCGGGATGTCGAGACCCGTGCGACTGGCAAACTGCGTCCGCGACAAGAACCTCGGCTCGAGATTGAACGTGAAGCCGACGTTGTTGCGGCTGTAGTCGACGTTGAAGCCAAACGTCATCAGGAACGACTCGCCGATCCGTACGAGCTGGAGATTCTGACCGATGTTCATCCCGTTGAGGTTGACGGCCGTGCCGAATGAACTCGCCCACTTGGGGCTCATTCGATAGGTGTAGGAGCCGGTGAGCACACTCGCCTGAATCGGCCCGCCAAACTCGTTGAACCCAAGATAGAGGCTCCCGCGGGGGGTGCGGTTGAGCAGCGCGCCGACGGTATAGAGTTGCTGGCCGCCCGTGAAGAAGTCGACGTCGGCAGTGGAGAGCAGCGTTGTGCGGTCGCCCACGTGCCAGCGGAAATCATACTGCCAGAGGCCCATTGCTTGACCAAAGTTCTGGCTCGTGGTCGGGAAGAGTTCGCCGTCCACGTCGAACGAGATCCAGTCGATGATCCGCCGGTTGCCCACCGGGCCCCGCTTCGTCTGCCACCGCTGCCGCGCCCCGAGCCGGAAGACCGTGAGGTCGTTGGCGATCTCCGTTGGGCCGGTCACCCAGCCGCCCATGCCGCGGCGCACGGCATACGTCCGCGGATCGTATTTATTGCTTGGTCCAAAGACATAGGGAGCCCCCAGCGGCGTAGCTTGTCCCGGAATCGCGCCGTAATCCCAGTAGGGAATATTGCGGCGATACTGGTTAATCGTGTCGTCGTCGATCTGGTCGTAGAGTGGAAACTGTGTGATGCTCTGCGTGCTGTTGGCATAGGAAAACTCTGCCTCCCAGACCACCTTGTGGGCCAGACCGTGCACATTCCACAGCTGGCTCTCGACGGTATTGTCGGCTGACCACATCGGCAGCGTTGACCGAATGCCCACCTGCCCATAGGCCCGGTCGATCGGCGACTGCGTGATGTCCTGCCCCCAGTGGGCCAATTCGCCGAGCGCGTAGGGGACGATCTTGAGCGCCCCCGCCTGAAACGGCAGGTCAATCTCTTGCCGCGTCGCAGTCCGCTCGCCGATGACATTATTTTCGTAGGGCAGTGTTGTCCAGTAGCCATTGGTCTGGCCGAGGGTCGGCGTCTGCGGCAGATTCTGCCGCACGTACGCTAGGTTTGAATGCGAGTACCAGGTGAGGGCGTCGCCTGCCAGCGGCTGCCCAAGCCAGTAGTAGTCGAGCCGAGGCCACCACTCGCTCTGTGTAAAGAATGGGTCCACCCGCACGCTTGTGAGCAGCCGCAGTTCGCGGTTCTCGACCGGCCGCCGCAGGTCGAGCCAAGTCCGCTGCTCATAGCCTTCCTCCCACTCCGCCTCGTAGTATTCCTCGAGGAAGTTCATGTCGCTGATCCAGCCGGCCGTGCCGCGGGCCTGCCAGCCGCCAAAGAAGCTGTCGGTGCTGCCGCCGAGATCCTGCCGGTGCCGCCAGAACGAGCGGCCGCGGAACGTGCGGTTTGGATAGCCGGGGTAGGTGAGGTCGCGGCGATTGAGGCCGACATTGTCGATGCCGTTGTCGCCAATGAACCAGGCGTCGAGGTCGCCGCTGGCCGGCCCGCCGAAGCCGAGGAAGTCGGGACGGTTGTAGAGCAGCGATGTGCCGCCGCCCGGCCCGCGGTAGCTGAGGTAGTCGATATCAAAGTCCCAATCGACGCCGTCGGGCGGCCGCCGCCAGCCAAAGACCTGAAAGGCGTCCCAGCTCGTCAGGATCTGCGTGCCGAAGATGCGGTCGTTCTTGATCTGAGCGTTGTTGATGTAGAAGGTCGGCTTCTTCGCATTGGTCGCCAGCACCGGCCACCAGAGCACGGGCACGCCGCCCATCGTGAGTGTGTTGCTGCGGCTGGTGATGAACTGTTGATGCTCGACGAGCGGCTCCCCAGTGACGGGATCCATCGCAGCTTGACCGCCGGGGCCGGGCAGCGGCACCTGTTCGTCGGTAAACTCCAGCTCGCGTGAACGAAACTCCCAACTCGGCACGCCCAGCCGGCTGGAGGTGAGGCCCGTCCTCTGCGCGACGAACCGGCTGCGGTCTACCTGCCGCAAGACATCAGCCCGCAACCGCACCACGCCGGAATAGTTGTCGACCGGCGTCAGCACTGTGGCGCCGGTGATCACGCCGCTCGACCGCGGCACGTCGTAAAACATGCTCACCGCCTCGATCACCCGCTGCCCCTGCCTGAAGATGACGTTCCCCTCCATGTAGAGTTCCAGCGGCACATCGCCCCCCTGCGCCGCATTGCCACTGAGGTCAGGCTGCGACTGCCCACGGGTCCAGAGCACGAGTCGGTCGGCGGAGATATCGAGCGGGCCAGCCGAGTCGACGCCGTCGACGACGAGGTTGACACCTGACGTAATCACCGCCACCCATTCGTTTCCGCCGGGGCTCGGGAACCAGCGGATGTTGAGCGGCACGCTCGACCGCGGGAAGGCCCGCAGCCGACGGGCAGGCCCGGCCGTGTTCACCAGCGGAACCGGGGCGGCGCCAAACTCGCTGAACTGAGTCCGCTGGATCGGCTCCTCTCCGCCCTCATCGGCAGCATCGGCGACGGTGTATGCCACTGTCGCGACGCCGCCGGCCGGCACGACGCTGCCGGCTGGCGCGACACGGTCGGCGGGCGCCTCATAGATCGGTGGCACGCCGGCGGCGGGCACGATGCTTGCAAAGTTGATCGTGGGATCTCGCTGCATCCAAAACCGGCCCGCCCACCGCGGCCCACGCACGGTTGTCACCGCGGTAGTGTCGGCACCCGACCGCACAGAGACGTCGCCCGCCATTCGCACGAGTACGCTGCGGAGCGGTGGCAACGGCGGGCTGTCGTCATCGTCCAGATCAGCGCCTGGATCAGCGCCTGGGTCAGACCCGGCCTCCTGCTCGATCCAGATCACCGCCTCGTGCGACATTGCCTCCGTCACTCCCTGCCTGATCTTCACGCCACCGGTCAGATGCCAGACGTCGTACGAACCCTCCGTCCACCGCGACGCCTGCGTGGCATTGATCGTGACCGCTGACCGCGGGTCAGCCGTCGGCACTTCAATCCGTCCCGCCTCGGCAATGGCGGCCGCCAGCCCGCGAGCCGGCAGCGCCGCAAACGCACCGGCGGTAGCTGTGTCCTTGAGCGGCTGCCCGCCGCCAGGTGTCTGCGCCATCACCGACCAGGCGCTGCAGTTGATCGAGATCACAGTCCACACGCAGCCCGCGAACAGCCGCCACAGACGGTGGCGCAATCGCGCGCGGCCCCGGCGCGGCGTGCAGTTAGCCCGCTTTGGCGGAGGCGCAACAGGGGCGTGATCGACAGGAAAAAACACGCGGGAAATGGCGTCTCTGAGAACGGAAAGGGCCGGTTTTCAAACGCGCGGGACTATAGAAGTGCCCGCGCCGACGGGTCAAGGCGTTGCGGCCGCCAAACAAACTCCGCAAGTCGAGACTGGAGCGGGGGTTAACGTTAGAAATCAGTTCACTCCTCCCCTTGGCTTGCCAGAGACTCTGGCCACTCGTGCATGGCACCGCGCCGCCGCAGGTGCCGCAGACTGGGGTGTTCGGGGGAGAGCCACGCTGGCAACGTGGGTAAGTTCGCTGCTCCCGTTATCCACCCAGTCTTCTGCATCGCATCGCGGTACCATATCTCCTCTGGATTGCGCGAACCGCTCGACGCCCGCCGCCTCGGTGGCTCGCCCGTGCCGCCCGCAACCCCGTCCCTACGCTCAACATCCTGATCGCCGCGTTTCTCCCCCCGCCCTCCCATCCCAGCCGCAAAGTGTCTCGTTATGCGTACGGTCGCCGAATCCGTTGCAAGCTGGCTCGTCCGCTGGCGGAATCTCCTCGCGATCCTGGCGCTGGTGGTCGCGATTGGGTCAGTCGCACAATCGCGGCGGCTCGAGTTCTCGCGTTCGATCGATGCGATGTTCGACCGCACCGACCCGGCGCTCGTCCCCTATCGACGCATGATCCGCGCCTTCGGCTCGAGTGAGGTGGTGCTGGCAGCCTACGACGATCCTGAGCTGTTTTCCACGGCCGGTATCCAGCGGCTCCGATCGCTCACCGATACGATCACCGCCCTCTCTGGCATCGCCTCTGCCACGAGCCTCGCCGACACGCCGCTAGGCAATCGCATCATCGAGACCGCCACGAGCCCGATGGCGCGGCGACTTGTGTCTTTGCTGGAAGGCTATGCTGTCGGCACCGACCACCGCACCGCCGCGATCGTCTGCGTGCTCGCAACCCCGGCGGCGTCAGCATCGACCCCACGTGATCAAGCGGTCTCTCGCGCTGATGTCATCGACCGCATCCGCGGCATCGTCGTCGATCTACCGGCCGGCACCGTCGCAGGGGAGCCGGTGATGCTCCGCGACGGGTTCGCGATGCTTGAGCGCGACGGGAATCTCCTCGGCACAGCCAGCGGGATTCTTGCGGGAGCGGTGCTGCTGGTGTCGTTTCGTAGCCTCCGCTGGCTAGTCGTGCCGCTGGCCGTCGTGCTCTTGGCCCTCTGGAGCACGCGGGCGGTGCTGGCCGTGATCGGACTCAAGCTGACAATGGTCTCGACCATGCTCTCTGCGATGGTCACAGTCGTGGCGATCGCCACCGTGGTGCACTTGATCATCGAATTCCGACGGCAGCGCGAGGAGGGGTTTGCACCAGCCGTGGCGCTTGAGCGAACCATCGCGCTCCTTTTCTGGCCGGTCGTCGGCTCGATCGCGACCGACGTGATCGGCTTCGGTTCGCTTGTTGCCAGTCGCGTCGGACCAGTCCATGACTTCGGCATCATGACGAGTGTCGGCGCGGTGATGGTGCTTGTGGCCGCGGCGCTCACCGTTCCCTTCCTCGCGCTGTGGGGACAGTTTGATGCCGACCCCAAGAGGGCCTGGGGCGAAGGTGTGCTGGAACTCGGCCTTGACCGCCTCATGCAGCGGATCATGAGCCATCCCGTTCCAATTTTAATCGGGTCGAGCCTGTTGGTGGCCACCGCGGTGGCGGGCATGCAGTGGCTCGAGGTGGAGACCGATTTCACCCGTAACTTTCGCCGTTCAAGCCCAGTGGTCGCCTCCTACGACATGATCGAGTCGCGGCTGGGTGGGGCCGGCGTCTGGGACGTGCTCTTGCCGGCCGGCGACGCCATCGATGGGCAGATGCTTTCCAAGGTCAACCGCCTGGAGAACCGGCTGCGGACTGAGGTCACGATCCCCGGACCCGACGGCCGGCCCGTGTCTGCGCTGACAAAGGTGATGAGCGTGGCCGACGTGATGGCGGCGGTGTCGCCGATCTCACTTGAGCAGTTGGAGAGCACGTGGCTGGGCAACCGGCTCGTGGCCGGCGGACTTGCCGTGCTGCGAAAGCAATTGCCGCAACTGGACCGCACACTCATTGGCCGCGACCCCGACGATGGCTCGACCTGGCTGCGAGTCATGCTCCGGGCCCATGAGCGGCAGCCTGCGCCGCAGAAACGGGCGATCATCGACCATGTAAAGCGGATCGTGGGTGAGGAATTTCCCGCACGGGATGGCCGGCCGGCCGGCGAGGTGACCGGCTTCTTTGTGCTCTTGTCACAGCTCGTAGAACGGATGCTCTCTGATCAGTGGCTGACGTTCCTCCTCGCTACTGTGGGAATCTTTCTGTTACTGGCGGTCAGCTTCAGGAGCCTGCTCGTGGCAGCGGTGGCGCTTGTCCCCAACGCGTTGCCGATCTTCGTTGTGCTTGGCCTGCTCGGTTGGGCCGGTGACCGCATCAACATGGGAACGGCGATGATTGCCGCGGTCTCGATGGGGCTCTCGGTCGACAGTTCGATTCACTACATAGCCGCCTTCCGGCGGCGGCTCGCGTCGGGGCAGACCATCGGCGCCGCACTCGAAACGGCCCACCAGACCGCTGGCCGGGCGATGATCTTCTCCACGCTCGCACTGGTGATTGGATTCCTTGCGCTCACCACGAGCGGCTTCATTCCTACCGTCTCCTTCGGGGCGCTCTCCTGCCTCACACTCACCGGCGGCCTCTTTGGCAACCTCGTCGTGCTCCCCGTGCTGCTCTCGCTGCTAGCCCCCTGGATCACGCCGACCTCTGGACGGCGGACAAACAGCTCATCACCCGATCCTCTGTAACCCCGCACCGCCGATCACTGCTGTGTCTTCCCTTCCCCGTGGGATAAGTTTTCTAACTTGTCCAATGCGTGCTATTACCTTGAGTGGCACCGCACCGCCGGGCCGGCAGAAGTCGAATTCGCGTTTCTCTAGCCTAAGGGCCATCAGTTTTCGAGAAAACCGGGTACATTCGACGCTTTCTTCCCCGGCTGCAAGGAGCGACCCATGACCCAGGAATTTTCACACCTCCGTGCCGGCGCCGCCGGAGGCATCGTCGCCGACCCAGCCGCGCGGCCAGAGTTGATCGAGGCGGATGCCGTCGTCCTGTTTCTCACTGAGGGGGGCGTTGGCTCCGGAGCAGCTGCCGGTATCAATGCGGCATCTGGTGGGCTACTGACCCGGCTGGCCTCGGCCGGGGAGATCACCGGCAAGCGGTTGGAGTGCGTGCCGCTCCTCGCGGTTCCCGGGCTGCGGGCCGGCCAAGTGGTTGTGGTCGGTCTTGGTAAACGAGAGCAGGTCGATGCGGGCGTTCTCTACCATGCCGCCGCCACCGCAGCGCGGCATCTGGCCGGCCGGCCTCGAACCAAGGTCGCATTCGTCGCCGACGCCTCCTGGTCGCCGCGACAGGTGGAGCAAGCGGTAGCCGGTGCTGCCGTCGGCATGGTGGGTCAAGATCTCTACCGCGTCGAAAAACGCCGGACACGATTCGCCAGCACCATCTGGCTCGCGGCGTCTCCGGAGGCCGTCGACCGGGGCGTGCTGATCGGTGAGGGCGTCAACCTGGCACGACGGCTGGTCAACACCCCACCAGATGATCTCTATCCGCAGACCTTCGCCGAAGAGGCTGCCGCTGTGGCGGGCCGGACTGGCATGGAGATCGAGATCTGGGATGAGGTCCAGTTAGCGAGGGAACGCTGCCAGGCAATTCTCGCGGTGGCCCGGGGCAGCCACCGGTCACCGCGGCTCGTGATCCTGCGCTCCCGTGGCCCGGGATCGCCGGGCGATCAGCCCGATCTTGCGCTGGTTGGTAAGGGCGTGACATTTGATTCAGGTGGTCTCTCGCTCAAACCCTCCGACTCGATGCTGACCATGAAGTGCGACATGGCAGGGGGCGCCGCGGTGTTGGCAGCCGCCGCCACGATCGCCGCCCTCAAACTGCCGATCAACCTTGTGGTGGCGATCGGCCTCGCTGAAAACATGACTGGGCCGGCAGCCTACAAGCTCGGGGACGTGATCACGGCCCGCAGCGGCACGACGATTGAGGTCCACAATACCGACGCCGAGGGGCGGGTCGTGCTGGCCGACGTGCTCGATGTCGTCCGCGGTTTGAAGCCGCGGCGGATCGTCGACGCCGCCACGCTCACGGGCGCCTGCATGGTGGCGCTTGGAAACGATGTCGCGGGCCTCTTCACCAATGATCAGGCCTGTTGCGACGACGTCGCCCGTGCGGCCCGCGCGGTGGGTGAAGCGGTCTGGCAACTGCCGATGTATGCTGACTACGATGATCAGATCAAGAGCGAAGTTGCTGACATCAAGAACGTCGGCGACGGCCGCTGGGGCGGAGCCATCACGGCCGCAAAGTTCCTCGAACGGTTCGTGGGGGGCATCCCGTGGACGCACGTCGACATCGCCGGCCCCGCCTTCGCAGAGAAGCCCCGGCCGTGGATCGACGGCGGCGGCACGGGTTCCTTCGTGCGGCCGCTCATCGAACTTGCCCGCGGCCCAGAGTGAGGCCCCGGACCCGTCGAAATGATCTGCCGAATATTTCGAACACCACCGGAGTTCTGTGCCATGACGCAACCTGCCACGCCCCAATCCTCTGCCGACCGACTCACAGAATCTGCCCGCTTTCACGACTACCGCTCCGCCTCAAATCCCCTTGCCGACGGCACGCTGGGCGGGATTCCTGGGGCCCGGTTTCCTGCCGCACTGCACGAACAAGGGGGCACGCGGACGGTTTCGCTCGACACGAGCGCAATCCTTGGCTGCACCGGGCCCGCCACGTCACCCGGGCTCTGCGCGAACTTCGTGCATGTCTGTTCGGGTGACGCCCACGTCACCGACGCCAACGCCACGAGTCAGCTGTTTTTCGTGATGCGTGGCACCGGCACGACGCAACTGACCGGCACTCCCGCTGCCAACGGAAGTGAAATCGGCTGGCAGGCAGGCGACCTCTTCACGCTCCCGGCGCGGAGCCGGGCCGCGCACCTGGCCGAAACTGATGCGGCGCTCTACTGGGTGCATGACGGGCCGCTGCTGCAGTATCTCGGCGTCGAGGCGACCCAGCGGCATTTCCTGCCCACTCTCTACACGCGGATGGCAATCCACCAGGCGCTCGACGCCGTGCTTCGCGATCCGGCAAGCGCTCAGGCCAACCGGCTCAGCGTGCTGCTCGGCAACCGGTTCTTTCCGCAGACGATGACGATCACGCACGTGATCTGGGCGATGTTCGGCATCCTACCTGTCGGCGCCGTTCAGGCTCCTCATCGGCATCAGTCGGTGGCGGTGGATCTCGTCGTCGACGCAAAGCCCGGCTGCTACACGCTGGTTGGGAAAACTCTGGGGCCAGACGGCCAGATCAAGGACGGGGAACGGTTTGATTGGCAGCCGCATGCCGTGTTTGTCACGCCCCCCGGCCTCTGGCATTCCCACCACAACGAGTCGGGTTTCCCGGGCCATGTCCTGCCGATTCAGGATGCGGGTCTGCATACGCACTTGCGCACGCTCGACATCCGGTTTTCAAAGGCGACTGCCAATGGGGTCGGGGTCGTGGAAAACCCGGGGTAGCAGATAACGGCTGAGATCGCGCCTCCGCAAGCCGACCAGCCGGCAGCTCAACCAGCGTCTCGCGCTCTTGCAAGGACATTCTGCAGGCGATTCCAGTATGACATCTCCTCCGCGAGTTCGCAGAGCGGCAGGAGCGTCTGCTCGAGATACGCCACATCGATACGATCGGCATGGCGACGGGCGACTCCGATCGCGTCGAGAATATCCTTGTCGCGGCCGGCGAGGATCTTCAACAAAATCAAGTCCTCCGGACTGGGAAACGGCAGCCGGATCCCGAAGAGCTGGTGGAAGCTGGCGCGATGATAGGCGGTTTCCTCAAAGGGCAACGACGCCGTGATGAGGTCGAGCTGAAACAGGCCTCTCCGAAACCGTACGGTTCCTGTTTCCGCAAGTCGCTTTCGTTCGATGTCTTCGTGGAGATCGAAGCCGGCCTCAACAGCCTGTTGAATCAGAAGTTCAGCCTCAGCGGGTGAGACAAAAATGAGTGCATCCGCGTCTGCGGTTGTCCGCGGCTCGCCGACGACGATCACCGCCAAGCCACCGATGACGAGGTACCGCGTTTCACAGTTGTTGAGGAACTGGAAGACGAATCGACAGAAGGAATCAAATTCGCTGAGCGACAATGCCGTTCGCCTTAAGTTCGGACTGCTTTCGGCTCAATCCGAAGCGTGATCGCGAGGCTCCGGGGATGATCGTCTTCTGGGGACTCCGCCCTGACAGTCAAGAGCATGATCTCCGAGGTCAAGAGCGACTCACCCAGTGCGATTGACTCCTGAGCGCTCATCAGCCGGAGGGCCTGCCAGCGTTCGCGTTCAGACTGACGGCGGTATTCCTCTGGATTCTTAATCATAGTATCCATTCTACCCACTCAAGATCGTGAGGGCGACCTGGATGCCTCGCAACGCGGCCGGTGCACCGCTGGCTAGAGAATCGTTCCAAGCTCGTCGACGAGTTCGCCAAATCGTGTCAGAGCGGTCGCCACCGGTTCAGGCTGCTCGAGATCCACGCCTGCATCGCGCAACAGATCGAGCGGCCACTTCGAGCAGCCGCCCTTGAGAAACCCCAGGTATGACTGCAGTTCCCGCGGGCCCCCTTCGGCCACGCGGTTGGCCAGCATGATCGCCGCCGACAGGCCGGTGGCGTACTTATAGACATAGAAGGCATTGTAGAAGTGCGGAATTCGGAGGCACTCGAGTTCGAGCTGCTTATCGATGACAAACCGGGGACCGAAGTAGGCGTCGAGCAGTTCCCGATAGATCCCCCTGAGCCGCTCGAGCGTGAGCGGCTCCCCCGCCTCGGCCGAGGCATGGCTCTTTCGCTCAAACTCCGCAAACATCGTCTGCCGGACGATGGTGCCGCGGATGGAATCGATCTCACGGGCGATGATTGCGGCCCGTTCCTTTGGCGATGTCGTCCGCGACAGGAGCAGGCGGGTCAGCAACTGCTCATTGAACGTGCTGGCCACCTCGGCCACAAAGATTGTGTAGCCCGAATACTGGTAGGTCTGCGCCTCGGCGGAATACCGGGAGTGCATCGAGTGGCCCGCCTCGTGGGCCAGCGTGAAGACATGCTCGATCGCCTCCTCTTGGAAGTTCATCAGGATGTAGGGATCGGAGTCGTAGGTGCCGGAGCTGAAGGCGCCCGACTGCTTGCCAGAATTTGGATAGCGGTCGCACCAGCGGCCACTGAGGCCACCTTCCAACCGTGCCGTGTAGTCGGCCCCAAGGGGCGCCAGTGACTTGATCACCACCTGCACCGCGTCGCTCCAGCTATGCCGCTTCTCGAGTTCCGGCACGAGCGGCACGTAGCAGTCGTAGTGATGGATCTCGTCAAGCCCGAGAATCCGCCGCCGCAGGTCGTAATAGCGGTGGACGGTGGGCAGGTGGGCGTGGACCGCAGCAATGAGCTGGTCGTAGACAGCGATCGGTACATTGTCGGCAAAGAGCGCCGCCTCGACGGCGCTCGGATAATGGCGCACCTTGGCCGCGTAGGCATCTCGTTCGTTGGAGCCTGAGAGTGTGGCGGCCAGAGTATTGGCATGGGCTTCATACTGATCGTAATACTGGTGAAAAGCCGTCCGCCGCACGTCCCGCGAAGTGTCGTGCAAGAGCGTCATGAACGTGGCATTGGAGAGCTCTACCGGCTGACCGGTGCCGTTGGTCACGCTCCCAAACTTCAGATCGGCGTCGGTGAGCTGACGGAACACCTTCCCGGCTGTGCCGGCAAACGTGCCCTGCATCGCCAGCAGTTTCTCCTCGGGCTCTGAGAGCACGTGTGGCCGCGTCCGCATCAGCCGTTCGACCAGCAGCCGGTAGGCCGCCAGCACCGGCGTCTCCAGCCAGGCGTTGAGCGTGGCCGGCGGGATCGCCATGATCTCCGGCCGAATGAAGCTCGCCTTCTCGCCGGCCAGCGTGGCGATGTGCTGAAAGCGGCCGATCATCCGCTGTGATTCTGCAGCCGCCTGATCTTCGCTGGCCCGGAGGTGGGCATACGTGCCAAGCCGGTCCCCCTCGCGGTCGATAGCGAGATCGAAGGCGAGGCACTCGGCCAGGCGTTGGGCCGCTGAGCCGAGCGTGCCAGCAAACGCGGTAAACCCAGGAATCTGCTGCTCCCACACGGCGAGCGCCGCCTCCCACTGGGTGTCGCTAGAAAACAGACTCGCCAGATCCCACGTATCTCCGACAGCAACATCCCGTCGCGACGGCAGACTCTTTCCAGCAGCATTCGATTCAGACATTTTTTACGCTCATACAACGGGGACCGACAGAGTTCTCGGAAGAGTAGCCGGGATCGGCGGAAGCTCAAGGAGCTTGAAGGTTTTTCGCCCCTGTGTAGCTGGTTGTACCGCCGCGGTTCAAAGCGAAAAAGACACAGCGACGAGACTTCTGCCGTCCCGGCGTTTTGGGCGGGCTGACAAGCCTTTTCACCACGACTGGCACGCCCTACAGCCTCCACACTGCGCTGCCCCAGGCCAGACCGCCGCCGAAGCCGCAGACGACGATGGTGCTGCCCGGCCCAATGCGGCCCGCCTGCCACGCCTCGTCCATCGCCAGTGGGATCGAGCCACTCGACGTGTTGCCGTAGCGGTCAAGATTGACCAGAAACCGATCGTTGGGGATATCCAGTAACTCGCGAACCCCTTCGATGATCCGAACGTTGGCCTGATGCAGCACGAACAGGTCGATCGCCTCAAGTGAGAGGCCCGACCGCTCCACCACCTGCCGGATGTTGCCCTCGGCCAGTCGGATCGCCCACCTAAAAACCGCGCGGCCGTCCATTTGCATAAACTGGTTCTTCCGTGCGACGCCCTCGGCGGTAACCGGCTGCCGGGAGCCGCTCATCGGGCAGGCGAGCAGCCTCGCGCCGCGGCCGTCAGACCCCAGCGAGAAGGAGAGCAGGCCGCGATCACGACCGCCGTCTTCTGGGGGTGTTGCCTCGAGCAGCACAGCCCCGGCGCCGTCACCAAAGAGCGGCCAGGTCTTAATATCGTCCGGATCGACCACCCGGGAATTCGTATCAGCTCCCACTACGAGGGCCAGCCGGCTCGATCCAGCAGCCACGAAATTGGCGGCGGTGACGAGGGCGTAGGCGAAGCCGGCGCAGGCGGCGGTCACGTCCATTGCTGGGGCATCGAGCCCGAGGTTTTCCTGCACGATACAAGCCGTGGAGGGAATGCACATGTCGGGTGTAAAGGTGCCCAGCACGAGCAGGTCGACATCACCAGCGGCAACCCCCGCATGGGCCAATGCCGCGCGGCACGCGATGGTCGCAAGGTCGCTGGTGGCCATATCTGGCGGGGCATGCCGACGCTCGTGGATACCGGAGCGGGCAACGATCCATTCGGGATCGCAGCCCAGCCGGGCGAGGTCGGCATTGGTCACGACGTTCGCAGGCACACCGCTGCCCACACCGGCGAGACGAAAGCCCACGGCCCGGCCAAATCGGGATTGTCGCGGCGAGATGAGGATGTCAGACATCGAAGACAGCCAGAGGATGGGAGGGCATTTACCACGTCGTCAAACGTGGCTACTGCACCTCCAAGACGCTCGATGGCACGGGAGGGAGACTCACACCGGATGGCGGTTCCTTTTGTGCTGGCTTCTGCACCATGGTGGTGCGTCCAAGGTGGAGCTTTGCATACTCCTTGTCAGAAATGACATAATACCAGTCAGCGAACCGGCCGTTGAGCTCCCGCACCCGCCGCTGCGCCGCCTTCAATTTGTCGTCGTAGTCGTCCTGCTTCCGTCGGTTTTCCCGCTCCACGCGACGCCGGTTTTCAAGCGCCACCTGGGCAGCGGCCTCGACCTCGTCAGCCTGCTTCAGGCTCTCGGAGGCATCGCTCTTCTTCTCGTCTGTCTTCTCGTCTGTCTTCTCGTCTGTCTTCTCGTCTGTCTTCTCGTCTGTCTTCTCGGCTGGGGCATCCGGGGCTTCCTTCTTGCTGTCTCCACCAGGCACGTCAGGCAATGGTGCGAGTTGCGGCTTTTCGAGTAGCCCTTCGTTCAACTGGGCCATCACGAGCAGGTAACGACCGCTGGTTTCACCCACTTCCTTGCCGGCAGCCGTGGTCTCCTCCCCTTTGTCTTCTTCCGCCTTGCCGTCGGTTGCCACGGTAGTCGACGCGCCAAACCTCAGCACATATTCGACACCGTCCTTCATGCCCACGATCGTCTCGCCGTCGGTGGAGAGAATCTCGCCGGTTTTCAGCGGCAGAAAGCCACGTTGCTGCATGGAGGTCAGCGCCTCGCGATCGTTCTTGAAGCTCTCCTCCGCCTTCAGCTCAGCGCTTAAGCCCGCAGGCTTGCGGGCCACGTCGACGATCTTGAGGTCGCCCAACGCGTTGCGGAGATCGTTGAGCTTCTCAACGGCGAGCTCCTCACCTTCGGGAAGCTTCTCTTCCTTCGCGTTCCCCTCCTTCGTAAAGGCCTCGAGCCGCGTCAGCGACCACTTCGCATCCTTGTCGTTGTAAGCCAGATCGACGCGATACTTGCGATCCAACTGCACGCCTACCTGACCGTTGGATTCGACAGCCACCAGCGCGTAGTCTTCTAGCCCGAGCCGCCGCACATCCCACGGCGAGAGCTTCAGGAGATCCTTCTCGATCCAGTCTCCAAACCGCGACGTAAACTTCGACGTGTCAATCTCCACGCGGTAGGTGGGATCCTGCCCGGCCTTACGGACAAACCGCAGACCCCGACCGGCCGCGGCATCCTCTCCCGACCGACGCTTGTCTTCCTTGCCGACGATCAGCCGGGCCAGCTTGTTGCCCGAGCTATCACGAATTTCGATGAGTTGACCGACGCCCGTCATGCCAGGCT
>JBAXUW010000119.1:0-10279 GCA_037129495.1 Planctomycetota bacterium | reverse complement strand
GAAGATGTTTGGCCGTTGCACTACCTGCGGCGTTCGGATTCGTGTCGTACGCCGGCGGAAAACTCCCGTACTCGTTCTTGTAGTTCATGATCGCCATGTGGAGCATGTCGATCTCGGCCTTGATCGCGGCGTTGCGGGCGGTAGTCATCGCTCGACCGGCTGCGACTGTCACGAGAGCTGCAAGCATTGAAAGAATAACAATCACCACCAGTAGTTCTACGAGGGTGAAGCCGCGTCGGTTTACACCACAGGGCACCCTCGCCCGGCCTTCCGCCACCCTCTCCCGCAGGGAGAGGTGTCGGGGTAGGGCAGCGGATGCGGTGCGGTTCTGGTTCGTTGCCATCTGGATGTTCCTCACGACAGGGTTTCGATGAGCTTGATCAGCGGCAGGAAGAGGGCGATCACGATGAAACCCACCGCTCCACCTAGGAAAATGATCAAAATCGGCTCCATCAAGCTCGTCAAACTCTCCGTCAAAACCGACACCTCTTCGTCATACGTGTCGGCGACTTTGTAAAGCATCGTGTCGAGCTCGCCCGACTCCTCGCCCACGTCCACCATGTTGATCATCAAATCATCGACGACCGGCTTTTTGTATTTCTGCAAATACAAGAGCGCGCCAATGCCGGGGAAAAAGAACGTCCAAAAGAGCATCGCCACGAGGTTAAAAGGTGGCACAGAATACTGCCTCAGCGGCTTGGCAATCGATTCACCATCGCGAATTGAATCCGAGACCTTCTGAAACATCTGCTCAAACATTATGTTGCCGCAGGTCGACTTCGTAATGTTGATCGCCTCCAAGATCGGGACGCCAGCGCCTAATAGCGTGCCCAATGTCCGCGCACTACGCGAAACAATGTTTTTCTCCACCAGCTGGCCGAAGATGATCACCTTGAGCGTAAAGAGATCCCAGCCAAACCGGCCATACGGGATCTTCTTGATGCCCTTGATCATTAGGCTAAAGCCAAACGGAATCGCGGGAATCGCCCACCAATAGTTGACGACGAGTTCCGAGACATAGATCAGCTGTTCTGTCATCGCCGGCAGCTTGGAGTCGAAGTCGTCGAAAATCTTTTTAAACTGCGGCACGATCTTGAGCATGATGAATGTCAAAATGCCGACGGCCACGCTCACGACCACAATCGGGTAGACCATCGCGCCTTTCACCTTGCGACGCAGCGATTCAGCCCGCTCCATGAATTCCGACAGCCGGCGGAGAATGATTTCGAGCGCACCGCTCGCCTCGCCAGCCCGAATCATGTTTACATAGAGCCTGTCAAACGCCTTTGGGCTCTTGGCGAGCGCCTCCGAAAGCGTAGAGCCGCCTTCGATCTCGTTACAGACGTCAAGGAGGCTGTATTGCAGGCGGCTGCCCGGCTTCTGCATATTGGCCAAGACTTTGAGGCTCCGCAGGATCGGCAGGCCAGCGTCTTGAAGGATCGAGAGTTGGCGAGTGAACAGCGCGAGGTCGCGGCTTTTCACCTTGCCAAAGGTAAAGCCACGTCCCTTTTTATTGCTGCCAGCCGCGGCCACCTTCTTGGCTTTGATCTTCGTGACCATGTAGCCCATGGACCGGATCGTGGCCTGGGCCTCGGATTCGGTGGCCGCGTCGACAGTGTCACGGATTTCCTTACCGGTGGTGGCGTCGATGGCTTCGAAGAGGAATGTTGGCATGGTGGAGTCAGGGGTTTAAGAGGACACGTTGCAAAACTTATCCCACGGAAGAATGAGTTAGGCTTCTAGGATGGTCTCTCGGATGACTTCTTCGGTGGTTGTGGAACCATCAAAAATGCTGATCATGCCGGAATCGCGGAGCGTGATCATGCCGCCACGACGGGCAACGTTGCGAATCTCTTCGGTCGACGCATTACGGACCACCATGTCGCGGAGTTCATCGGTCATGATGAGGAGTTCGTAGAGGCCAAGGCGGCCCTTGTAGCCGCTATTATTGCACTTATCACAACCACTACCGCGGTAAAACTTCTTACCGGCGGTTTGATCTGACGTCAGCTGCAGATCCGAGATCGCCTCGGCGTCTGGCACGATCTCCACTTTGCAATTTCCACAGATCTTGCGGACGAGCCGCTGGGCCAAAATCCCCTCGAGCGTCGCAGTGATCAGAAACGGCGCGATGCCCATGTCGCGGAGCCGTGTGACTGTCGCCGGGGCATCGTTGGTATGGAGGGTGGAAAATACCATGTGGCCTGTCAGCGCCGCCTGCACGGCGATATCGGCTGTCTCCACGTCGCGGATCTCTCCCACCAGGATGCGATCGGGATCCTGCCGCAAGATCGCGCGAAGGCACGCTGCAAAGGTGTTGCCGATCTCGGTGTCGATCGGCACCTGAACAATGCCGTCGATGTCGTATTCGATCGGGTCTTCTGTGGTGATCAGTTTGTCTTCAGGGCTATTGAGCTCTGAAATTGCCGAGTAGAGCGTGGTCGTCTTGCCCGAGCCCGTCGGGCCCGTCACCAAGACAATGCCGTTGGGTCGCTTAATTATCTCGCGGAATCGCCGCAGGATGTCGGGGGCCATGCCAAGCTTCTCAAGATTTAAGGCGACGACGCCCCTGTCGAGCACCCGCATCACCACGCTTTCGCCGAAGAGCGTGGGGAGCACGCTGACGCGGAGATCGATCGGATAGCCGCCGACTGTCAGCTCGATGCGGCCGTCTTGCGGGAGCCGCCGCTCGGCGATGTCGAGATTGGCCATCACCTTGATCCGGGTCGTAATCGGAAAGGCCAAGTGCTTGGGCGGCGGCACCATCTCCTGGAGCACGCCGTCAGCCTTGATCCGAATCTTAAACGCTGACTCAAAGGGCTCGAAGTGGATGTCGCTGGCGCCATCGCGGATCGCCATCAAGAGCACCATGTTGAGTAGTTTGCGGACCGGGGCACTCTCAGAGAGGGCCTCGATATCGTCGAGCGAAATCGGGCCGTCTCGCGAGGTCGCCGCTTTGGACAACGCCTCAAGCTCAGTATCAGTCTCGAGTATGTTGACGAGCGATTCAACCGAATCGGTATCTGACGAATAATGCTTCTCAATCATCCGCTGAATGTCGGGCTCTGTCGCCACACAAACCCGAATGTCGTAGCCGAGCAACACCCGGAGCTCGTCGGCGATCTGAATCTTCTGCGGCTCGGCCGAGGCGATCGTGAGGCGATTGCCCTCAAGCGATAGCGGAATAATGCGGTAGAGCTGGGCCATCGGCTCGCTGACGATTTCCAACACATCCCCCCGCAGCACTATGTCGGCGAGCGGGGCGACTGTCGTTCTCCACTGCTCCGCCAACGCCTCAGCCAGCTGTTCCTCTGTGATGAGGCTCATCGAAACGCCGATGCGGCCCAGCAATTCCCCACCCCGGGCAGACTGCTCCTCCAAGATCGCCTCGAGCTGCTGCTCGTCGATGATGCCGAGATCGATCAGAATTTGTCCGAGGCGTCGGAGTGCCATAGGGGGTTTTGAAAAAGGGGGTTTGAGAGTTAGCGGTCTTCGGTTTTCTTCTTGACGCTGTCGAGCTCTTCAAAGATGCCCCGCTTGGCATTGAAGATGCGGGCAATGAGATCGTCGGGAGCCTGCGACTTCGCCACGGCATCCTCCTCGGTAATCTTCTTTTCGTTCCAGAGCTTAAAGAGATGGTCGTCGAGCAGTTGCATGCCGAGCTTGGTGCCAGTCTGGATCGAGGAATTGATCCGAAAGGTCTTGTTTTCGCGGATCAAATTGCCGATGGCAGGCGTCACGACCAAGATCTCGTAGGCCGCCACCCGGCCGCCGCCAATCTTTGGCAGGAGTGCCTGCGAGACCACGCCAATAATCGCGGTGGAGAGCTGCGTGCGGACCTGCTCTTGTTGGTTGGCCGGGAAGGCGTCGATGATGCGGCTGATTGTGCCTTGGGCGCTTGATGTATGGAGCGTGCCGAAGACAACGTGGCCCGTTTCAGCTGCGGAGATCGCGGCCTCGATCGTTTCAAGGTCGCGAAGCTCACCGACGAGGATGACGTCGGGGTCTTGCCGCAGCGCACGGCGGAGCGCCTCGGAGAAGCTCGTCACATCGGTGCCGACCTCCCGCTGGTTAACCGTGCACTTCTTCGACTGGTGGTAAAATTCGATCGGGTCTTCGATCGTGATGATGTGGTGGTGGTGAGTTTCGTTGATGAAGTTAATCAGACTGGCGAGCGTTGTGCTTTTGCCAGAGCCAGTGGGGCCTGTCACCAGAAACAGGCCGCGGGGCCGCTGGGCCAGTTTCTTGCAGACCTCCGGCACGCCCAGCTGCTCGGGGGTCATTATTTTGTTGGGGATCTGCCGCAAGACCATCGCAATCGTGCCCCGCTGCTTAAATACGCTCACCCGAAACCGGGCCAGGTCTTTGAAGGCGAAGCCAAAGTCGCACCCGCCCTTTTCGGCGAGCTCCGCCTGGCACCGCTCCGGCGTGATCGCCTTCATCAGGCCGTTTGTGTCTTCGGCTGTCAGCACTTTTGTGTTTTGCGGCGTCATCGCCCCGCTCAGCCGAAAGATCGGGGGCTGGCCCGCCGTGAGGTGGATATCACTCACGCCCCCCTTGATGGCAGCTGACAGGAGCTTGTCGATCTGGATTGTGCCCACTGCCGTCTTCGGCATCGCGAAGGTGTCGGGCCTTGTGGCCGCGGCGCCCGCCTGATCGTTTTTATCTTCCTGGGGGAGATCGAGCTCGATGCTACTAAAACTGGCGGACTGATCAGTGCTGTGATCAGGCTCGACGGCCACTGCCGCTTCGGCCTCGCCGGTGAGCTTCAGCACCAGCACCTTCGTGCCCTGCACGTCGAGCACTGAGCCGGTGTGTGAACCAGCGGCCGTCGAGAAGGAAAACATTCGCGGGTCGCCGCCGGGCGGCAGGATCGCGGCGAGAAACGCCTGCACATCCTCAGCTGTGAGCGGTTTGGTCTTCAGCGGCCGCATCTGGTCAGCCACCCGCAGCAGCGGCGCATAGCCAGCCGAGAGCCGAACCTCGGTAGCCCCATTGTCGCGGGCCAGCACGAGCAATCGCTCGATCTGCATCTGGTGTGGGGAGGTCGCGGCTATGCTCATTGATAAAACCACCCTAAGGTTACGAAACGGGAGCGTTTCACTAAAGAACGCGGGAAATGTCGGGGCCCCCAATGAGTTCAGTTGGCAGGTCCAGTTCGAAAGCCAGCATTCCCAAAGGGCGCCGGGCTCCACTGCCGCTGTGGGGAGTTGACTCGCTCTCGCCGACCGCTTTCTTGCTTTCCGTTTGGAACGAGCCCCTGACAGCTGCCCAGCGGACATCTCTATTATGCACTGCCGGGGTCGAAAAGGGAAAGCAGCAGGTTTGCCCAGAAGACTATTTTTCTACTTTTTTCGTCAGGCTGAGTGGGGCGGGGCTAGTTGCCGCGAGGCGGGGCGGGGCGTTTTTTGGGGAAGTCTGGTATTCTGCGGTTTTGGAAAGCAACAAACTCTCTCAAACACCCTCAAAACGCTGGTTTCAGTCCTCACTCCATGGATGTTGTCAATCACCGCGAGACGGTCCCCTTCACCACCGTCGATGGCTCGACCATTCGCGAACTCCTCGCCTCTCGCAATTCCGCCATCCGCCAGCAGAGTCTTGCCGAGGCTCGGCTCGCCTCCGGTTGCGCCACCACCCCGCACCATCATGCCATTACGGAGGAGATCTACTACATCCTCTCAGGATCTGCCGATATGACGCTGGGCCACGAAACCCGCGGTGTCGGCCCTGGCGACGCCATCGCCATTCCTCCCGGCGTTCGCCACACAATCCGCAATACCGGCCCCAGCGAGCTTGTTTTTCTCTGCACCTGCGCCCCCGGCTACGAACACGCCGATACGTTTCTCGAAGGCCAGCCAGCACCTCAGCCAGCACCTCAGCCAGCACCTCAGCCAGCCCGATAACGCTCCATGGCCGCCCCAGACACCTTCACTTCTGTTTTGATCTCCGAGGGGATCATCAGTGCCGAGCAGGTTTCTGAGGCTGTGCGGCTGGCCGGTGCGTCGGGCAGCAAGGTCCACGACGAAGTCATCAAGCTTGGCTATGCAACGCCGGAAAGAGTGATGGCGGCCCTCGGAAAGGCCTTTCGGCTGAAGGTCGTCGACCTCACCGGCATAATCGTCTCGCAAGACATTATCGAACTTCTGCCCGAGAGCGTGGCCCGCGAAAACACGCTTTTCCCCCTTGAAGAGATCGGCGGCGGTTTGCGGCTGGCCACCAGCGACCCGACCGATATCGACCTGCAGGAGAAGCTCCGCTTCATTCTCAACCGCAATATCGACATGACCCTTGCTCCGCGGCAGCAGATCGTCGAGGCGATCAACCGCCACTACGGCCTCTCCGACGGTGAGAGCGCCGATTCGCTGCTCCAAGACTTCACCGACACAGCGATCGACTTTACAGAGACCGCCATCGAGCAGGCCGCTGCCAGCGCCGCCGAGGAGACCTCCGATGCGCCGGTCGTCAGGCTCTGCAACCTGATCATCACTGAGGCGGTGCAGCTACGGGCCAGCGATATCCACATCGAACCCTTCGAAAACAAGGTGCGGATCCGCTACCGCATCGACGGCCGGCTTGTCGAACGTGACAACCCGCCGCGACGGCTGCTCGGCGCTATCCTCTCCCGCATCAAGATCCTCGCGAAGCTCGATATTGCCGAACGCCGACGGCCGCAAGACGGTCGGATCAAGCTCACCGCGGATGGGAAAGACTACGACTTGCGGGTCAGCGTGTTGCCCACCAATCACGGGCAGTCGATCGTGATGCGGGTGCTCGACAAAGCCAATATCAAGGTCGGCATCCGGCAGCTCGGCCTCTCCGAGCATGATTTCAAGCAGTTTAAAAACCTGATCCGCCGGCCCAACGGCATCATTCTCGTCACCGGGCCAACGGGCTCCGGCAAGACAACCACGCTCTACGCCTCGCTGAATGAGCTCAATAACGCCGCGACGAAGATCATCACCGCTGAAGATCCCGTGGAGTATTATCTCGAGGGCATCAATCAGGTGGAGATCAAGCACCAGATCGGCCTCGATTTTGCCCGCGTCATCCGGGCGATGCTGCGGCAGGCGCCCAACGTGATTCTCGTCGGCGAGATGCGGGATACCGAGACCGCGCAGATGGGGATCCAGGCCTCGCTTACGGGGCATCTTGTCTTTAGCACGCTCCACACCACCGACGCCCCCGGCGCGATCACCCGCATGATCGATATGGGCGTGCCGGCCTACCTCGTGGCCTCCAGCATCGTGGCAGTGCTCGCCCAGCGGCTGGTGCGGGTGGTTTGCCCGAAGTGTAAGCAGCCCCATCAGCCGCTCGACACGCAGATCGAGGAGGCGGGCATCACGCCCGAGATGCTCGAAGGCGCGACCTTCATGAAGGGCCGGGGCTGTGTCAACTGTCAGAAGTCGGGCTATAAGGGCCGCTTGGGCATCTTCGAACTGATGGTGATGAATGGGAAGCTCCGCGAACTTGCCTTCCAGGGGGCGGCCACGACCGACATCCGTCGGGCGGCGGTGGCGTCTGGAATGACCGTGATGTATTCCGACGGCGTTCAAAAGGCGCTGCGCGGCATCACGACGCTTGAGGAAGTCTTCCGCGTCGCCAAAAAAGCTTAGAGCCCGGGGGGACCGGCACGTTGGAAAACTCGCCTCCACTGTTGTGGGATAAGTTTTCCAACTTGTCCTCTTCGGCTCAGGGCTTGTGCCAGAAATGCAAGACCGCCGGCGGTACCTCGCGGGCCTCCCAGGCTGCCGGCTGCGGCAGCTGTGAGGCGTCGAATGTCGTATCGGCCTCGACAATAAGCGTGCTGCCGGATGCCGCCGACTCCATCATCACCTCAATCAGCCGCCCCAGTTCACCCCACCGTTCGCTAAAAAACGACCACGGCGGTGACACAAACACCACCCACGGTAGGCCCGCTGGCAGCGGTGGCAGCCGCTTTGCCCACAGGAGCACATCGCCCGCCCGCACCTCCACCCGGTCTGCCAGCCCAAGGGCAGTGACCGACCGGCGAAGCACGTCGGCCGTGGGAAAATGCATCTCCGCCAGCACTGCCTGCGTCGCCCCGCGGCTGACTGCCTCGAAGCCAAGCGCCCCGGTCCCCGCAAAGAGATCGATCGCGCAGGTCCCGATGACGTCTCTTCCCAGCAGGTTAAAGAGGCTCTCACGGACCCGATCCTTCATGGGCCGCGTGCGGACTGCCGGAGTGAATTCCAGGGACCGGCGGCGGAGGTCGCCGCCGATGATCCGCGGCGGGCTGTAGGCCTCCTCCTCGCCGGCGGCAGCAGGACGACCTTCAGAGGGGCGGCGTGAACGGGCCATGGCAGGGGATTCCGTGGAAGGAGGAAAACGTGTTATCGTACCACGAGTATTTTCGCGTTCCTTTCGGAAGGAGACAGGCCGATGTTTGTGGGATGCATGCGGGCGACGGCTGCCGTCGGATTGGTCACGCTGGTCACGCTGGTCACGCTGGTCACCGCAGCGGGGGTTTGTGTGGCACAGGTGCCGGTGGTGGAAACCCACTCCCATGACCCCGCCAAGGCTAAGGCTGAGTTTGAGGCGGCCCGCACGCAGGAGAAGGAACTGATCACCGAACTGTCGCTCTTGCAGGCTGAGTTTCAGCAACCCGGGGCCGACCAGAAGGCGATCGCGGAGAAGTTTGAGATCGCCCGCGATAAGATTCCGGCCACGAAGGAGCGGCTGGAAACTGCCGCTTTTGCACTGGCGATGGCCGATCCTCAAGATAAGTCGGCCCGGGAACTCTGCGGCGCCGTAGTCGCCGCCCGACTCCAGGTCGACGACCCGACACAGGCCCTGAAATTTGCGCGTGTGCTCGACAAGGCGGGGGCGGCCGATGAGCGGATCGACATGATGGCTTCCGCGGCCGCCATGGTGCTTTCCGAACTCGACGACGCCGATGCCTGGCTGACGAAGGCCGAGGCTCACGGCGGCGACAAGGCAAAGCTTGAGGGGCTGCGGGCGAGTATAAAATCGGAGCGGCCAAAGGTCGACGCCGAAATGGCGAAGCGGAAGGCCGACTTCGAGGCGAATGACCGGCCGCGCGTGACGATCACGACCTCGAAGGGCGACGTCGTAGTGGAGCTTTTTGAGGACGATGCCCCCAACACGGTTGCCAACTTCATCAGCTTGGTCGAGAAGGGCTTCTACGATGGCACGCCATTCCATCGCGTCATCGGCGGCTTCATGGCGCAGGGGGGCGATCCGACCGGCAGCGGCGCGGGTGGGCCCGGTCATGCCATCGATTGCGAAGTCGATCTGCCCTCGGCTCGAAAGCACTTCCTCGGCTCCATGTCGATGGCCCATGCCGGCGCAAACACTGGCGGCTCGCAGTTTTTTCTGACCTTTCGGCCCACCGATCACCTCGACGGCAAACATACCGTGTTTGGTCGCATTATTGAGGGTTTTGAGGTGTTGCCCAAGCTCAACCGCACACAAAATGAGCAAGGCCAGCCGGTCCCGGGAATTCAGCCGGATAAGATTGTGAAGGCGACAGTCCTGCGAAAGCGAGACCATGCTTATGAACCGAAGACCCTCCCCAATCCGAGGAAGTGAGGTTGTGTGATGCACAAGTTGATCATGTCAAACATCTCGATCATCCGGTTTATGTGTCTGACGGCGGTTGTGTGTGCCGCCAGCCTGCTTGCAGCCGGCGCTTACGCCGTGGATCCGGCCTCCCCAGCCCCCGCCAAAGGAGCGACTCCCATGCCGATCGATTCATCTGATTCGTCTGATTCGGCTGCTGAAAACCCCTCCCCTCCGGCCGACCCTGGCCGTCTACCCGACGATCAGTTGCCGAAGACAGACCGGGAGTGGCAGCAGCGGCTGAGTCCAGAACAATTTCAGGTGGCGCGAAAGAAGGGCACGGAGCGGGCCTTTACCGGCAGGTATTGGAATACGAAAACGCCGGGCACGTACCGCTGCATCTGCTGCGGCGAGCCACTTTTTCGGTCTGGCGAAAAGTTTGAGAGTGGCTGCGGCTGGCCCAGCTTCACGATGCCGATTGACGGTCGGCAGGGAACAACGGTCGCCGAGCATAACGACTTGACGCTTGGCATGCGGCGGACGGAGGTGACATGCCGGCGATGTGGCGCCCATCTGGGGCATGTATTTGATGACGGCCCGCCTCCGACCGGCCTGCGATATTGCATCAACTCCGCATCGATCCAACTTGAGCCGGCGAAGTAGTGCGGGGACAGGTGGGATACGTTGGACGGGGGGACGGCAAGTTGGAAAACTCGCCTCCACTTAAGACGAAGACGGG
>JBAXUW010000118.1:0-10318 GCA_037129495.1 Planctomycetota bacterium | reverse complement strand
GAGGCTCTTGGACGAATCGTCCATCGCTCGTGAGTCGCAGAATTCACCGGACTCCCTGTGGGGGCGAGTTGTTAACTTGCGTGCCTCCGACCGGCTCCTCAGCATCGGGAGCGGGAGGCGAGATTGGCGCCGCCGGCGCAGCTACGAACTCTGCGACACCTTCCGGCGCGCAGGAAGATCACGCCGGCTTGGGGAGTGCCTCGATAGGCCGCTCCATTTCGTCCGCGTTCGCCCAGCCCGAGAGGTAGAAGCAGACCATCTCGAAGGTCCGCTTGGTGGGCTTGCGGCCTGTGTACAGCATGATCAACAGGCAGGCGATGATGCCGCAGTACACCTGAATCTCAACACCGTTTTGCTTGGTGGATAGCAGGTGCCGACAGCCCAGCAGCTGCTTGAACATCCGAAAGAACGTCTCGATCATCCACCGCGGGCGATTGGTCGCGATTCTCAAGGACCCGTCGCAGTTTGGTCCAGTGCTTCCGCCGCCCCGTTTACCACGACTCGAGTGCGGGGTGGCCTTCATGGTCACGATCCGTACGGGATGGTCGGGCGTGGTCTGTCCTTTTGAGCGGCCGAACACAACCACCTCGTCGCTGACCACCCCAGCCGCACGATCGGCATCGGTCAGCTCCGTGGCTCGCTCGACGTCGTACGAAGAGTTGTTGCGGATGCGGCAGCAGTGGCTGCGTCCCCTTTTTGTCAGGTCGTCAGCATCGGGGGCGACGCCGCGAAGGCGGCCGCCAGTTGCCCGGCCCACTCTGTATCGTCAGTGGCGGGGCCGATTGCGGCCAGCATGCGACTGCGAAGCAGCACACCCTTTTCAAGCGCCGGTGAGAAGAGCGAGCACTCTACCGTCGTCCGGCCGCACTCTTGCCTGGCAGACACCCGCCGGCATTCGCCTGGGTGGGCGGCAACCAGCACGCTTCCGCCATCCGCGCTGCTCGATCCGCCACGCCTCAGAAGCAGACAGTTCGCCTTAGGCGAAGGATCAAGCTGCCAGTGCACCCCGCCATCGAGGCAGATGCCCCAGAGGATGTCTGTGCCCGCGATCTCCGAACTGACCACGAGGCTCGCGTCGCACTGCAGTTGGGATGTCTGCGAAGACACAATAAGTTGCCAGGCTGACGTGCCAGAAGCTGCAGGATGCAGTCGCCACATGGCTGTGGTCCGCAGGTGATGGGCAGCGGCCAGTTCCCCAGCCGGCTTACCAGCCAGCTCGTAGACAGCCGTGACGTCGTCGCCGCGCAGCCAGTGGTCGGCCAGCCGGTATTCCGACCGCAGGTCGAGGGCGAGCAAGCCGTCTGGGGCAGCGGCTCCGCTGGCTTCGATGCAGATGCCCTGCCGCGGCTGGTCCAGATCGAGGCTCACAGGAATGGCCGAACGCGTGTCGGCTAGCCGCCGGCCGGTGGCCCGCCAGCCTGGCAAATTGGCCGCGGGTGATGTGGGTTGTGCTGGGGGGGAGAATGTCATGGCGTGAGCGCGGCCGAGTGTGGTGACGAAAGCATTGGTGCGGGTTGCCGCAACGGGCAGCAACAAGCAACGGCCACTGCCCACGCTCTCTATACTCGATTATCGCGCGGTTCTTGGGAAGCGGCCCGTCCACTTTTGTCCGAAACTCATTACACTTCGGGTTTCTCTCAACGACCCTCGTGACTTTAAAATGCAGCCTCCGATCCTACCCCGCGCACTTGAAGTCTGTGAGGCCGCGGCCCGTGCGGGCGGCCGTGTGCTGCTCGACTGGGTCGGCCGCTTTGGCGTTTCAAACAAGGGGCCTCGCGACCTTGTCACCGAGGCCGACCTCGCCTCGCAGCGGGAGATCCGCCGGATTGTCATGGAGGCATTTCCTGATTACGGGTTCATCGGTGAAGAGTCGCTGCCGGAGCATGCGGGAGATGCCAGACCGGGAGAGGGCCAGGGAAACGGCGTGCCTGCGATCCGCTGGATGGTCGATCCGCTCGACGGCACAAGCAACTACGTGCACGGCTTTCCGGCTTGGTGTGTGTCGATAGCGCTGGCCATCGGCGATGAGATCCTCGTCGGCACCGTGCACGATCCGGTGCGGGACGAATGCTTCACTGCCCAGCTTGGGGGCGGTGCGTTTTTAAACGGTCGGCCCATCAGGGCGACATCGACGACAGACCTTGCCGATGCGCTGGTGGCGCTTAGTTTTCCACCGCATGTCACCCCCGGCTCGGAGCCGGTCGCCGACTTTCTTGCCGTGCTGCCCCACGTGCACTCTGTTCGCCGCACTGGTTCGACGGCCATCAACCTGGCCTGGTTAGCCTGCGGCCGGCTCGACGCCTTCTGGGTGCGACGGATCGCCTGCTGGGATGTCGCCGCCGGACTGCTCCTGCTTCGCGAGGCCGGTGGAAGCATAAGCGGCTTTGCAGATGATGCTGACCCAGCAGCGCTCATTCCGCTCGATCAGCCAGCGTTTATTGCCGCCTGCACCCCGGAAGTCCTCGCCGCCCTCCGGGCCCGGCTACCGTAGGTGGGGATGCCTGATCCGAATGACTGAAGAGGACAAGTTGGAAAACTTATCCCACCTGAAGAGGCCCCGATGAAAATCGTATCCCACTGTTTGCAGTGGCGAGGTCGGCCTTTCAGTCTTAGCACTCTCGCAAGAGTTACCGGGTCTTACGGGCTGGCGGTTGGCTGGCCTCGCCCCGCAGTACGTCGAGCAACCGCTGGATATCAGCCGGCAGCGGCGCGGTAAACTCGATCCGCTCTTGGGTCGCCGGATGGTCGATCGCCAGGCTCGCCGCATGCAAGGCCTGCCGCTCGATGAGGGCCGCACCGGCCTCAATCAGACCGTCGCGCAGGCCAAAAAATGCTGGCTCGATCCGGTTGCGGCCGCTGTAGAGGCCGTCGCAGAGCACCGGGCAGCCGATCGCCGCCAGATGAACGCGAATCTGATGTGTGCGGCCCGTCTTCGGCGTCACCCTCACCAAGCTCGCCCCCCGAAATCGCTCCAGCACCTCAAACCGCGTCACGGCATCGCGGCTCGTGGAGTGGTCGCGGCGAACGGCCATCTTCTCCCGCTGGTAGGGATGAATACCGATCGGCAGGTTGATCTCGTCGCGGTCAAACTGCGGCTGCCCCTGCGTGATCGCGAGGTAGTTCTTCACCGTGGTCCGATTTTCAAACTGCTTCGCTAGCGTATGATGGGCCTCTTCGGTGCGGGCCACAATAATCACACCGCTGGTATCGCGGTCAAGCCGGTGCACGATGCCCGGCCGCACCGGGCCGCCAGTGGTAGAGAGGCCCGAGCCACCCGCCGCGTCGGCGCGTTCAAGATGCCACTTCAGCGCCCCGGCGAGCGTGCCCTTCCAGTTGCCCTTCGCGGGATGCACGACCATCCCAGCCGGCTTGTTCACCGCTGCCATCCACTCATCGAGGTGCAGAAAATCAAGCGGTATCTCTTCGGCTGCCGGCCCGGCCCGCGGCGGCTCTGGCACAGTCACACAGACGACCGCACCGGGCCGCACCTTGAGCGAAGCCCGAGCTACAACGCCATCGACCCGCACGGCCCCCCTCTCGATCGCTCGGGCCAGAAATGACCGGCTCTGGTCTGGAAAAGTGCGGGCCAAAAAAACGTCGAGCCGCACACCGGCCGTATCGGCGTCCACCGTCAGAAAAATCTCCGCGCCAGGCTCAAAAGCGGCCAGACCACTTCCCGAGGCTAGGACCGTAGCTTCCGCAGCCGCGGCGTCGCTACTCGACAGGAGCGGGCTCGGACGGCGTGGCGGCGGGATTGGCGGCGGGATTGGCGGCGGGATCGGCGGCGGGATCGGTGGCATTGGTGGCATTGGTGGCAGTGACGGGCGGAGTGATCTGCTGCGCTGCAAACCAATCGTACCATTGACGGGTCGACTCACGACCAAGATCGGCGGCCCGGCTGGCAGCGAGGCTTGTGAGGCCGTCGGCCGGAAATTCCTTGGCAACCGCCTCGTAGCCGCTGCGGGCATCCTCCAACTGTCCGAGGCATTCTCGGGCCTTGGCCAGCCCAAAGACGGCTCGCTCCGCCAGCAGACCCTTCTGACGGGACGCAATCAGTGCCGAATAGAGTTCCACGGCCGCCTGGAGACGGCCTGTCGCCCGCTGGCGGTCGACAAACAGCAGTTCGGCCCCCTGCCCGGCCGCCGCATCCGCCATCAACAGTTCGGCCCAGCGGGCCGCATCGGTGCCGGGATAGCGACGCACCACCTCATTGAAGCTCTCGCTATCACCCGTTGACATTGCCGCCATGGCGGCATCCCAGCTCTGCTGACGGGTGACCTCCGCCTGCGACGACATCAGCGTGGAAACCAAGAAGGCGGCCACCGCCGCACCGATTCCGGCGAGAACTATTCCGAAGTAGGGACGAACGCGGTCGAGCAAGGCAATTGTGGCCTCGGCGAGGTCATTATCGCCGAGTTCCTCTTCCACGAGTGCCTCATCGACCGCGCCGGGCAGCAACTGGCCGTTCTCGCCCCTTTCCTCGCCCTCCACCCTGGAGCGGGCCGCTGACGGTGACGGGTTGCCGGGCCTTCTGCGACGGCTGTGCGATGATTTCTTCAAGGCGTGTTCCTCGTGGCCGCGGCCGACGGCTTCCAACCTTGGAAGCAACAGCAGCGGTATCGAGAAATAGAGACATCTGGCAGCGAAGCGTCAAGCCGAACAGCGGCGGGTGTTTTGCCTATGGTAGATTCCGGGCCCATGAATGCTCCGGAAAGACCACTGGCCAGACCACCCGCCGCGGCCTCGCGAACTGCGGGCTTCAATCCCGCGCAGACCCAGGCCGTGCAGGCGCCGATCGGACCGCTGCTGGTGCTCGCCGGCGCCGGCACCGGCAAGACCCGCGTCGTCATCGCCCGCATCGCCCACCTTGTTTGGCGGGGCACCCGTCCCACGCGAATCCTCGCCGTTACGTTCACCAACAAGGCGGCCAAGGAGATGCTCGCCCGGGCCAGCAAGCTGCTCAAAATACAGGGGGACGAGAAGCCCGAGATCTCCACGATCCACTCGCTCTGCGTCCGCATCCTGCGACGGCATGCCCAGCGTGTGGGCCTTCCGGGCCGATTTGCGATCATCGACCGCGGCGAACAGGAGTCGGCCGCCCGGAAGGTGCTCAAAGAGCTGAAGGTGCCCGAGGCCACGCTCCGCCCCGGCGATCTGCTTGACCGCATCAGCCGCTGGAAGAGTGCCGCGGTACGGCCCGACGGCGCGTTTACGGCGATCTCTGCCGACGCCAACGCCTCCTGGGAACTGGCAGCCGCGGGCTACCGCCGCTATCAGCAGGATCTGCGAACAGCAGGTGCGGTCGACTTCGACGACCTGCTTTTAATCGTCGACGATCTCTTCGCCGCCCACGAGGATGTCCGCCAGACTGAGGCCGGCCGGTTCGACCATGTGCTTGTCGACGAATACCAAGACACCAGCGGCATCCAGGAACGGATCGTGACGGCGCTGGCCCGTGATCACCGGAGCCTGTGCGTTGTCGGCGACGATGACCAGTCGATCTATGCTTGGCGAGGTGCCGAGGTCTCACACATTCTTGAGTTCGCCCGCCGCTGGCCGCAGGCCATGACCGTACGGCTCGAAGAAAACTACCGGTCGACCCCGGAGATCATCCACGCCGCCAACACGCTCATCGCTTGCAATTCACGGCGGCATGGCAAAACACTCGTCTCCCACTCCCCATCGGGGCCACCGCCAGCAATCGTGCAGGCGCAGGACGAGATCGACGAATCCCGCCGCGTGGTGAGCGATCTCGAAGCCAGACTGAAGGAGGGCTCTGTCGCGCCCTCTGAGGCCGTGATCCTCTTTCGCACCGGCGAACAGACCCGCGTCTTCGAGCAAGAGCTCCGGCGCCGCAGCATCCCTTACGAACTCATCGGCAGCCGCTCCTTCTTCGACCGCCGCGAGGTGAAGGATGTGATGGCACTGTTGCGGGTGCTCGTCGATCCCGATGACGACCTCGCGGTTTCTCGGATTGCAAACGTCCCACCTCGTGGCCTGTCGAGCTCAACCGTGCAGGGCAATCGAGCTGCGGCCGCGGCCGCCGGCCACAGCCTTTGGAAAGAACTACTCGCCGCCCGTGACTCCCATCGGCTCTCGACCGCCGCCACCGCCGGCGTGATGGCGGTAGAGCGGATGATCAGCTTGCGGCAGGGGGCCGAGGCCCGCGGGGCCGGCGAGACCCTCCGCTCGCTCCTCGACTTGATCGGTTACCGCGGTTTTTTGCAGAAGGAATACGAAGACGATCCCGCCGAGCAGGAGGCCCGCTGGGCAAGCGTTGAGCAGATGGTAAACGCGCTGGCCGAACACGAGCGGTCGTGCAGACCACAGCCGGCCGGCGGAGCGGCTGACTTTGGCCAGGTTGTCCGCAGCTTTCTCGATGACCTCGTGCTCGACGTCACCGAGGCGGAGCGGTTTCGATCCGACAAGCCAAAGGGCAACGTGCTCCGTCTGATGACGCTCCATGCGGCCAAGGGACTGGAATTTGACTGCGTCTGGATGGTCGGGCTGGAGGAAGGACTCCTGCCGCACCATCGGTCGCTCAGCGACGGCCTCCAGGCGGTCGACGAAGAGCGGCGGCTCTGCTACGTGGGCGTGACCCGCGCCAAGAAGAGGCTCGCCCTTTCGCTCTGCCTGACGCGGATGAAATGGGGCAAGAGCAAGCCCTGCCGCCCGAGCCGATTTCTCTACGAGCTCACTGGCCAAGCGGAGAAATTCGCGGCCGAGGCGGCGGCCGCACCGCCGACGCCAGCACGTCCGGTAGCATCCGCAATAAAGGGCCGAGGCCGGAGCCGCCGCGGGCCCGCGCCGCGTAGAGAGTGACGAGCCCACGAGTCAGGCTCTCGCCCTGCGGATGCCAGGGAAACCACGGCGGGGCTGGCCAAACCACCAGCGGCGATCGCAGGATTGTATTGTGAACCAGCGGCAAAAGCAGCGGATCGTGGACGCGGCCAATGCCGCTTGAGGGTGCGGCGAGCGTGCCGCCGGGAAACCCACCCCACGGCACGTTGCCAAGCGCGTAGGCCAGTGCCGACCAGCCATTGACGGCTACGACGCCATATTCGAGATGACTCACCAGCAACTCCGCTCGCTGCCGATCCCGCGCCGAAAGCGAGGCCGGAATCGTGACGCTCGCTGCAAGCGATCCTGGGATGCCATGCAAGAGGCGGCCGACCCGCGAACAGAAAGCCTCGATATCAGCGGCATCGACGGCTATCTCGACGGCGACTGGCACAAACCATTCTCGTGCGATCCATGACCGCTCCCGCTCGCAGTCGAGCCCCGTGCGAAACACCCAGGGCAGCGTGCCATCGGCCGGAGCCGGCCGGCCGGCGACTGCTTCCCACGTGGCCTGCGCCCCCGGATACCAGGCGACCCGGGCTGGCAGCCCTGCGAGGCGGCGACCGATGAGCTCGAGAAACTCCTCCCGCTGCAGCCACGTCCGGCAGGTGACCACGAGTTTGGTAGCGATGCAGTTGAAAGACGTGTTGTTGGCAATCGACGCGGCGATCAGATCGGCCTGGCAGGCCAATTGCGCAGGCGTATAACGGCCGGGCACAATCACCCACGGCGTCACGTTGCCCAGTTCAGCCGTGATCGGCTTCGTAAGCGCGGGCACGGCACCGGACGCATGGGGATCTCGGCCGCCCCAGACCAGCGCATCGAAGGCTCCCTGCCCTCCCGTCAGGTGCACATGCGTGACCAGCGGCGCAGCAACGGCGGCTTGGGCCACCTCTGCGCCGCCCGTTATGATCGCCAGTAATCCAGCCGTCACGAGCGGTGCGAAAGCTGCCGTCAGCACCGGCTCAAGCGAAGCGTGCAGCGGATGCAACTTGAGGAGGACGGCGCGGCCATGCTCGAAGATCTGGCTGATGCAGTCGGCCGGGCCAAGGCCCGTCACATTGCCTGCCCCCAGCACGACCGCCACTCCGCCAGCCCGTGTCCGCTCCTCGGCCTCGCGTCGCCACGAGCGGTCGAAGGCCACAATCCCACCGGGATTTTCGCACCGGGCCGTGGCCCGCTGACCGCGAAAGATCAGGCCGTCGAAAAGCGCCGGCACGGGCAGCAGGTCGATCTCGATGAACGATGCCGGCGACGCTAGCCCGGCATGGCCAGCATGCCCAGCATGTGACACCCGCGGTGGCCGCACCGGCCGGGGTCGGCCATCACTCGCCACGTCGGCCAGGGCCCGCGCGGTCAGGAGCAGAAGCCGCAGCGTGGCCATCGGTCCGGTCGCCATTTCTTCCGCGTGAGCCGGTCCGACTCCCTGCTTCATCGCGACCGCCGCGGCCGCCCAGTCATCAGCCGCCTCCGCCATCTGCGTTGCACATTCAATCGCCAGCCGTGACCGGGCCGCGGCATCGCGGCCCGCATGACGGGCCGCACCAGCCGCGAGTGTTGCCAACAGAGCGGTGAGGTGGTCGCGATGCTCGGTCATACCGGCATTCTAGCGGACAGGCTGGACAGAAGACTGCGTCGCAGGAATGCGACGGAAAGTACCAGCGACCTGCGGTCGCCAAGCAAAAACGATCAGGAGGATCGTGTTTTGCGGACATTGGCGGACTTGCCCTCGTGGAGTCGAGTTTTCCAACTTGCCGATGCCCTCCTCGTTTTTTCGTCACTTTCCGATGCAGTGCCGGGAGAAGATCCGATCAATGAGTTCCGCGCCGATCTCGACACCGGTGACGTCCCCGACCGCTGCAACGGCCTGATGCAGCAGACCCGCCACGATTGCCTCATCGCGACTGCCACCCGCGCGGCCCGCCTCAGCCTCAGCTGCCTTGACCGCCTGCTGCGCGATCGCGATCCCCGCCAGCATGCGTAACGTTGCTGGTGAGCGACCACGGGGCAGGTTTGCTACGGCTCGGAGCAGCGCCGTCCGCAGTTCGCCAAGCCCCAGGCCTGTGCGACTGCTGGTGCAAAAGGCGCTTCCTGGCAGTTTCTCTTCCTGCGGCACCGCAGCCAGATCGCACCGCGTCATCACCTTGATCTGCGGCGTATCCGGCGGCAGCCTCGGCAGGCTGACCGGCGCGTTAGCCGCCGCATCGCTGCAGACCACAAGCACGTCGGCGCGGAGAACCTCCGCGTTGGCCCGCTCAGCTACTCTCTGATCAATTGGCGTGGCGGTGGCTGTGTCCATGGCTCTCTCGGCCAGCCCTGCTATGTCGATAAGCAGGCAGGCTGGGTCGACCGGGCCAGTGTCGAGCCGGGCGGTGATCCAGTCGCGGGTCGTGCCTGACTCATTGGCCACGAGCGCGGCGTCACGGCCCACCAGCGCGTTAAAGAGACTACTCTTGCCGATGTTGGGAGGGCCCGCGAGTACTACCCGAGGGAGATCAGCGGCGGCTGTCGCGTTACGACTGACCAGTCGGGCCGCGATAGCGTCAAGCTCACGAATCACTGTCACGAGCCGCGTCTCGATCGCCGCCCAGGCACGGGCATCGGCCACCGGCACAGCGTCGGGCGTGTGCTCGTCGGCAAAATCGATCGCCGCCTCGACGTCAGCCGTCAGGTCGAGTAGCTGCTCCCGCAGTGCATGGAGCAGGCGGCCCATGCCACCGGCGAACATATCGAGAGCGGCCGAGAGTTCCCCGGGCGTTTGGGCCTCGACAACCGCGAGCACCGCCTCTGCCTGCAGCAGGTCGAGCCTGCCGGCAAGAAAAGACCGCAGCGAAAACTCACCGCCACGGGCGAGGCGAGCCCCATGCTGGCAGGCTGCGGCCACGACGGCGTCGATCAACGGGCCCGACGCCGGCAACTGCACTTCCGCTAGCGGCCCACCTGTTGGGCCTGCAGGACCGGGCCAATAAAGTATTTCCACGGGCAGAGCGGCCCACTCCGCGTTGAGCCCGGCGGGCGACAGCCGCGCCGCCACGAGCCGTGGCCGTTGGTTGGCCTGCGGAAAGTCCGCCGCCGTCGGTATGAACAGCGTCTTGAGCAGGCGGTCGAGTCCGTCGCCTGAGAGCCGCACCACGCCACGACTGCCCGACCCACTGACGGTGGCGGGCGCGACAATGAGTTCGTGAGGTGACAACATGGGGAGGAGAGTTTGGCGCTGGGCAGACAGGCTCTTAAAACGGGGAACTGGGACTTGGAGGGGTTGAGTGATCTGTCGATGCAAAGCTCCAAAGGGTAGCAAAACGCATTGGACAAGTTAGAAAACTTATCCCACGAAAGACAGAAGATTGCGTCGCATGGAGGCGACGCCAGGACCAGCAAACAGCGTTTGCCAAGAAAAAATCGCAGGATGCGATGTTTTTCGTGAAGTTAGAAAACTTATCCCACGAAAGACAGAAGATTGCGTCGCATGGAGGCGACG
>JBAXUW010000117.1:0-10319 GCA_037129495.1 Planctomycetota bacterium | reverse complement strand
CGTCGGCATCATCGGCTACGGCTGGGCCGCGACGGCCCACATGGCCGCCATCAATGCCACCCGGCAGGGCCGCGTGACGGCGGTCTACTCGTCGCGTCCGCTCGATTCAGCCGAACTCTCTGCGAAGCATGGCGGCCCAATTACGGTTTTTAAGAGTCTCGAGGCCATGCTCGCCGATCCCTCCATCGACGTGGTCGATATCACGAGCCTGCCGAGCCAGCACCGCGACCAGGCCGTGGCCGCCGCGCGAGCAAAAAAGCACGTCATCCTCGAGAAGCCGATGGCCAATTCACCCGAGGAGGTTCGTGACATCGTGGCCGCTGCCCAGGCCAACGGCGTGCAGGGCTGCGTCTGCTTTGAGTGCCGGTTTTCGAATCAATTTCAAGTCACAAAGGCCTTGCTCGACGAGGGACTGCTCGGCAAACTCCATTACGGCGAGATCGATTACTATCATGGCATTGGCCCGTGGTATGGCCAGTTTCGCTGGAACACCAGTCAGAAGGATGGGGGCAGCGCCCTGCTGACAGCCGGCTGCCATGCCCTCGATGCATTGCTCATGATGATGGGAACCGACGTGGAGAGCGTGTCGAGCCTGAGCACAAAATCCGCCAGCGGCATCTTCAAGCCCTATGAATACGACACGTCGAGCGTAACGATCCTCCGCTTTGGGGATGGCAGCATCGGCAAATCGGCGGCGATCGTCGACTGCCTACAGCCCTACTACTTTCACACGCATCTCGTCGGCAGCGAGGGAAGTCTCCTCGACGATAAGTTTCACTCGATGAAGCTCAAAACCGACAAGGGCCACTGGAGCCAACTCTCGATGAAGATGCTCGACTCCGGCGACGTCAGCGATCATCCCTATCAGGCACAGTTTCAGGCCTTCTTCGATGCGCTCGACGCCGGCCACGATATGCCGCTGACGAGCTTCCCCGAGGCCGCCAAAACGTTTGCCGTGATCTTCGCCGCCGACAAGAGCGCTACGCAGGGTGGCCAACCGATAAAGGTGACCCCATGCTGATTCGATCGACGCTCACTATCTGCCTCCTTGCGCTCATGACGATCTCGTCGGCCGCCATGGCTGAGCAACCGCTCGCATCCATGCCGCTCTTCAATGGCAAAGATCTCACCGGCTGGCAGGGCGATCTCGCTGGCTACGAGGTTGTCGACGGCGAAATCCGTTGCAAGAAGGGGGCTGGTGGCAGCCTCCTCACGGTCGGCGAATACGGCAACTTCATGCTGACGTTTGAATTCCGGCTCACACCGGGCGCTAATAACGGGCTCGGGATCCGCGTTCCGCCGACCGGAGACCCGTCGTTTGACGGTATAGAACTGCAGATCCTCGACGATGGCCATGAGAAGTATGCGAAGTGTGAGCCGTGGCAGATCCACGGCTCGATCTACGGCGTTGTCGCTGCGAAGCAAGACTGTCTGAAGCCGGTTGGTGAGTGGAACACCGAGGAGGTGACGGCAAAGGGTTCGCAGATCACGATCGTGGTCAACGGCAAGACAATCGTCGATGCCGATATCGCCCCGTACCGCGACGGTCAGCCCACCCCCGACGGTAAGTCTCATGCCGGTCTCGCCCGCACGACGGGCCACATCGGGTTCCTCGGCCACGGCGACGAGGTCCACTTTCGTAACGTTTTTATCCGCGCGTTGCCAGCCGTTGGAGCACCGTGAGCCCCCAGCCTTCTTCCGTGGGATAAGATTTCCATCTTGTCCTCTTCTTCGGCCAGCTAAAAACCTCCCGCTCCCTCGTGCCGTTGGCGATTCCATTCTCAATCCGCTAACCTTGAGGATCGACGGTTTTTGATCACTGGAGCCCCGGCCTTGAAAATAGCTTTTGCGTGCCCAACGTGCGGGAAGCAATTATCGGTCGACGCGACGCTCGCTGGCCGGACTGGTCGCTGCAAGAACTGCGGCACCGGGCTGGTCGTGCCCAGCAGTGGGCAGGCAACCGGCCCACTGGCTTTGAGTACCGCGAAGCCGCCAGCCGGCAAGACCCCCGCCGCCGATTGGCGGTCGGCGGTCGCCAGCCAATTAAAGCCGCCCTCAGGACGCGCCGCAGCAACCGCCGTTCGCCCTGCCGCAACGCCGGCGACGACCGCGGACGGCGGATACAGTCTTCGTCCGATCACGCCAACTGCCGTGCCAGCCCTTGCTGAGCCCGACTGGGGCGACAGTGAACTCGGAGACGCTATCGATAGTCCTTCGGCTATCTTTTCGGCAGCGGCCAAACAGCCGCGCTCGAGTCAGACAACCTTGTCCACGCCGAGCAAGTCGATGTCAGCGCTAGCCGCCTACCGTTTGTTTTTTAGCCTCCTGTCGCGGGTGACGACATGGATCAGCCAAGCCAGCTACACGTTGTCGTTCGTCCTTATTATCCTGGCTCTTGCCAGCGGGATGGCAGGTAATCATACGGTCGCCGCATGGGCAACAATCGCGATCATTGTCCTCAATCTCATTGGTATATCCGGAGACATCGCCAGCCTCCTGACGCTCTCGTACCAGAAAAATCCAATCCGAGGCACGCTCTTCCTGGTGCCGCCGTTTACGCTTTATTATCTCTGGACTGACTGGTATCGATATCGTGGGACGGTCCGGCGGATGAGGACTCCGCTGGTAACACTCGCCGTGGTTGTTGCAGCATATCTCTTTGTGCCCTGGCTCCGCGGAGGCATCGAGGGCGAGGGTCTCCTCGCCGGTCTGGTTACACGCACTGTCGGCACCATCGAAAAGGATCTCGGCCGCCCACAGGGCACCCTCGACGAGGGACTGAAGAAAGCGCGGGCTTGGTTACACGATGTGCCGTTGCCAGATCCCTCGTCTCTGCCGGGCTTCTCCGGCTCGAAAAAGCCTCTACCCGACAGGGCACCGTGAGGCCGAGTTTCCGGCTGGCGTTCCCTTCGACCTGGGCCGCCTCAATCGCAACAAGGATTCACCGATGCACGCAGCCAACGACCAGCCCAACCGCCGAAACGAGCCGACATCCCAGGAAAGTGACGACATCGACATCGAACTTGCAGCGGATAGCGCTGCGGTGAATTCGCCGAATTCTGCCATCATGACGGCAAAGCTGCGGTCGGGGCTGGCAATCATCGCTGGATTTCTAGCTGTCTTCCACCTGGCGTTCGCTCTCATCAAGTTGACCGGGCCCGCAGCGTTGTCTGACGCGCCATTGCGGCCGCTGCTAGTCCGGGCGGCGGTGGCGGGGCTGACGTTTGCGTTTTTGCGATCGTCGCTGCGGCTCAGCCGACTCCAGTTGGGGTTTGTGGAGGCATTTCTCTTCGGCTTTGAGATGCTCTTAACGCTGATTTGGCAGTACACAGCGGGCGTCGAACTCATCGACCGCCGTGATCTGATCGATGCTGTTGTCATCCAGAAGAATGGCGTGATTCGAATACTCTTCCTGATTGTCTCAAGCGGCATCTTTCTGCCGCGGAGCCCGGCGGCAACGGCACGGATCACAGTGACGATGGCCGCCGCCCTGATTTTCTGCCACGGCGTTGTGCTGCACCACGCCGACACCGAGGACCTCAACATGGACCACGTTGCTAATCACCAGATCGTCATGGCCAATGCTCTTTTTCTCATTCTGGGTGTATCGCTTGCGACGCTTGCTGCCTGGGTGCTGCGGGGTCGAGACGATGATGACGATGACCAAGAAGGCTCCGATCGCGTGGGGCCTTACCGGCTCATTCGCAAGCTCGACGAGGGTGGGAGCGGCGAGGTCTACCTCGCAGAACACGAGCTTCTCAAGCGACCCTGCGCTCTGAAGTTTGTCCGGTCTGGCGATGCGGCAGCAGTGGCCAGGTTTGACCGGGAAGTGCTGGCGGCGGCGCGGCTCTCGCACCCCAACACGATCGCTATTTTCGATTCCGGACACACCGCCGACGGCAGCCCATACTGCGCGATGGAATACCTTCCGGGCCTCTGTGTCGCCGACATCGTGCAGAGTTCTGGACCGATGCCTGCCTCGCGGGCAGTGCATATCGGCCGCCAGGTCTGCGGTGCCCTCGCCGAGGCCCACCGGCTCCGCCTCGTCCACCGCGATTTGAGCCCTGCAAACGTCTTTCTTTCGGTTCTCGGTGGCCGCTGCGACGTGGCGAAGGTGCTCGATTTCGGTGCCGTCACAGATCGTGGGGCGGCCGCAAACCTGGATGCGACTACTGCGGATAACATCGCCGGCACTCCCGAATACATCGCCCCCGAGCAGGCCGTTGCAGGTCGCGCCGTCGATGGCAGGGCCGACATCTACGGGCTGGGCGCACTGCTCTATTTTATGGTCACCGGCAAGCCGCCCTTCAATCGTGATACGCCGGCCGATGTCTTGCGGGCCCACGTATCGGAGCCGGTGAAGCCGCCCCGAGAGCAGACTGCAAGCGTGCCGGCCGACCTTGAGGCCGTAATTCTGCGCTGCCTCGCCAAGCGGCCCGAAGATCGCTATCCCGACGCGCGGGCTGTGGGGGCCGCCCTCGGGGCCTGCGGCTGCGCGGCCGATTGGGACGAGGCCAGCGCAGAAGCCTGGTGGGTGGCGCAGGCCGATGGGCCAACTCTAAAAATAAATACGTAAGACTGTGAGACGGTTTCCTTGGGAGTCGAACGATGGAAGTGCAACGGCTACTGAAGGCCACCGTCCAATTTAAGGGCAGCGATCTTCACGTGCAGGTGGGCAGCCCGCCGACGGTGCGAGTCGATGGCACGATGGTCGCCATCAATGCCCCACCGGTGACGGCGGAAGACCTGCGTCAACTCGTTCACCAATTGGCAGACGAGTCGCAGCTACAGCGGCTGGAGAGTGATCGCAGCTGCGACTTCTCCCACGATATTCCAGATGTCGCCCGGTTTCGGATCAACGTCTTCTACGAGAAGGGTAGCCTCTGCCTCGTGGCCCGCTCCATTCCGCTGCGGATCAAGACGTTTGCCGATCTCGCGCTGCCGACTGTGCTCGAGGACATCGCGGAGGAGCAGCGCGGACTCGTGCTGGTGACGGGCACAACAGGCAGCGGTAAAAGCACGACCCTGGCGGCGATGATCGACCACCTCAACCGCACCAAGCGGCTGCGGATCGTGACAATTGAGGATCCGATCGAATTCGTCCACACATCGCAGAAGAGCCTTGTCGCGCAGCGCGAGGTCGGCCGCGACACGCCGAGCTTTACAGAATCGTTACGGCGAGCCCTGCGTCAGGATCCCGACGTCCTGCTCGTCGGTGAACTACGGGATGCTGAGACGATGCGGATCGCGCTGCAAGCCGCCGACACCGGCCATCTGGTGTTTAGCACGGTTCATACCACCAACGCGTCGTTCACCATGCAGCGGATCATCGCCATGTTCCCACCCGATGAGCGGGAATTACTGCAGACGGAGCTGGCAACAAACCTTGCGGCGGTTGTGAGCCAGCGGCTGGCGGTGAGCAAGCAGAAGGAGCAAGGACGCGTTCCCGTTTTGGAGATCATGCGAAACTCAGCAGTTGTGAGCAAGGCGATCCTCGAAGGACGAATTTCGAGCCTGCCACAGGCGATCGCCAACCGCGAGAATGGCATGCAACTCTTCGACCAGCATCTCGCCACGCTCTACAACTCGAACCAGATCAGTGGCACGGAGGCCCTCCGCCTGGCAACAAACCCCGACGCGGTCGCGCTGGCAATGCGTGGCTTAAGCACACTCGACACAGCATCAGGCCTCGTCAACTAAAAAGAAGAAGGTGGCGGCCACCAGATCTGGGGAATCTGGGGAGAGTGGTGGGTCGCCCAAATTGAGTGCCAGGCACCGTTTTGACCTCGTCTGACACCTGCGGTGGCGGTAGTCTCCCGGCCAGCTTTTCGCGACAGGGAGCCTTCTGATGAGCCGCGCAGTTCGAGTCGATCGACGCACGTTCCTCCGCTGCGGCCTGGCGCCGCTGCCCGTGGCCGCAGTGCTCGCCGGCAGTGGCTGCCGCAGCTTGCAGTTTGCTCGCGTGATGATGCCCGGTGAAAAGGGCATGGCCGGCAGCCACCAGGCGGTCCAAGAGACATTCACACCACGTGTCAACGACGCTGTCGCAAAACTCCTCGCCAGGCACGTTGACTCAGTCGTGCAGCAGGTCGCCTACGAGGAAGGTGCCGAGCCACTGCCCCCGCCAATGCGGCGGGTCTGCTTCGTAGGCGTTGAAAACAAGAGCGCTCAGGAGATCGGCGACTTTCAAGAACAGATCTACGAGGCTATCGATCGTCGGATCCTCGAGTCGAGCATTTTCCAGTCGGTTAACCGCCGGTTCGTCGACGCTGGCCTTCGCGACACCCGCCTGCGGCCCGACCAACTGCTCGCCCCCGAGCACATGCGAACCTTCGCCGGCCACATGGAGCAGCAGGGCCAGCCGATCGACCATCTGCTCTATGCCACGATCACCTCCGGCACGACCCAGCAGAAGCACGACTACGTGCTCACCCTCGAGCTCGTCGAGGTGGGCACCGGCAACTACGACAAGCAGTCAGCCGAACTCAGTAAGGGCTCCCATCACAGCCGCCTGGGTCGGTGGCGGGCGACCACTCCGCTGGCGCGATGATGCGGCTGCTGCACGCAAGACTCATAGCGGCTTGGCCGGGGCCTACAGCCTGCAAGTGGCCGATCAAAAGCGGCAGATCGTGTCCGCTGCCCTGCAGCCCGACTTCCGCTCGGGGACGATCTCCCTGCCAGGGCCACGGCCGGCAGCCATTCCACCCGCGGCCATGGCGTCGTTCACATCGATGCGCTCGTCGGCCACGGGCCATTGAAGGCAGAGGTGGAAGAGGTCCCCACGAGCACAGCGCTCTTGATCGCTGCTTGATCCTGAGCACGCAGCTGGGAACGACGCTGCCTTCGAGAATCGCGCCGAACAACGGCCTGAAACACGATCGTGAGCGACGGCGTCTGATGAATAAAGTCAAAGATACAGGCTGGCACGATCTGCAAGGGCTCAAGCACGTCCGCTTCCTGCGAACGTTGCTCGTACCGCTTCGCGGTATCGGCACGGAGCACGACAAGGCTGGTAACCGTGAACTGTTTATGGATCAGTACGTGCACGCTGTGATCGCGACGTAGGTATTTTTATCAGCCAGATCTATCGGCAACTGTGGCTCGTCGTCGCCACCTAATAGCGACGCAGCGCTGCGGCGTTGAGAGTCAGGTTGGTAGCGCAGCATTCGACACCGCGAGTCGGGAGCTTGCATGGCCGCTACCGTTTCGGCAGTGCGTTGCCACAGGCGGTAGGACTACGCATTGGACAAGTTAAAAAACTTATCCCACGGGGGGCAGCACGTGCTGTGCCGCTGACAAGACCATGGCGTTGCCGCGATCGGTCTTATCGGAAAGCCCGCGGGAGTCGATCATGAAAATAGGCTCAGACCTTTTCGAGCATGGTGACGAGCCGGCGGGTGCGGTTGGTGAGTTCGTCAAACCGGCCCTCGGCCAGCGTGGCAGCATCGACCAGATGTGAGCCCATGCCGACGCAGTGCGCGCCGGCGGCAAACCAGGCCTTGAGATTGGCTTCGTCAAGCGTCACACCGCCTGAAGGCATGAGTTTGAGCCAGCCGCAGGGGCCGCGAACGCCCTTGATGAAGGTAGGACCGCCGAGCGCGTCGGCCGGAAACACCTTCATCACAGCGGCGCCGAGTTTGTGGGCGCGGATCATCTCGGTAACCGTACCTGTGCCGGGGCACCAGAAGAGGTCCTGCTCCCTGCAGTAGCCGCCCACCTCCTCATCGAGGTTTGGCGCCACCAGAAACGCGGCGCCGGCGGCGTGAAACGCCTCGGCCTGCTGCCGATCGATGATCGTGCCGGCGGCCAACAGCATGTCGGGGAGGACCGTGGCCGCCTCCGCGACCAGCGTACGAAAGACTTCAAGCGCCCCCGCCGAGCGGTTGGTAAACTCAACGATGCGGATACCGCCCGCATGCAATGCCCTGAGTGTCTTCAGGGCCGTGGCGGCATCCCCGCAGTTGAAGAGCGGCAATGCTTTCTGCGTGGCCAGACGCTCCGCAATTTCGTCCTTGCCAAATGTTTTCATGATCGACTTCCTACCGATATTTTACCTGGACGTTCGCAGGCGTGACAGCGCCAGACTGATGCGGCGGTGGAGCCCCGTCGATCTGGGGCCGCCAAGGCCTTCTTTGTACCGGATCGCCATCACGCCTCATCGAGCGTCGTAAAGACGGCGATCATCGCCGCAGCCTGTGCCGTGCTGATGCGCTGCGTCCGCCGAGTCGCACGGGCGACGCACGTTGTCAGTAGCACCTGCGAATCGATGGCCGCGAGCCCCCGATACCGCCGTGCCGTGGCCGGCCCCACGGCCCGCACGGCATCCGACACCGCCAGGAGCTCCGCCTCGGAGATGGCATGCCGTGGCGGTGAGCCATCCGCCGCCACGACCTCGCCCCACGGCGGCCGCACGATCTCGACATGACCGCCGTCGAGCAGCGGCCGCATGAGGCGCTTGAAAAACATCAGGATCAGTACGCCGCAGTGAATTCCGTCGGCATCCGGGTCCATGAGCAGAAGTACGCGGGCATAGCGCAGCTTTGCCAGATCAAATGCGGTGCCGCAGCCTGCGCCGAGGCTCTCCGTCAGGGCGGTAAAGAGCGGCTGCGCGGCCAGCCTCTTTTCCGTGGCCTTGAGGGCATTGAGCGGCTTGCCCTGCATCGGCAGCACCGCCTGCGTGAGTGGATCGCGGACCCGACTCACGGCCAGCGCCGCCGAATCTCCCTCCACCACAAACAGCTCCGAATCCGCACCGTACCGGCTGCAGTCGTCGAGTTTCACTGGCCCAGGGCGAAATAATCTGGCCATCAGCGACCGTTGCAAACAAGGGCCGGCTGGCCGGTGCGGGCCGATTCATAACAGGCCTCCACGATCGCCACCGCCTTGCGGCCCTCGAGCCCGTCGAGCGCGGGCGCGTGGCCAGCCTTGAGCGCATCGATAAAGTCGGCGAAGTTGCGGGTGTGCAAGGAGGAGTTAATCGCCATCGGATCGGCTGCGCCCCCCGATGAACTGCTCGCCCCACCAAGCCGCTCCCGCGTCGCCGCATCGACGGCCGACTCCTCGCGAAACCGCCAGGTGGTGAGCTGCTCCTCGAGAATCTCCGCCGTGCCGTCGCGGCCGCCGAAGAGAAACCGGCGGAGCTGGCCCGGATAGAGGCTCGTAGCCGCGAGCAGCTGACCGAGTGCACCGTTTTTGAACCTCAGGATCGCCACGCAGGTGTCCTCCACCTCAAGCCGCGTTCTGTCGTGCGACCGCACCGCTGAAAATGCGGCGACGCTTTCGACCGGGTTCTCCCCCGAGGCAAGCCCCGGCATCGTGGCACCGACGATCCACTGGAGAGCGTCGACCCCATGAATCGACTGGTTCATCACCGCACCGCCACCGTCGAGCGTCTTCGTGCCCTGCCAGCGGCCCGGACCGTAGTAGCCATCGTCACGCCACCAGGGCACGTAGCTGGCCGCGATCGCGAGTTGGCCGAATCGGCCTGCCGCGGCCGCCTGGTGCACCGTCTGCACCACAGGATTGAACCGCTGCGGAAAGATAGCGCCAAGCGTGATGCCCGCCTGCCGGGTCGCGGCCAAGATCTCGTCGATACGAGCCAGCGAGATCTCAAGCGGCTTCTCGCAGATCACGTGCACGCCGTGGCGGGCGGCAGCAAGCACCGCGTCGAGATGGGCTCCCGAGGGTGTTGCCACGGTGACAAAATCGGGCCGCTCCTTGGCGAGCATGGCATCGGTGTCGCCATACCATCTGCAGTCGAATTCCTTCGCAAACGCCTGCCCCTTCCCCTCCGTGCGGCACGTCGCCGCCACAAGTTCCACGCCTTCGATTGCGTTCAGCGCCCGCGCGTGCATTCCTGCGATCGCTCCGATCCCGATGATGGCCGCCCGCATCGCCTGATCCTTTCGCCTTTACCCTGGCTTCGCTTTTTCGAGTACCTAGGATTTCTCACCTACAGATTTTCAGCCATGATACACGCTTCCGCGATTCATCGGCATGGTGCTCTTAGGCGGCGATATCTTATGGGAGTTTTTTCATGATGGCTGGCCCCTCACCGATAACGCTCTGCCGAACTTCCGCGATCGCCCTCCTCTCATGCTGCTGGGTGGGTTTGGCTGCGGGAGCGGCTGAGCCACGGAGCGTGGCTCTCAGGCAGGATGACCACGGCGTGACGGTCGAGGCTGCTGGCAGGCCATTTGCCTCATACGTTGTCGACGAGTCGAACAAGCCCTATCTCTGGCCTGTGTTTGGCCCGACCGGTAAGGCGATGACACGGGCTTATCCGATGCAGGACATCCCTGAGGAGCCGGCCGGCAAGC
>JBAXUW010000116.1:0-10371 GCA_037129495.1 Planctomycetota bacterium | reverse complement strand
AGCACGAAGGAAATCGAATCACCGTCATAGCGATCGCCCACCACAGCCGAAGACCGGAGTATTGGCGGCGCACGGCCGAGTGACACGGTGTAATCGCATCCGTTGGAGCCGCGGCAGTTGACCTCTTCAACTGCACCTACCAGATCAGTTCTCAGGGAGCCGACGATCCGGCCGCCGGCGATAGCCCGCGGTGGGACTTCGGATCGCTGTTCCTAGCGACCGTTGCTGCTGCGCAGACCGAGCCGCTGGGCTACCCTGAGAGCATCGGCGAGGACGACTCAGGGGTCGTCGTTCGCAAGCGGGTCGACGAGCCCCAGGTTCCCGCCGGCCTCGATCCCTACCGTGCACCGGCCTACGCCAAGGATCCGGACGGCCTGCTCGCCTGGTTTCAGGAGCCAGTCCCGGCCTCCCCCTGCGACCGCGAACTGGTGGATCCGTCCTGGATGGGGCCGGGTGAGTATGCCTACCACATGTCCGACAATCACTGCTGGTGCTCCCGCGACCATACCCGCGTGTTCCGCATGAACTACATGGGACGCCTATGGGTGGCGGCTGATCTTCTGGTGTGGGCCACCTCGGGGAGTTCGCTGCCGCCGCTGGTGACCTCGAGCCCGGCAGGGACGCCAGCCTCCCAGGCTGGCGTCGTGGGCCAGCCCGGCACCAGCATCCTTTCCGGCAACGAGTGGGCGGCCGGCACGATGCGCACCGGAGGCAGGGTGACGGTCGGGTACTGGTTTGATCCGCGCCAACTCGACGGCATCGACGCCCAATACTTCGAACTCGCTGATGCCAACTATGGAGGAACGTTCAGCAATCAGGGAGGCAGCGTGCTCCTGGCGCGGCCTTTTGTGGATGCCGTCACGGGGCAGCAGGCTGCCGTGCTCTTTCCCCCTCCGTACACGCTGCCCGCCGATGCGACGCTGCTGAACCGTTCGATCAATGCGTCGCAGGCCACGCTCTTTCAGGGCTTCGACCTGATCCTCCGCGGCTCGCTGGGCTGCGAGCAGTTTCACCGTCGTTGGCTCGTGGGGGGCTACCGGTTCCTGCAGCTCAACGATTCGCTGAACATCACCGATTCGTCGGTCGTCTCCTCGGCATCGGCTTCGGGCTATCCACTGACCAGCATTGTCGCCACAGATTCCTTCAGGGCTCAGACACAGTTTCAAGGGGGCGAGATCGGCCTGATCGAGCGTTGGTGGCGGCAGCGTTGGTCGCTGCAGGTGCTCGGCAAGGTAGCTCTTGGCGCCAGCATCTTCGACACCGACATCGGCGGCTCAACGGTCGCCACGCAGACCACCAACGCGTCGGCCTCCCCCACGACCCTCTCGAACACGCCTGGGTATGTCCTCTCCCAGCCAACGAACATCGGCTCCCATGGTTCGTCGCTGTTCGCGGCGGTCAGCGAAGTGGGCGTGACGGCCGACTACGCGATCTGGTCGCAGTGCCGGCTGTCGGTCGGCTACACTTTCATGTGGTGGTCGACTGTCGGCCGGGCAGCCAGGCAGATCGCCCCCAGCGTCAATCCGACGCAGTTCCCGCCCGGAACGCTCTCCGGGCCGGCCCAGCCCGCCTTTCAGCAGCGCACCTCCGACTTCTGGGCCCAGGGCATCAACCTCGGCTTTGAATATCAATTCTGACGGACTGCTATCCGCCGCGGCGGGAGTCGGCCATAACCCTCCCCTTAGTTTGGCCGCGCGTGGACGTCAGTGGACTACCTTCCCCGGACTTGACCCGCGCCGGCGAAAGGCCGAGCGCAGCTCGCCCGCGGCTCGGTGCCGTCTCTTTTCTGCATTGCTTCGGATCAACGCTCAATTACCACGTGCACCTTCATGCGTGCGCAACGTACCTCGGACCGGTTACCGGGGCCACCTCGTGAAGACAATGTCTGGGGCCATCACTCGACCACCAGCGCCGCGATGAGCGGCCGAGCCGCCAGGTTCCGGTTGCCCGGATGAATCGACCTGCTCGCCAGCCATCCCGGTCTTTCTTTTCAGCGGTTGTCCGCCAAGGGCGACGGCCTGCCTTGAAACAGGGTCCGATTGAGGGAAGTGACTTTCAGAAACCCATTGATTTCTCGGGCGACACTGCGATTCAACGATTCCTGCCGGGGGTCAACACCGGACAGATCCGGCAGATTGACGCTGCCCACAACATTTCTGCGGCCACCACATTCACGTTCACGCTCGATCGCTCGCGGCCGGCAGCACCACAGGTGAACCTTGTCAGAAACACCGGCTTCAAGCCCTCTGCGATCGTGACCAGTGTTGCCGCCCTCGTGGTCCGCGGACTCGAAAGGAGTGGGCGGGTCGAGTACTCAGGCAACGGACGTTCCTGGAACGCGGCCTCCACGCCGACTGAGGGTCGAAACATGATTCGCGTCCGTCAGATCGATGTCGCTGGGAACACATCCCTCGCCAGCCGTGCTCTCGCCTTTCGACTCGACACGAAACCATCACCTCGCGACACCCGGTTGCCCGGCGACGCGGCGGCCCTCAAATCAGTTCTTCTTCACGCTGGCGACGCCACCGCGACGCTCCACGGGACTCCCGCAGATCTTGTAATAAGCGGCTCGTAAAACATAAATAATGGCCGCCGGCAATGGCCTGGGAGGGTCTACAATCAGGCGGTTGAGTCATCAAACTGCCCACGGCGGCTTTCACGGCCAGCAGCAGTGCGAGCTTCCACCTGACTGCGAGGCATTTGCATGAGCGACAGACCACACGGCGATGCCTCCCACGGCGGCGGCATCGACTGCATCATCTGCGGCACCTGCGTGGCCGACATCCTCGTCCGGCCGGTTCCGCTCTCCCAACCGGTCGGCGGTGGCCGGCTCTTTCATGTCGAGCCGATCGAAGTGACCACCGGCGGCATCGTCTGCAACTCGGGCACCGCGATGCAGCGGCTGGGCATGCGGGTGGCGGCGTCGAGCCTCGTGGGAGGTGATCTCTGGGCCGACGTTGTGCGGGCCAGACTATTCGCTGAAGGAATCGACACGCAGTCGCTCCAATCGCATCCGACATTGGCCACGAGCACCACGGCCGTGCTCATCGATCCCAGCGGCGAACGGAGCTTCGCGCATCATGTCGGCGCGCCCCAGGCGATCGACCTCGCCTTCATCAGCCAGCAGGCGGCCCACTTTGGCAACAGCCGCCTGGCCCTGATCGGCTACTTTGGTCTCATGCCCGCGCTTGAGCCCGTGCTCGCAGACGCGCTGGCTCTCATCAAGGCCACAGGCTGCCGGGTGGCCGTCGAAACCGGTGGTTCGGGCGGCACGCTGGCCGCGATCGCGCCGGCGCTTGAGCAGATCGACATCTATGTGCCGAGCCTCGACGAGGCCATTCACCAGACTGGTCTCCACGAGCCACGGGCGATCATCGACTGTTATCGACGGCACGGCGCCGCGGGCATCGTGGGTGTGAAGCTCGGCACACGGGGCACGCTGCTGAGCCCGGCGGCGGACGAGTGGCTGGAGATCCCGTGCGTGCCAGCGCCCGGCCCAGTGGCCGATACGACCGGCGCGGGCGATTCCTTTCTCGCTGGCCTGCTCACCGGCATCTTGCGAGGCCTGCCACTTCGAGACGCGGGCCTGCTCGGTGCCGCCACGGCTGCCTGCTGCGTAACGGGCGTCGGGGCAACGGCCGGCCTGCGGTCATTCGACGAGACCATGCGACTGGTCGGGGCCGACGCCAGCGTGCCCGCAGTGCTACTCGGATCGTAGGCAAGAAAAACCAGCGACTCTTCACCGTCGCGGAAGCCGCCCACTCATTCAGCGGAGTCGTCTGCCTGGCGGTCGTCATCCTGACCGGTCTTCCCGCGGCCTTGAGTCCCCGCGTCGTCGTGCTTCCGAAAGACGGCGACGACATCCTCGATCGGCACAACATAGAGCAGGTTGTCTTGCTCAAAGTCGACCGGAATCGAGTTCTTGGGATGAAACAGCACCTTGTCGTATTTCTCGATTGGGAAGTCGGGGCTGCGTTCGACCTGGAGGCTCACCTCAACGACACGACCAGTGATCGTGGGAATCTCAGCCTGATCGGGCAGCACGATCCCGCCCCGCGTCTTGTGGCGACTTTCATCCTTGCGGATGAGCACCCGCATTCCCAATGGTTCAACAAACTCGTTCACATTCATGTCCCTGGCAGGATTCGCAAGCTCTCACCCAGCAAAGGTTGTAAACCACAAGGCCGACAGCGGCTACCATCCAGCCGTGACCAGCTCTGCATGTGAAACTCCGCGGTGCTTTTCTCAGAAATCTTTCCTGCAGAGTCCGATCGTTTCATCGCCAGCCCTTGGCCTTCATCATGGCCGTGACGGACTTGGCGATCTCCTCATTGCTGGCATGGACGTTCGAAAAGACTCCCAAGTCGATTCTTCGCGGGGGTTGCCCGGTCGTCCTCGGCGAGGCCGCTGGGGCTGGCCGATCGGCAAGCGGTCGGCTGCATGGCTTGTCTCAGAAGAATACCAGCGGCTTTTCACGGGCTCCCTCTGCTTCCGTGATTGGCCAGATGGCCCGCTGGTCATCGGCATCGGGGTCGTGCGCGGCTGGGCTGGCAATCGGCGGCCGGCAGCTTCGCGTTGACGGCATTCATGACGGCGCCGAGATCCACAAATCCCGCCTGAAATACGGTGGGCAGGCGGTTCGTAGCAGGTATCTCATAACCCAGGTGTGAATTTCTTTTTCAAAAATAAAAGCACAGACGACGCCGCTGTCGTGTCCGCTGCGATCAGCGAGGCCCGCGACCGTCTCACCGGAGGTGGAAATCGATCACCAGCGGGAGATGATCGCTGGCGGTCTTTGAGAGGCTCGTCTTGACGATCCGCGCCTGCAGCACCTCAATCGCCCCGCGGACAAACGCTTTGTCGAGGCTGCCGACCGCAAGCCAGGATGGAAACGACCGAAATCGGTTGGCAGGGCTCGTTACCTGGGCAAAGCCACTCGCCGCCAGCGTCGCGGCGGCGAGTGTGTTGCGCCAGTCGTTGAAGTCGCCCACAAACAGCGTCGGCAGATTATCAGCCGATCGAAAGAGCATATGGCCCAGCAGTCGATCGATCTGCCAGTGGCGTTCCTGCTCGGCGAGGCCAAGATGCGTGTGGACGAGATGCAGCGGCCCTTCGGGCGAATCGATCAGCAAGAGCTGCGCGCCACGCGGCTTGCGTGTGCCCTGCCGGAGCCCGATCCGGTGGCGGCTCTCCACCGGCCACCGCGAAAGCACGAGGTTGCCATAGGCGCCGCCGCCGGCCGGCATATTCGACTGAAACACCGAGTGGGCACGAAAATACGTCGAGAGCAGCCGTGGCTGATCGTCGAACCGGCTGCGACGCACGATCCGGTCGACCTCCTGCAGGCAGATGAGGTCAGGATTCTCAGCCTCGATGCAGTCGATGATCCGCGCGAGTGAATACCGCCGGTCGCGACCGCCAATGCCCTTGTGGATGTTCCAGCTCAGCAGTCGCATACGGGAAAGGCCAGTGTTTACAATTGTGTTGTGGTCGCACCAAACACCGCGGACCGGGGACCATGCACTGCGGGCATAGCAGCGGCAGGCCTTGTGAATGGCCCTCGCAGTCTAACTCAAGTAAGATTCCCTCATGCACGCCCACGAAGACATCCGGATCGGTACGCTCGTGCCCGCCCACGACCGCACGGCAGAGGTGATCCGCCAACTCCTGCCACACGGCTTCGAGACATTTCAACTGAGTTTCGGTAAGTCGGTCGGCGACTTCGACCTCGATGGCCTAGCCGACACCATCCGGCCCGTACTCGAGGGCTTTTCAATAGCCCGCTACGATCTGCCCCGGCGGATCAGCACGATCAGCGTCTACGGCAATCCGCTCACCAGCCCTGAGACGGTCTGCGACTGGGAGCGGCTGATCGACGCCGCCGGCCGGTTCGGCTGCGACATAGTGTCGGGCTTCGCCGGTCGGATTCCCGGCCGCCCGGTGCCGGAGTCGTTTGGCCGGTTTGGCGAGGTGTTTCGCCCGCTTGCCGCCCGGGCGGAAGAGCAGGGGGTGCGACTGGCCTTTGAAAACTGCGAGTCGCGTGGCACCTGGGAATGGGGCGACCGCAACATCGCCCATGCCCCGCGGGCCTGGGACGCGATGTTTGCCGAGGTGGAGAGCCCGGTGATCGGCCTCGAATGGGAACCCTGCCACCAGATCGTGAGCTTCGTCGATCCACTCCCTCAGCTTCGCAAATATGCCACTCGCATCTGGCACATCCATGGGAAGGATGCGACTGTGATGTGGGATATCGTCCGCGAGCACGGCATCCGCGGCGGCGTGCCATACATCCACCACCGCACGCCCGGCTTCGGCGACACCAACTGGACAGACCTCATCAGCACGCTGAGGCTCGCCGGCTGGCGGGGCAGCATCGACATCGAAGGGTTTCACGATCCCGTTTACCGCGATGCGCTTGAGACCACCGGGCAGGTGGCGGGCTTTGAGTATCTCAACCGCTGCCGCGGCGGCACGTTTGTGCCAAACGTGTTTTAGGCGGCCGAAGATTCTTTGAGGCGATTACTGGAGCCGATGCTCGACGGCAAGCGTGGCGTGCAGCCGCATTGGCTTCCGGGGCTAGTGCGCTATCTGCCACGAGTGAGGTGTAGAATTTCATGACGTATTCTTACTTCAGCCAGTAGGATTCTGCCTGCCTGCCGAAGTGGCGAGCGAGTAGGCTTTGGGCAGACTCCCGCCAATCGGTATCTCCGCCACCGTTGGCATCATCTCCACGCAGGGATTATTCCATGACTTCCACGGTATGTGTGCCTGGCAGAGGCCGCGAGAGGATCACAACGGTCCCAGCGTCCTTCACGATCCTGGTGGCCTTGGTAATTCAAAGCGCACTTTCCGCAGCGACCGTTCTCGCCCAGCCCGCAGTAACGCTCTGGGATATGGCAGCGCTCCGCCGACCACCGCAGGCGACCTGGCTCGACACCGAGGGCCCGCTCCGCCGACTCTCTTACGAGGGCGAACCACGCGCCGGGAAACCCACGCAGGTCTTTGCCTATTGTGGGTTTCCCGCAGGGGCCACGGGGAAATCGCCCGCCATGGTGCTGATCCACGGCGGTGGTGGCACCGCCTTTCCGGAGTGGGTGAAGCTCTGGACCGACCGCGGCTACGTGGCGATCGCGATGGATCTGGCGGGCAAGGGCGTTGGGCGACAGCCGCTGCCCGATGGCGGGCCCGATCAGTCAGACGACATGAAATTTCCGCTGACCGCCCAGCCGCTTCGCGATCTCTGGTCCTACCATGCCGTGGCGGCATGCGTGCGGGCCGGGAGCCTGCTGGCGAGCCTGGCGGAGGTCGATCCAGATCGCATCGGCGTCACGGGCATCAGCTGGGGTGGCTATCTCACCTGCATCGTTGCGGGGCTCGACGATCGTTTCAAGGCTGCCGTGCCGGTCTATGGCTGTGGCTTCCTTGCCGACAACAGCACATGGCTCTCACGGTTTGCAGCCATGGACCCACAGTGGAAGCAGACCTGGATCGACAACTTCGATCCCTCCAAGCACGTGGGCCGCGCCCAGATGCCGATGTTTTTCGTCAACGGCACAAACGACTTCGCCTATCCGCTCGACAGCTATCAGAAGACCTATCGACTCGTCGGCGATCGTCGGCTCTGCGTGACGGTCAAGATGCCCCATGGCCACCCGCAGGGCTGGGCGCCGCAGGAGATCGGCATCTTCGTCGATCATCAGTTGCGGGCCGACAAGGCGGGCCGACAGCCCGAGCCGCTACCGGCTGTGGCGGCGCTTGCCGAGATCTCAGCCGACGGCCTCACGGCAACGATCCGCGGGGTGACGGCCAAGTTGCCCGTCGTCCGCTTCCATTGGACGAGCGACGCGGGCCCGTGGCAAAGCCGCACTTGGACAACGACTGAGACAGTGCTTGCCGACGGCATGGCGAGCGTCACACTGCCAACGGCCCGGCCGCTGGTCGGCTTCTTCACGCTCACCGACGCCCGCGGCGCCACTGTGAGCTGCGAGTATTTTGAGCTACCGGTGCCTGCAACCGCCGCCGAGAAGCCCTGAACGTGAGCGAGAACTTCCACCCTCTCGGAATGGCTTTGACGAGCCCCGACTTCAGGCATACACATCCGTGCGGACCGCGGCTGACATGGCATCTGTCACCTGCCGCAACTCAGGCTGGGTGATCGTAAGCGGCGGCGCGGCGTAGATCACGTTGCCGATCGGCCGCAGCCAGACCGAATGCTCGAGGATCAGCGGCGCAAGCCTTTGCCTGTCGAAGCGACGCTCCGTCTCAACGGCTAAAAACCCGCCGCGGCAGCGGACTTCCCTGACATGTTCCAGCTCCGCAAGCGGCGCAAGCCACTCTCGGCCGAGCATTTCGATTCGGGTCGCCTCCTCGGCCACCGGCCGGCTCTCGAAGAGGTCAATCGCGGCATTGGCTGCCGCGCAGCAGAGCGGGTTGCCCATGTACGTCGGCCCGTGCATCAGGGCATGGTCGGGATTGTCGCTATAGAAGGCCGCAAAGACCTCTGTTGTTGCCATCGTGACAGCCAGCGGAAGAGTGCCCCCTGTGAGCGACTTGCCAAGGCAGAGGATGTCGGGCACAACGCCGGCCCAGTCGCAGGCGAGTCGCCTGCCTGTCCGCCAGAAGCCCGCGCCGATTTCGTCGGCAATCAAGAGCAGACCTGCCTCACGGGTCAGATCAGCCAGTCGCCTCAGTTGCTCGGGCGTATGAAACCGCATGCCGGTCGCGGCCTGCACGAGCGGTTCGACGATGACGCCTGCGCAGTGCCCGCCAACTCTGCCAAGAAACTCCTGGCATGCCTGCCAGCCAGTCTCATCCACGGGCAGCTCCTGCGGATACTGCTCAAGCAAAAAACCATGAAAATGCCGGTGCATGCTGTCATCGGGATCGCAGACACTCATGGCGCCGCTGGTATCACCATGGTAGGAATGACGCAGGCAGACGAATTTTTTCCGGGCTGGCTCGCCCCGATTCATCCAATACTGCACCGCCATCTTCAGTGCGACTTCGATCGCCACTGAGCCCGAGTCGCAGAAGAAGGAATGGTTCAAGCTGCCTGGCATCAGCCCCGCGAGCCGGTCGGCCAGCCGTACGGCCTGCGGATGATCGATCCCACCGAGCATGACATGGGGCAGCCGCTGGGCCTGATCAATGATCGCAGCCACGATGTGGGGATGTCGATGGCCGTGGGACACCGTCCACCATGAGGAGAGGGCGTCGATGATCCGCTGGCCCGAGGCCAGTTCCAGCCAGCAGCCCTCGGCCGCGACAACATGCAGCGGCTCGCTCGCTGTCTGCATCTGACAGTAGGGACGCCAGAGCGTCAGCTTTTCAATCTGCATCAAAAAAAACGGTGCCTGGCACCGAATCTGGGGAGTTTGCGCAAGGCCGACCACCACGTTATGCCGCTTCGACGGCCCGATCGATCCGCTCCAAGATCGTACTGATGATCTCCCGATCAGACGAGGGCCGCCGGGGACTCTCCGGATGCGGCTCGGCGTCGGCGATCAGGCCCTGAAGATGCAGGGCTTGCGCCATCGAGTGTTTGTAGGCGGGCACCGGCCGCCGAAATGCAAAATCGCCCAACGCCTGCAGGGCGTCGTCGAGTTCGTCAAACCGGCTGTCGCCCGCGGCCCACCAGTGATCTCGCTTCGCAAACGCCTCCGGCGCCGCTGTCGAGAGGCCGAGCAGCCAGTCGCTGCCATACCGCACCATATCGATCGCGAGGTCGTTGCCAGTGAAGACGTGAAACTCCGGCCGCACGCGGTTTCGCAGCGCCAGCCGCTCCCACTCCAGCCGCCGCGAGAGCGACGAATGCTTTGCGCCGATGCAGTTGGGAATCTGAAGCAACTCTGCGTAAGCATCGAGCCCGAGCACCCGGCCGCTCGGCACAAATTCGGTCGAGAGTTCAAAGCCGATGAAGGCCGGCACGCAGCGGGCGAGCAGCCGATACCGGGCGAGCATATCGGCATCGCTGCCGGCCGTGAGCCCAAACGACGGAAAGATCACCGGCAGCCCGCCGACGGCTGCGATCATGTCGAGTTGGCGGCCATACTCCACCACGTCAAAGGCCGCGCCGACCGCATCGACCACACACGCCCCGGCCACAACTTCCCGGCCGGGGCCGAGCGTATCGCGGGCTACTTGCAGAGCTTGTTTCCGCGTGCTGTTGTCGATCAGTTGAACGTAGCCCGTGTCCATGTTGACCGCCGGCGTGATGCCGGCCGCGGCCGTCCGGGCCACGTGGGTCGCAAAGCCATCCCAGTCGATTCGCCGGTCGGCAGTGAAGGGGAGAAGGATTGCGGACATGCCGCGAATCTGCCGGCGTGGGCGGACCAGCGTGGCCGGATCAATCGGCTCTGCGAATATGGAATG
>JBAXUW010000115.1:0-10386 GCA_037129495.1 Planctomycetota bacterium | reverse complement strand
GTTGCTTGAACATCCGAAAGAACGTCTCGATCAGCCACCGCAGCCGATAGATCTCCCCGCTGAGTTCAGCGGGCAGATCGAGGCGATTGGTCACGATCCTTAAGGAACCGTCGCAGCTCGGTCCGGTGCTTCCGCCGCCACGCTTACCACGACTTGAGTGTGCGTGGCCGTCACGGTCACGATTCGCACTGGATTGGCGGGAGTCACGTCGATTCGTGACGGAATTCCACGCAACACCTTAAACTGCGTGTGCAGACGAGAGTCGCACAGCGACGCCCCCTTTGCTTTGGGAAGCCCCGAGAGCCGGGCGACGCGAGCGATCGTCTCGACGATCGATCCGTCAAGTGCGGTCAACGTCTGCCCCACAACATCAAAGCGGCAAGCCGACACATCGGGAAACTGGTCGAAGAGTTCCTCGCCAGCCGCGAATTATGCTGGAAAGGCCTCGAGAAAAGACCGGAATTACCCCGACTGGACACACCGATGGGTTTCCCTGATCTCACACCGTGGTTCGACAACGAAACCGACGAGTATGTCGAGGTGGTCGCGGCCGACTGCGACGCCTCCTACGACGAGTAGTGGTCCCCCTCCGGTCTGGTTCACGCCATGCGCTTCATCACGAGCGCGGCATTGTGGCCGCCGAACGCGAACGACTGTGTGATCGCCGTGTCGATCCGACAGGGGCCCGCCTCGCGAACAAACCGCAACTCGCGGATAGGCTGCTCAAGATTATGGCAGGCATGCGTGGTCTGGTGCGCCAGCGACAGAGCGGTGACTGCCGCCTCAATGCCGCCGCTGGCGCCGATGCAGTGGCCGGTGAGCGACTTGGTGGCGGTCACGAGCGGCTTGTTGCCGAAGAGTTGTTCGATCACGGCCGACTCAATCTCATCGTTCACGGCTGTGCCGGTGCCGTGGGCGTTGATGTAGTCAATGTCAGCCGGAGAACAGTCGGCGTCTTGCAGCGCGGCGGTGAGCATGGCAGCGATCCGTTCACCCGAGGGCTCCATCGACATGCTGCTGTAAGCATCAAAGTTTTCTGCATAGCCGGCGATCTCGGCATAGACCCTGGCGCCCCGCCGTTGGGCGGCCTCGGCTTCTTCGCAGACCAGCACCGCCGCCCCTCCTTCGCCGAAAAGAAAGCCAGTGCGGTCGCGGTCGAAGGGCCGGTTGGCCCGGGCGGCGTCGGTGCCTGCGGTGACGAGCGTGCGGGCAATGTCGAAGCCGCGAAAGAAGCCGCCATAGGGATCGCCGAGATACTCCGCGCCACCGGCCAGCACGAGGTCAGCCTCACCACGGGCAATCGTGCGAAAGGCATGCCCCACCGCGACAGTGCCCGCGGCGCAGGCCTGAGCAAACGTGAGGTTTGGGCCCTGCAGCGACCAGCGAATCCCGAGCACCGCCGACACGGCGTTGGGCATCATCGTAGGGACGGCATATGGACTAAACCGGGTTGGCATCGGCGGCAGCATGTCCGCATCGGGGAGCAGTTCCCGCAGCGGACTCATCACGTGGTTGGCCAGATTCCCGACGAAGGAGGTGGCGCCGCCAACCCCTGTGCCCATGCAGACGCCGCAGCGATTCGGAGCAGGGCCATCGATCCGGAATGTGTTCTTCTTGGCATCGGCAACTGCCGTGCTGATGCCGGCGTCGCGGAGCGCCTCAGTCGAGGCGGCAATGGCAAGCATGCCGCTGGTATCGAGCTGCAGCTGTTCGATCCGATCGATGCCCAGAGCCGGCCAGTCGAGATCAGGGAGCGGGGCCCAGATCGTCGACTTCGTATCGGCATACCGACGCCAAGACGGAGGGACGGGAGCTACGGAAGCCCGGCCTGCGAGCAGGGCGGCCCAAGAATCGGAGGCAGAACCGCCCAGCGGCGATATCATCCCGATGCCGGTGACGACCACGCGCCGCCGACTCATGCCAGGGCTTTTTTCTTGGCATGCCGGCTGATATAGCTGATCACATCGCCCACGGTCGCCAGAGACCGTGCGTCGTTGTCGTTGATCGAGCTGCCGAATTCGTCTTCGAGCGCCATAACGAGCGTAACAGCATCGAGAGAATCAGCGCCCAGATCCTCGCGGATCCGCTGATCACTGCCGAGAGTTTGCGGATCGACTTTCAAAACTGCGACGATCGTGTTTTCAACGCGCGTACGAATCCCTGCATCATCCATGTGCCAGTTACGTTCCTGTGGCTTCGACCTTGGCTTTATTTTCTGGACTAATTAATCCACCATCCTGCCCTTGTGACGGTGGCGAGTCAAGGGCAGCGGCCGGGGGAGCGGCCGGGCTCGGTTGCATAAGGCCCGAGGCCCAGACCGCCGGCTTTGAGAGAACCGCATGTCGTGTAGGCTGGAGGGTTTGACGGTTGTCCATGAAATCCTAGGCACGCCCGACGACCGTTTTCGAAAGTGAGAACAGAGTGAGTCAGTCAGTTCGTGAACAGCCGGTGGTCCGGATCGCCGCTATCGGCATCGCTAACCCTCCAATCTGCATTCCCCAGTCACTTGGTATGGAGCTCGTTCGGGCCAATTTCCGGGACGTCCTCTCGGATCGCAGCATGGACGTGCTGGAGAAGGTCTTCATGCATCCAAGCATTCTGAACCGGTATCTGTCGTTCGACAACGAACTTGAGTTGATGAGCCTCAAGAACGAAGACCCAGACCGGCGGATGGGCCGCTTTACCCGCTGGTCGACCGAACTTTCGCAACTGGCGGCTGTCAATGCGTTGCGAGACGCCGGCGTGTCGGCCGACGAGATCCGCACGATCGTCGTCAATACGTGCACTGGCTATATCTGCCCCGGCGTGTCGACCTACCTCCTCGAGGCGATGAAGCTCGACGGCTCGGTACGGGTCTTTGACGCGGTGGGGAGCGGCTGCGGCGGCGCGCTACCAAACATCGACCTAGCGGCCCACTCACTCATAGCCAATCCGAATGGTGTCGCACTGTCTGTCGCGGTCGAGATCTGCAGCGCCACCTTTCAGATGGATAACGACATGAGCCTCCTGATTTCAAACGCGATCTTTGGCGACGGAGCAGCCGCGGCCGTGCTCTGGACCCGCCCTGAGGGCCTGCGGATCATCGATTCGGCAGGCTGCATCGACACCTCCTACCGGGAAGATGTGCGGTATGTCTACAAGCAGGGCCGGCTTCACAACAAACTCGCTGTCCAACTGCCCAAGGTGGTCGGTATCGTTGTGCCGCCGCTGATCAATGGGTTGCTTGAGCGAAACGGCCTCACCCGTCGCGATGTCAAGCATTGGGCGATCCATCCCGGTGGCGACCGCATGGTGTCGACGCTTGAGGAGGCGCTCGAACTCACCGAAGAGCAGATGGCACCGACCCGGCAGGTGTTGCAGGATTACGGCAATATGTCGTCTCCCACGGTGCTCTTTGTGCTGAAGAATCTCATGAGTCGCGGCATCAAACCGGGCGAGAAAGTGCTGTTGACGGCCTATGGTGCCGGGATGTCGGCCTATGCCTGCCTGCTGGAGGCCTGAACAGCTTCGGTAGTCGTGCGTTGAGGTTTTTCGTATCTTGAGACAGAAGTGGAGGAGGTCATTCGAGACCCTTTCCAAAGGGTCAATTTATCAAGGAGGCGGTCATGTCGGTGCACAGGGAATGTGGCAGGAGTGTTGTGGGCAGGGTTTTTGCCGCGTTCGTGTTGGGGTTGCTGGCGGTCGGTGGCGTCGCCCCAAGGCGGTGCGACGCCGGCTCGTTTCCACCGAGCGAACGAATCTTGCCAGCCACAACCAGGGTCTGGGCGAGTATTGCCGACCCGCAGACTCTGCGAAAGCGGTTTGAGAAGTCAGCGCTGGGCGGATTTGTCTATGACCCCCTGATGAGCACGTTTCTCGACGGCCTGCGGCAGCAGGGCAAAACTTCTGCTGATCCGCTCCGCGGCTCGCTCGAGATCACGCTGGAGGAAGCCGATAAGATTGCCGGCGGTGAGATGGCGATCGGCGTCATCGAACGTCCCGACGGCCTGTTGGCCACCGTCGCGATCATCGATACCACCGGCCGGCAAGACGCCGTCAAAGAGTTGCTGGAGGCGATGGTGGCCCGGGCCGTGGCGAAGGGTGGGAAGCCTCTTGCATCCCCCGCCACGATGAAGGCCTTTGTATTTCCGGAAGCGGCTCCCGCCAGGCTCGCAACTGGTAGCACGCCCGCACCGGCCACGGCCGCCGCGCCTCGGCAGCGTCAACTCGCGATCGCCCTAGCGCCAGCTGCCATCGTCGTGGGTGATCGGCTCGATGCGGTAGCCGAACTGGCCGCCGGGCTCGGCACAGCTGGCCGGCCCGATTCCCTACAGTCACTGCCCGCCTTCGCCAAAGTGATGCAGCGGTGCGGAGCCGACGTGCCGGCAACAGCGGCGACCGTCCGCTGGTTTGTCGAACCGCTCGCGTATTTAGCCGCCGACCGTCGGACGTTTCCGCCCAAGAAGGGAAAGAAGGGACTGGACTACATCGCCATTCTGCGGCGACAGGGTTTCGATGCGGTGAATGGCGCGGGTGGCTATCTGTTTTATGGCGAGGGTGGTGTGGATCTGCGGCACAACACGCTGATCCACGCGCCGGCGGAGGCGAGCCGGCCCACCACTGGCGTCGACCGGTTTCAGAAGGCAGCCCGCATGCTCCATTTTCCGAATGCCGCCGACATGAAGCCTGCCCCCTGGGTGCCCGGTGATGCGGCGTCTTGGGCGGCACTTCAATGGGACATCATCAACGCCTTCGATGCCTTACCGCCGCTGGTAGACGATGTGGTTGGCGAAGCGGGTGTTTTTGACGATGTCATCGCGAGCCTTAAAGAAGATCCCGACGGGCCGCAGATCGACGTTCGGGGCGACCTGATCAAGCATCTGGGCAGCCGCTGCGTTGTGGCGAGCGACCATGTCGTGCCGCTGGGGCCGGACTGTGAACGGATGTTGATAGCGATCCCGACCAACAATCCAGAGGCGGTTGCCAAGGTGCTCGCCAAGGGGATGGCGAGCGAGGGGGAGGTTCGGACCGTCGAGGTGGGTGGGCACACGATTTGGGAGACTGTGAAGAAGGTCGGAGTTGTACCGAACAATGCCCGTGAAGAAGGCAACGGGGCCGACAACGACGACGATGCCTCCGGGAGGCGACGGGCCGGGCAACGAGAGCGAAAGGAACAGGAGCCGGTCTGGCCAAACCTCTCCGTGGCGGTGGCCCACGGCCACATTTTCCTGGCATCGCACCGGGATTTTCTGGAGCGCGTTTTGGCTGGTCCTGGCTCGGAGTCGCTGGCCGCAAATCCCGGCTGCGAGGAGGTGGTCGCCGAACTGCAGCGGCTGCTGCCTGGCGATGTCGCCGTATCCACCTATAGCTGCACCGAGCGGATGATTCGGCCAGCCTATGAACTGCTCCGCGCCGGCCGGCTCGCTGAAAGCAAGGGCCTCGCTGGGACAATGCTCCGGCGACTGCTGGAGGGGAGTCGCGAGCCAGATGGCAAGCAGAATGCTGCGGCCGAGATCACCCAGAAGATTGACGGCAGTTCGCTGCCGGAGTTTGACCAGGTCAGCCGCTACTTCGGCTCCAGCGGCCTGAGTATGCAGTCGACTCCAGATGGCTGGTATTTTGTTGGCGTTGGCCTCTGGGATGGTGGCCAGCAGCCAGCAGGTACACAGGACGCAAAATGAGATGCGGAGCCCTGGCTCGAGTGGCGGCGGTCGTGGTCATGTCGGTCATGTCGGTCATGTCGGTCATGCCGGTCATGCTCGCCATGGCCACGGTGGTCGGCTGTGGTCGCAAGTCTGGGGACGCCGCGGCGTCGGCCAAGGCCGCCGCTGAGGCCGCGCCGCCAGAGGTGACCTTCGCCGGCTTTCAGCGGCGGGTGCTGCCCGACTATCTCGAGGTAACGGGCCGGATCGAGGCCGTGAAATCGGTTGATATCTGCAGCCGAGTCACGGGGTATCTCAAAAAAATCTTCTTTCGGGACGGCCAGTTCGTGAAGACGGACGAGCCGCTCTACGAGATCGATCTCCGGCCCTACGTGGCCAAGCTGGAGGAGGCACAGGGCAAGCTCGAGTCGCTGATCGGCGAGCAGAAGTTTGCGGCGGTGCAGGTAGAGCGGTATGAGAAGCTGACGGCCAAGGGGGCCGCGCCGGTCCAAGAATTCGACAGCTGGAAGGCGAAGCTGGAGGAGAATGCAGGGGCGCTGGCGTCGGCCCGCGCGGCGGTCGAATCAGCCCGCCTCAATGTCGAATTCTGCACGATCACTGCACCCTTCGATGGCCAGATCGGCCGCACACAACTGCAGATCGGCAATCTCATTGACCAAGACAAAACAACGCTCACAACCGTCGTCTCAATTGATCCGGTCTTCGTCTACTTTAATGTCGATGAGCCGACGCTCCTTCGCATCCTGAAAACATTGCGGGGCGATTCGCAGGCCGGGGCAGTCGGCCAGCGTGAAGTCTTTGTTGATATCGGGCTCGTGGACGACACGGAGCGAAAATACCCCTATCAGTGCACTATCGACTTTCTCAATAATCAGGTCGATGCGCAGACGGCGACAATTACGATGCGGGGACGCCTCGAAAACCCGTTCGATCCTGATCCAGCACATCCGCGGCCGCCTTTGTTTCGGGCTGGGATGTTCCTGCGCGCCCGCCTGCCGCTGGGGCAGCCGGCCGAGCTGACGCTTGTTCCGGAGGCCGCCGTCGGCACCAATCAGGATCGTCGAACGCTCTGGTTGATCGGCGCCGACGGCCTCGCCCGGAGCCGGGAGGTGATTGTCGGGCAGAAGGTCGGCGCGTGGGTCGCGGTGCGGTCTGCCGATCCCACCCAGCCGCTGGATCCTCTCGCGCACGTCGTCGTTCGCGGGCTGCAGCGGTGTCGGGAAGACAAGCCCGTCACGGCCGTGGCGGCGGCGGCCGATAGCCTGGGGCTCCAGACGCTGCCCGCGGTTCTCCCAGCAGCGCAGACGCCCGGCGGCACACCTGCCCCGATGCGGTGGGTGGAAGCGCGGGTAGAGCCGGCCGTCGAGACGCTCCCGCTACCAGCCGCCAAGGCCGCCGTCGCCGAGCCCTCCGGGCAGAGTCCGCCGTGATTTCCCGATACTTCATCGAGCGTCCGATCTTCGCCACGGTGATCTCAATCGTGATCACGCTGGCCGGTGCGGTCAGCCTCTTCGCTCTGCCGATCTCGCTCTTTCCGCCGGTCTCGCCGCCGATCGTGCAGGTGGCATGTCTCTATCCCGGCGCGAATGCCTCGGTCGTGTCCGACACGATCGGCGCCCCGATCGAACAGAAGGTCAACGGTGTCGACAAGCTGCTCTACATGCAGTCGCAGGCCGCCAACGACGGCAGCTATCTGCTGCAGCTCACCTTTGAGGTCGGCGCCGACGCCAACCTGGCGCTCGTGCAGACCCAAAACCGTGTGCAACTGGCGATGCCGCTCCTGCCGTCGGTCGTGCAGCAACAGGGCGTTTCGGTCAAGAAACGTTCACCCGACATCCTGCTGGTGGTGCAGTTGCTCTCCCCTGACGGCCGATTCGACGACGTCTTCATGAGCAACTACGCCACGATCCGCCTCCGCGACGAACTCCTGCAGTGCTACGGTGTGGGAGACGCCATGCTCTTTGGCCAGCGCGATTATTCGATGCGGGTCTGGCTCGACCCGGAGCAACTGGCCACCCGTGGGCTGACGCCGGCGGTGGTCCGCGACGCGATCCGGGCTCAGAATCTGCAGGTGATCAGCGGCGTGACGGGGGAGGCGCCGGTGGCCGGCGATCAGCAGACTCAGCTCGTCGTTTCCGCCCTGGGCAGGCTTGAGACACCGGAGCAGTTTGGTGCGATCGTCATCAAGTCTGACACATCGCTGCCGGGAGCGGCGCTCGTGCGGCTCGGCGACGTGGCCCGGATTGAGATGGGGGCTGCGTCGTACGACCAGATCTGTCGCTTCGGCGGTAAGCCCTCGGTCGGCATTCCCATCTTTCAGCTCCCCGACACAAACGCCCTCGACTGTTCGCGGGCCATTCACGCAAAGATGAAGGAATTGGCCACGCGGTTTCCACCGGGGCTCACCTATGAGATCAAGTATGACACCACGCCGTTTATCACAGAATCGATTTTCGAGGTCGTGAAGACGCTTCGCGACGCCATCATTCTGGTGGCGATCGTCGTGCTCCTCTTTTTGCAGAGCTGGCGAGCGACGCTCATTCCGATGATCGCTGTGCCGGTGGCCATCGTGGGCACTTTTGCGGCGATGGCCGCCATGGGATTTAGTCTCAACACGCTCTCGCTCTTCGGCCTCGTGCTTGCCATTGGCATCGTAGTCGACGATGCCATCGTGGTGGTCGAAAACGTAGAACGCTGGATCGCGGAGGGCCTCTCGCCGCGGGAAGCGGCTCTTCATGCGATGGAGGAGGTGACCGGTCCGGTGATCGGCGTCGCGCTTGTGCTCTCGGCGGTCTTTATTCCTTGCGCGTTCATTCCCGGGGTGACGGGCCTCTTCTTTCGGCAGTTTGCCCTCACGATCGCGGTCTCGACGATTCTCTCCGCGATCAACTCGCTGACGCTCAGCCCGGCGCTCGCGGCGATTCTCTTGCGGCCGAAGACCGGGGCTCCGGACGGGCTAGAGTGGCTCCTCAATCTGCTCTGTGGCTGGTTGTTCCGGCTCTTGAATCGGTTTTTTGATGCCCTGGTGGCCGGCTATGGTGCCACCGTGGCGGTGTTGCTCCGCCGCAGCGGCTGGGTGTTGGCGGTGTATGCCATCCTCATTCTCCTGACCGGGATGGCCGTCAGGGTCTATCCCGTTGGCTTCGTGCCGCTGCAGGATCAGGGGTATCTAATCGTGCAGGCGCAGCTTCCCGACGGCGCTTCGGTGCAACGCACCAGCGAGGTGATGAAACAGGTTGACGAACTGGGCCAGTCGATCCCCGGTGTCGCGACGACGCTCTCCATCTCGGGCCAGTCGCTCGTGTATGCAGCGAATATGCCCAACTGCGGCGCGACGTTTCTCGTCCTCGATTCTTTCGAACTGCGGCGGTCGCCCGAAAGATCGGCCGACTCAATCATGCGAATCATGCGGGATCGCTGTGCGGCGGAAGTCTCCGATGCGGTGATTGGCGTCTATCCAGCGCCGCCCGTGAAGGGGCTGGGAATTGCCGGAGGATTTAAGTTTTACATCCAGGACCGGCAAAATCGCGGGCCGGCGGCCTTGCAAGACGCCGCCCAGAATTTTGTCGCCCCCATGCAGGAGTGGAAGTTGCCCTTTGTTCGCACCGACTACCGGGCCGACTCGCCGCAACTGTTTCTCGATATCGACCGGGCCAAGATCCGGTCGCTCGCCATCCCGATCTCCGCTGTCTTCGAGACACTGCAGATGTATGTGGGGTCGTTTTACGTCAACAACTTCAACCGCTTCGGTCGGTTCTGGCAGGTGAAGATCATGTCAGATGCCGGCTTCCGCAGCGGCGTGAAGGCTCTGCAAGACCTCAAGATAATCAATGCCAACGGTGAGGCGGTGCCGCTGGCGACGGTGATGACGGTCAGAGATGACCTCGGGCCAGCGCTTTCGATGCGCTACAACATGTTTCCCGCTGCGGCCGTGGTGGGCATCCCCAACCCGTTTCAGGGCGGCGATGTTCTGATCGATCAGGTCGGCAAGGCCGCCCAGCGCAGCCTCCCCGACGGCTTTTCTTACGAATGGTCGGAGGTTTTCCTGCTGCAGATTCTGGCGGGGAACACGGCGGGCATCCTGTTTCTGTTGGGGATTGCGCTCGTGTTTCTGGTGCTGGCGGCCCTCTACGAGAGCTGGCTGCAACCGCTGGCCGTGATCTTAGTCGTGCCGCTGTGCCTCATTGGCGCCATCGTGGGCTTAACGCTTGCGAAGCTGCCGATCGATATCCTTGCGCAGGTGGGGCTCGTGGTGCTTATCGGCCTGGCCAGCAAAAATGCGATTCTGATCGTGGAGTTTGCCAAGGAACTGGTGGCGCGGGGGGAAGCCGTTGACACCGCCACGCTCACGGCCTGTCGGCTGCGGCTGCGGCCGATCCTGATGACGTCGCTGGCCTTCATCTTGGGCGTGTTGCCACTTGTAGTGGCGGAGGGGGCAGGGAAGGAGTTGCGCTGGTCGCTGGGCATCGCGGTGTTTGCCGGTATGATCGGCGTCACGCTCTTCGGCATCTTTCTGACGCCGATCTTCTTTGCCGTGCTCCAGCGGCTCTCGCTCCGGCTCGCCCGCCATCTCCCCCCCGTGGAATAAGTTTTCTCATTTCACGCGAAACATCGCATCCTGCGATTTTCGCTTGGCAAACGCAGTTTGCTGGTGCTATGCGTTGCATCCCTGCAACGCAGTCTTCTATCAGTTTTCTCATTTCACGCGAAACATCGCATCCTGCGATTTTCGCTTGGCAAACGC
>JBAXUW010000114.1:0-10388 GCA_037129495.1 Planctomycetota bacterium | reverse complement strand
AACTTGTCCAATGCGTCTTAATACGCGACTGTGGCACTGCACCGCCGGGCCCGGCTCTCCGGATTCCCCTGTGGGGCTTCTTCAGTGGGATACGTTTTCCAACTTGTCCGAGGCGTGGGCAATCACAACTCGTAGACGTGCCCCGGCCTCACAAACTCGACGTTGGGCAGCCCGAGGGCGTTGATTTCCTGAGCGATTTTCTCGGCATACCGCGATTTGCGGTGCACAACAATCCAGCGCACTTCCTGCGGCAGCTTCTTGACTTCAGCGGCGAATGTCGCGGGGCAGAGATGGCCAGTCTGGGCGGCGAGATCGCTGAGCGACTGCGGAAAACTCGCCTCCAGGAAGACGGCCGTGAGCCGGTCAATCGCGGCGAGATGCTGCCAGATGCGTTGAGTCGGCCCCGTATCAGACGGAAAGGCCACGGCTGAGGTGCCGTCATCGACCACCAGCCCCAGCGTATCGATGCCGTGCGATACCGGGACTGCTGTGATGGTGAGCCCGGCCCGGGTGATTGGCTGCCAAGGCTCAATCGCCGTGGTCCGCATGAAGGCGTTGCTCGGCTCTGACATTTCTATGAAGTCGGGCCAGACGCGGCCGTTAAACATATCGCCGTGGAGAAACTCCAGCACCTCCCCGGCCGCCAGCACCTCCACGCTCTGCGGACCCGGCTCGTAGACGTTTTCCAGAAAGATCGGGAGGGTCGCGATGTGGTCGAGATGCTCGTGCGTGATGAAGACATGCTTCACCCGCTGCTGCCGCCGGAGGTCGGCGAGGAGCCCGATCGCACCGGCATCAATGGCCACCTCGTCGTTGACGAGAAACGTCACCAGAAACTGCAGGTCAGATGGCGGGATTGCGGAATTGAGGAGTTCGACACGCATGGGCTTAGGATCCGAAGGAAAAAACAGCGGTGATCGCCTCAAAAGCGATCTCTTACATCGAAAAAAAGTCGTGGATTCGCTTCAGAATGTCTCGCTCGTCGGGGAGCTTCCGCTCAACTCCCGCTATCGCCTGGTCCCGTTCGGCCAATCGCACGCGGAGGGCCACACCCAATTGCTCCACGAGCCCTGGCTGAGCGGAAATGATACCGCGAAACGACTGCTTGTTCACCTCAAAAATGGTGGTTTCCATCAGGGCGGTGACGGTCGCCGACCGCGGCTCACCGGTCATCAGGGACATCTCGCCAAAATAGTCACCCATTTCGAGGGTCGCCAGCCGCACGGCAGCGGCATCCGTCTGCCGGGCGGTCACCTCGACGCGGCCGCTCATGATCAAGAAGAGGCTGTCACCGGCATCCCCCTGTTGGATCACCTGTTCACCGGCGGCATAGACCCGCTCCCGATTCTCTTCTGCCAGCTGGCGGATCTGCAGCGGCTCGAGCGCGCCCAGCAGGCCCAGCCGAGACAGGCTCTCCGCCCGGCGCACGATGGTGGCCGGCCCCGGCTCGATGGCGGGCGGTGGCAGTTGCGTGAGCCGGATCTGCTGCGTGGCAACCGGGATTTCGATGCCCTGCCGGGCCAGCGCATACCAGATCCGGTCGCGGGCCATGCCGTCGACGCGGTCGCGCTTGTCAAAATCGGAGGTAAAGAGGCGGACCCAGTATTCGACGCCGCGTTCTTTGAAATCGTTCGTCACCACGCTCGGCGCCGGATGTTCGAGCACACCAAAGCTGCCGCGGATCGCTTCCAAGATGATCTGCTGCACCCGCTGCGGCGACACCTCATAGGGGGCGACTACAAAGAGTGAGCGACGCGACCAGGGCTCGGGCTTCGTAAAGTTGCGGATCGACGCCTGGGCGAGTTGCCCATTGGGAATGATCACATAGGCCTCGTCGAGCGTGATCACCTTCGTGGCCCGCCAGTTGATCTCCACGACCTTGCCGATATGCGCGGGATGAGTGTCGTATTGAATCCAATCGCCCAGTTCAAACGGACGCTCGGCATGGATTGCCAATCCGGCGAAGACATTGCCGAGCGTGTCCTTGAGGGCAAAGCCGAGCACAGCCGTCACGACCGCCGACCCAGTGAACAGGTTATTCGCTTCTACGCCGGCCTCGAAAAGGATCGCGAGCAGCGCGGCCGCAACGGTGAGCAACCGCAGCACGTCGAGAAAAATCTTGGGCATCGGCTTGCTAAGCCGCTCCCACGCCGACACCGCCACGATCAGCAACACCGATTGCAGGAGCGAGGCCAGGAGGAAAAAGCGGATGCCAAACACCGCCATGCGGGGAGCATCGACGATATCCGGAAAGAGTGCCGCCAGCGCGAGCGGTAAGGGCGAGAGCACCAACAGCACGATCGGCCCCCAGGCCAACCACCGTCGGCCCCGTGGCGCCGAGAAGATAAAAATTATCAGCGCTACGATTGCCACGACCAATTCGCGACCGACTGCGGCGTCGTGCACACCAGCCACCGTAGTGAGAATCGTGTTCAATTGGCTTTCGTTCATGACTCTGTCCGGCAGTGAATTCCTGGGGGCTCTGGCCGCGTGGCCGGCGAGATTGTGACGGGTTCAGGCCCCGCCGACAAACCCTGAAACCGCCGTGAGACCCACAAAACCGGGTACTTCACCAGCCGGATAGACGTGGCGGCAAAGGATTTTTATACTTCGCTCACCCGTGGGTCGTTCTGCGGTCATTTCCATTCCAGCCTGAGACGATCCGGAACACGCATGGTTAAACTGACGGTACGCGAACGCGAAAGCATCCAGGAAGCGGTCCGCCGATTCCGTAAACTGGTCGAGCGGAGCGGAATTAAAAAAGAGATGCGCCGCCGGGAATTCTTCGAGAAGCCGAGCGAAACAAACCGTCGCGCTCGCCTCCGCGCAGAGCGCCGCACCAAGCGAAATCGACTGCTGGGCATCATGTAGTCGGTCCAGAGCGACAGACGCATTGGACACGTTAGAAAACTTATCCCACTGAGCGAATCCCCGCGCGGGAATCCGGAGAGCCGGGCTCGGCTGAAGCTCGACGAGCGTTGGAATTTCGCCCTGTTGAGACTTGCACCGCCAAGAAACCCCAATGGCGAAAGTCCCCGCGAAGGAGACTTCTGCCGGCCCGGCGGTGCAGTGCCACAGGCGCATAGCAGAACGCATTGGACAAGTTTAAAAACTTATCCCCCAGGGGCAAACTGGCACGAGGGGGCAACGACGGGCGTTATGTGCCCCAGTCGAGCGCGATATCCAGCCAGGGGGCATCGTGGGTCGGCCAGCCGGTGCTGACCCGGTCAACGCCAGTCCTTGCGATCTCCGCGACCGTGTCAGGACGGATGCCGCCCGAGGCTTCGAGCACTACCTGCGGCCCAACGATGGCCCGTCGAGCAACGCACTCCGCGAGTTGCACTGTCGTCATGTTGTCGAGCAGCACGATGTCGGGACCGGCTTCCAACACAGCGTCGAGCTGGCTCACCGCGTCGATCTCGATCTCGACCACCATGGCGTCGGCACGGGCCGGAGGAAATGTTGCCGCCACAAACCCTCGGGCCCGCCGCACTGCCTCCGCAGGCGAAATTCCCATCGCCGCCAGAGCGGCCAAATGGTTGTCCTTGATGAGAATGGCGTCGTAGAGGCCCATGCGGTGATTCCAGCCCTCCCCAAGCCGGACCGCGTATTTGTCGAGCAGCCGCCAGCCCGGGACGGTTTTCCGCGTGTCGTAGACGCAGCAGGGCGTGCCGGCCACGGCGTCGACCAGGCGACGGGTGGCCGTGGCCACGCCCGACATCCTCCCGATCAGGTTGAGCAGCACGCGCTCGGCCGCAAGCACGCTCCGCGTGGTGCCTGCAATCGCAGCGACCCGCATGCCGGCCTCGACGGCCGCGCCATCAGCCACCAGCGGCCGCCACTGGAGTCCTGTGTCTGCCACGGCGGCAACAACGCCAGCCGCGGCGAGCCCCGCGATCGTGCCCGACTTTCTCGCTACGACCTCGAGGTTGCTGTGGGCCGATCGGTCGATCAGGCTCACGCTCGTCCAATCGCACTCGTGCCCCAGGTCCTCTGCAAACCAGTCAACGGCCCGCGAGGCCACATGGTCGGCGAGCTGCTGATTCCATTGCGACTGCCGAAAGACACGGGGCTTAAGCGCCATCAAAGCTCCTCTCGTGCGATGCGAAAAACGGGAATCCGAGCGTGAACTGGGGATCTGGGCGGTATCTTATCATCAGCCGGCTGCGACCGGCTGCCACGCAGCCGATGGCAGCATAACTGCCGGCAGCGAGTCCTCCTTCTGTCTTTATTCAAGCTTTATTCAAGGGCCCTGCAGCGATGGAACCTCCCGATAGATTCGCTCCGCTGCTGCCCGCCCGGGTCCAGCCGCTGATCGCTCTCGGTGTGGCCATCGGCCTCGCCGCGGCGGCCGTTTGGTTTATTTCCGTCGGGGGACTCTCGGGCAGACTGATCCACCACGATGCGGCACCGACCGGTGACCAGCGTTTCACCGTCAACATCAACGTGGCCGGAGAGACCGAAGTGGCCCAGCTTCCCGGCCTGGGGAACGTCATGGCGCGTAGAATTATTGACCATCGCCGCGAACATGGCCCGTTCACCACGCTCGACGGGTTGCTTGAGGTGGCAGGTATTGGCCCGGCTACACTTCAGGCGATGCGTCCCCATCTGCGACCGATCCGCCGACCAAAAGCTGCGGCCGACCTGCGGCCTGATGCCGGACCACCACCACAGGCCCCGACCATCACGACCACCACGACCACCACGACAACGACACCATGATAAAGACACCATGAAAACGAAACCATGGAAATGAAGCCTGGCGTGTTCGAACTCGTCGCCCCCTACCAGCCAGCTGGCGATCAGCCAGCGGCCATCGAGGCGCTCGTCCGGGGTATCAAAGAGGAGCGGAAGTCGCAGGTCCTGATGGGGGTGACGGGCTCCGGCAAGACCTTCACAATGGCCAACGTGATCGCGCAAGTCGGCCGGCCGACGCTCGTGCTCTCGCACAACAAGACACTCGCCGCCCAGCTCTACGCCGAGTTTCGCGACTTCTTCCCTCACAACGCGGTTCATTACTTCGTCAGCTACTACGACTACTACCAGCCCGAGGCCTACATCCCGCAGCGCGACATCTTCATCGAGAAAGATTCCGCGATCAACAAGGACATCGACCGGCTCCGGCTCGCTGCCACCAGTGCCTTAGTCAGCCGCCGCGACGTGATTGTGGTGGCCAGCGTCTCGTGCATCTACGGCCTTGGGTCGCCCGACACCTACCGGGCGATGGTCGTGCGATTGGCCAGCGGCATGACGCTCTCACGCGACAAGCTGCTCGAAAAACTGATCTCGATTCATTATGAGCGGAGCGACATGGGGCTCGACCGCGGCAAATTCCGCGTGCGCGGCGACACGATTGACATCTGGCCCCCCTACGACGAACTCGCCACCCGCGTCGAATTCTGGGGCGACACGATCGAATCGATCGCAGTCACGCATCCCACCAGCGGCGAGGTGGCGGCGAAGAAGGACGAAACCTACTTCTATCCGGCCCGCCACTTTGTGATGCCGGAAGAGAGAATCCGTGAGGCTGCGGGGGAAATCAAGCGCGAACTGGAGACGCGGCTTGAGGAGCTAAAGTCGCAGGGGAAACTGCTCGAGGCCCAGCGGCTCTCGGCGCGGACGCGGTTTGATATCGAGATGCTCATGGAAGCGGGCTTCTGCCCCGGCATCGAAAATTATTCGCGGGTCCTCAGCGGTCGCACGCCGGGCAGTACGCCGGAAACACTCTTCAACTACTTCCCCAAGGAGTTTCTCTTTTTCGTCGACGAGTCGCACGTGACCGTGCCCCAAGTACGAGGCATGTACGCGGGCGACCGCAGCCGAAAGCTCACGCTCGTCGAACACGGTTTTCGACTGCCCTCAGCGCTCGACAACCGACCGCTCCAGTTTGATGAGTGGGAAAAGAAGCTCGATCAGACCGTCTACGTGTCGGCCACACCCGCCGTCTGGGAACTCGACCGCACCGGGGGCGAGGTGGTGGAGCAGGTCATTCGGCCCACCGGACTGCTCGATCCGGTGATCGAGATCGTGCCGGCGAAGCAGCAGGTGACGCACCTCCATGGTGAGATCCAGAAGACCGTGGCGGCTGGCAATCGCGTGCTCGTCACTGCGCTGACCAAGAAGCTCGCGGAGGATCTGTCGGCCTACTTCCAGGAGCGGAAGGTCCGCTGCCGTTGGCTGCACAGCGAGCTCGACGCCTTCGAACGAGTGGAACTGCTCCAATCGCTGCGCGAGGGCACGTTTGACGTGCTCGTAGGTGTAAACCTGCTCCGCGAGGGACTCGATCTGCCGGAGGTGGCGCTTGTGGCCATCCTCGATGCCGACAAGGAAGGCTTCCTGCGGAGCGAAACGTCACTCATGCAAACCATCGGTCGATCGGCGCGAAATGTCGATGCCAGAGTGATCCTCTACGCCGATACAGTCACCGAATCAATGCGGCAGGCCGTCGATGAGACGGTCCGCCGCCGCGCCCTGCAGGAGGCCTACAATGTGGCCCACGGCATCACCCCCACCACAATCCGCAAGGAGATTCGGGCGGGAATCGCGGCCGAAGCCGCCTCGCGGGCGGTGGCTTTCGAGGCGGTGGGCCAGGGGGAGCATTCGCAACGCCAGACGGCTGAGTTGCTTGAGCAGCTGGAGGCTGAGATGATGCAGGCGGCCGCCGAACTCGATTTCGAGCGGGCCGCCAGGCTTCGCGACCAGATCGCGGGCCTGCGGGATGGGACGGGGAAGAAGGGCCCCGGAAAGGGCAGCCCTCGAGGACGTGGCGGGAAGGGGAGTTCTTCTACGGGGCGGATTCCACGACCAAACCGATAGTTTTTGGAGCGCAATCGATGCCGAGCGACAAGCCAGACCAAAACCTAAACCAGAACCCAGAACTGAGCCAAAGGCCCGCTGCGGCCGCCAGCCAGCCAGCCGCCGACATTGATACTGCGATCTCTGGGATCGATCCCGCGGCGCTCTGGCAGGCGGTCTGCCGCGTGTCGGCCGATTACATCGTCGTCATCGACCGCACTGGCACGATCCGCTTCTGCAACCGCATCGACACGGGCTGGGCTCTGGAGGAGGTCACCGGCCGCAGCATCCTCGACTTCACCATGCCAGAGTCGACTGAGCACCTCTATCAGGTGATCGAGCAAGTCTTCACCACCGGTGAGAAGCAGGCACTGGAAACGACAGTCAGGGCGCACCACGGCGGGCTTGATTATTTCTCGGTGCGAGTCGGCCCCGTGCTCATCGACGGCCACGTGGCTGCCATTCTCATCTGCTGCGAGAACATCCTGCCTCTCAAGACCTCGGAGGAGAGCCTGCGGCACGAGCGGGGCGTTCTTCGCCGTTTGCTCACGATTCAAGAGCGCGAACGGCAGCTCGTCTCCTACGAAATCCATGATGGACTCGCGCAGTATATAGCCGGTGCGATGATGCACCTTGAGGCCTTCGAACATGCCGCCGGCGACATGGTCCCGGGCAGCGAACTCCGCGAAGGACTACGACTTCTGCGGGCGGCGGGAGACGAGGCGCGGCGGCTGATCAGCGGTCTGCGGCCACCAGCCCTCGACGAACTGGGTATCATTGACGCCGTCGAGACGCTGGTCAGCGATGCCCGCATTGAAGTTCCGCGGGTCGAGTTCACGCACAGTCTGACCGCCCGTCGCCTCCCCCCCGACGTGGAGACAACGGTCTTTCGGATCGTCCAGGAATCGCTCTCCAATGTCCGCCGCCATGCCCACGCCCAGATGGTCAGCGTGCGGCTTGAGCAGACCGCTGCCGACGGCGTGCGGATCGTTGTGGAGGACGACGGCAGCGGGTTTGATGTGAAAGCGGTGCCGGACGATCGCTTCGGCCTGGAGGGCATTCGCCAGCGGGCCCGGCTGCTCGGAGGCGAGACGGACATCACCAGCAGCCCCAGTCACGGCACGACTGTCTGCGTCACGCTTCCACTCAACGGCTAAGCCGCTTTGCGGAGGCCGTCGCGAGCGTGGTCGAGCGAGCGGCCGAGCCGCCGGCGGCCGACGGCCCCCGCGATGGCATTCGACTCAACCACCGTCGGTTCCTTGGGGGCAGTCCGCTGCACAGTGAGCCGCTCGCGAAGCGACTGAGCCAGGCTTGGCCCCAGATCTTCCCCAGGGCTCCGTGTGCCGACATCCTCCACGGCGTCGGCCAATCCGAGCACCACCGCCTGCCGCACGCCTTCCCGTAGCCAATGAAAAAAGTTCATTTCATTTCCCCCTCTGCCTGACGAGTTCCGCGGACCGTGAAACCTCTGTTCCAGCTGAGCCCGCCGCTTCAAAAAAGGTATCGGCGGCTTGAGCGCTACTGCTGCACGGAAGACCTGCCGCGGACGCTTCTCGGGCTCTGGGCAGACTCTGCAGGGGTCTCAGCAGTAGCCAGGCGGCTGACGCAGACGAGGCAGATGTCGTCACTTCGGGCCTGACCGGCCGCATGCCGCTCGACGTCAGCAAGGATTCGCCGGCCCAAGTCCCCGGCACCGGTGACCGTTCCGGTGATCACCTCCTCCAGCCTCTCCAGACCGTAAAGCCGCTGCTCGTGGTCGAGTGCCTCGCTGATCCCATCGGTGTAAAAGACGAGCGCGGCCCCGGCGGCGAGGTCGAGTTCGCAGGATCTATAACCGCGGGTGGCGTCGAGCCCCAGCGGCAGGCATCCCAGATCGACTCCGATGCTGCGGACCAGCCCGGAGGGCTCGCGGAGAAAAACCGGGAGGTGGCCAGCGCTTACCAGGATGACGTGGTGCGTCTGCGGATCGAGCACCGCAACAACGAGTGTTGCAAACCGATCATCCCAGCCGCCACGAAGAAAACTCTCGTTGATCAGAGATACTGCCTTGGCGAGATCGCGCTCGCTGGCGAGGCAGTAGCGGACGTCGGCCGAAAGGGCCGCCATCACAAGTGCCGCCGACACACCCTTGCCCGATACGTCGGCCAGCACCACGGCGAGCCGCCCTTCGGCCAGCGGAACATAGGCAAAAAAATCCCCCCCGACCTGATGGGCTGGCTCGTAGAAGTCGAACACCTCGTAGCCCGCGATCTCGGCCGGCTTTGTCGGCAGCAACCCCTGCTGCACACGGTGGGCGAGCTCAAGATCCCGATTGATATGCTCCTGCTGAACGCGGCGGTCGTGAGCAACCGCCTGCTCCACCGCTTGGGCCGCCTGGCCGGCGATGCCCGCCAAGACCATCAGATCCGACTGATCAAAGCCGTTGAGCACGTCCCGGGAATCGACGTGAATGACACCGAGCACGTGACCATCGACGCCCAGAAAGGGAACGCACATCACTGAGCGAATGCGGCAGTCAACGATACTTTCACTGGCATTGAAGCGACTGTCGGCAGCCGCGTCGGCCGAGAGGATCGCCCGCCGCGTCTGCACAACGCGGTCGATCAGCGACAGGCTCAGCCGCAGTGGCCCGTGCTGGGCCTCGCCCCTGATCTTACGGGCCCGCAAGAGCAACCGCGACGATGGATCGGCCAGCAACACAAAACCCCGCTCGGCGCTGGGGAACACATCAAAGAGTCCATCAAGCAGCCGGGGCAAGACCTCGTCGAGCGACAGCGAAGATCCGATCGCCCGATTGAAGCCGATCACGGCCCGCAACTTCGCCTCGGCATGGTCGCCGATCCCGGAGTCGTCGGCTGGTTCGGCCATTGCCAGTTGCGAGACGATGATCGAATCGTGGCCGCCATCGAGCACCTCGTCAAAGAGCGAGGTGTGCGAGTCGAATACCGAAACCGACTCACTCGCCTGGCCCACTTTCGCGGACCGCTCGCCCACGGCGAAGATCAGCAGTTGTTCGCAGATTTGGACCTGATCGCCATCCGTCAGCCGGTGCGGTGCGGTGAGTGGCCGCCCGTTGAGCGTGGTGCCATTACGGCTGCGGAGGTCCTCAATGGTTGCATGACCGTGCTGCAGCGTCACGGCCGCATGCTCGCGGCTCACGGAAGAGGTGTCGATGACGAGATCGCACGCCGGGTGTCGGCCGATGACCAACCGACCGGCACGGAGGGGAATCCGTTCTCCACTGCGGGATCCGGATTTCAATTCGAGAAATGCCACAACCTGCCTGCTCTCAAGGGGGCGTCATCCGGGCGTGAGCGTTCGGAATTGCCACCCCGGGGCTGGCCGAGTAATCTGAACTCACTGAAGAGCTACGAGCATACCCGGATCAGTCCGATCCGTGTGGCCGAGATGACAGCTCACCCTCCTTTTGGGGAATTGTGTAACGGTAGCACGACTGGCTCTGAACCAGTTAGTCTAGGTTCGAATCCTAGTTCCCCAGTTTTTTACCTCACGCGCCGGTGGGCTTGCCTTGCAGGCCGTGAGGCTACGGTTGACCTCCTTAACCTCACGCGCCGGTGGGCTTGCCTTGCAGG